>JAGKXA010000379.1 GCA_021151615.1 Cellvibrionaceae bacterium | reverse complement strand
GGGCGCCCTCCCTCCCCTTGGCAGGGGAGGAGCCTGTAACTCCTCCCCATTTAAGCGGGGCGCGCAACCGGGGAGACAGGCTGGGGGTTACTGAAATAAAACAGGGAGGGTGTCCATGAAAAATTTATTGCTCTCCAAAGGCTTTTTCCCCGAGTCGCTACTGCGTCCTACGGTTAACTATATTTTGCAAACCCAATTGCCTAACGGCTGCATTCCCTGGTTTGTTGGTGGCAAAGCTGACCCTTGGGATCATATTGAAGCCGCTATGGGTTTAACGATTGGCGGCGAATTAGCGGCTGCACGCCGCGCTTACCAATGGCTCGCACAAGAACAACGGGAGGATGGCAGTTGGTGGGCCAATTATTTGGGTGATGAGCCGGTCGATAAAAATCATCGCGAAACCAATTTTATTGCTTATATCGCCACGGGCATTTGGCATTATTTTTTAGTGACCGGTGATGAGGTTTTTCTACAGAAATTTTTCCCTGCAGTAAAAAAAGCGATCGATTTTGTATTGCACTATCAATCGCCTACTGGCGAAATTTACTGGGCGGTTGCAGAAGATGGCAGCGCCAAAAAAGATGCATTGGTAACGGCATCCAGCTCAATCTATAAAAGCCTGGAGTGTGCGATTTTATGTGCGGAACAATTGGGATTCAATGCCAATGATTGGCGCAATGCACACCGAAAACTTGGCCATGCATTGCGTCATCACCCGGAATATTTTGATCGTACCTGGGAGCCTAAAACCCGTTTTTCCATGGATTGGTTTTATCCCATTCTCACCGGCGTGGTGGAAGGCAAAGCTGCACAACAGCGCATTGAAACAAAATGGCACACCTTTGTAGAAACCAATGTAGGCTGCCGCTGCGTAAGCGATGAGCCCTGGGTAACAGTGGCTGAATCCTGTGAACTAACACTGGCGTTACTCGCTGCAGGCGAACATGCCAAAGCGGTAAATTTATTTAGCTGGCTGCACCAATTTATGGATGAAGATGGCGGCTACTGGACCGGTTTTAATTTTCGCGACCAGGTAATTTGGCCGCGCGAAAAAACTACCTGGACGACCGGCGCGATCTTATTAGCCGCCGATGCACTCACCGAACATACAGGTGCGGCACAGTTATTTATTGCATCGTCACTGGTGTACGACACTACCAACGCACAACTTCATAGCGAACACTAATAGCATGCGCATCCCACGAATTTTTACCGAACAAACCTTAATAACCAGCGAATTGGTGCAACTGGAAGAAGCTGCTTCCCATCACCTGAGTAAAGTGCTGCGCATGCAGGCCGGACGGGAATTAATTTTGTTTAATGGTGCCGGTGGTGAATTTGCTGCAGTCATTCAGGAAGTGAGTAAAAAGTATGTGACTGTTGCTATCGCCGAACACACCGCAGACAATCGCGAATCGCCGCTGCAACTGGAATTAGCCATTGGTATCTCGCGCGGTGAGCGCTTTGAATGGGTGCTACAAAAAGCCACCGAACTCGGCGTCGCTAAAATCACACCGCTGCTTACCGAGCGCACCGAAGTGAAAGTGGGTGGCGAGCGCCAGGAAAAACTGATTGATCGCTGGCAACAAATCATTATCAGCGCCTGCGAACAATGCCAACGCAATTTATTGCCAGAGTTATCTGCACCGGTTCAATTTTCAGAGTGGTTAACCACCGTAAATTCCGACCTACGTTTTGTCCTACATCACCGCGACAGCAAAACCCTCCCCGCTGAACAAACCCCACAAAGCGTCAGCTTGTTAATCGGCCCCGAAGGCGGCCTAAGCGAAAGCGAAATAGCCCACGCGCAAGCAAATAACTTCAACGCGCTCACGTTAGGCCCACGAGTATTAAGAACAGAAACTGCGCCGGTCGCGGCGATTAGTTTGGTGCAGTATTTGTGGGGGGATTTTTAGCAGGTTATGAATGAGATATTCAGAAACCTGGGCGCTTAATCTGCCCTTAATTAGAAAACAAGAGTCCAGACTATGAATTCAAAAAGACAATCGGCATCAGCGCGACATATTTTGGTAAAAACGAAAGAGGAAGCGGAGAAGATCAAACAGCTTATTGCTAAGGGTGCCGATTTTGGTGCTATGGCAAAAAAATATTCGAGCTGTAGCTC
>JAGKXA010000140.1 GCA_021151615.1 Cellvibrionaceae bacterium | reverse complement strand
TTGCGCGATAATGCCCTATCCAAAGCACGCTTTGAATTCCGCTGGGAAGATCAATTTAATTTAGGTCTGGATCCGGACACTGCACGCTCCTATCACGATGAAACCCTGCCCAAGGAATCGGCGAAAGTTGCGCACTTTTGCTCTATGTGTGGTCCTAAATTCTGCTCCATGAAAATTACCCAGGAAGTGCGCGATTACGCTGCAAAAAATGGCACTGATATTTCTGTGATTGGTGATCAGGACATTATTAAGATGATTGATGTCGAAGCGGAAATGAAACAAAAATCCAAAGAATTTTTGGAGGCGGGTGCGGAGTTGTATCATAAGGTTTAATCTCCCTTAACCCCTCTTTCGCAAAGAGGGGAATGTCTAACAGGACTTATCATGATCGAAAAATCCCAATTCACGCGTACAGATGTAGAAATCATTCGCCGCGAAGAAATGTATAAACGTTTTTTTCGTGTTGAAAAAATATTTCTTCGGCACAAGTTATTTAATGGCGATTGGAGTAAGGAAATTGGCCGTGAATTATTTGTACGCGGCGAAGCGGTCGCCGTGGTGCTCTATGATCCGGTGCGCGATTTAATTGGTATGGTTGAACAATTTCGAGTCGGAGCATTAGATGAACCCAACGGACCCTGGTGCTACGAAGTTGTGGCAGGTATGTTGGAGGATGGTGAGTCGCCGGAAGAGGTGGCAAGGCGCGAGCTGAAAGAAGAAGCGAATATTGAGCCTTATGTGCTGGAATATATCTGCAATTATTTATCCAGCCCTGGTGGCTGCGACGAAAAATTGCATCTGTATTGCGGCTTATGCGATTTAAGTCAAGCCGGCGGTGTTTATGGACTGCCGGAAGAAGGTGAGGATATTCGTGTCCACGTATTTACGGCAGATGAAGTATTCACCGAGTTATTACACGGGGCGTTTAATAACGCAGCAGCGTTGATTTGTTTGCAGTGGTTACAGTTAAATCGTAGTCGTTTGCGTGCCGCTTTGTAATAATTTTTTTCACCCATTGACTTGAGGGTGACTCTGGCTGACACTCTTGCGTAAGCACTAATTATTCATTGTGTTTTCTTAGGGCATTATATTGTCATTGCTGGCCCGATTTTTTAGTCATCCCCATGGGTATTTATGTTTACATTGCGCGTTAACAAACCTCAACCTGATTACGTCACTTATAAAGAGCGTTATAAGGTGGACTTGCCGTTGCAGATGGCGGAGTGCGAGGCGAATTACATGCGATTGACCAAACTGGTTGCTGATAAGTCACAGAGCGAATTTCGTTTTATCGTTGTGCGCGGTGGCCAACAATGGCTGCATTTATTGCGTATTCTGGAACGGTCGCCCTACACCACAACCCTGGAGTTGAACCGCACTTGTGTGGGTGTTAGTTCTGAGTGGTTGGCGATGCCCAAATTAACCCTGCGGATGTACCACGACGCCAAACTGGCAGAAGTCCTGGCGTGGGAGGGGCATAAGCGTTTGCGTCCGCGCTATGAATATCCCAACCAATCCATGTACCAGAGTGATGAAAAATACCAACTCAACCGTTTTTTGGGGGAGTGGTTAAATTTGTGCCTTGAACATGCGTTTACTCCTGACACCAGTTTTCAATTCTGATATTGCTGGTAGTTCTATCTCCTTCACAAAATTTACATCTTTTAACGTAGAAACCGGTGTTTTCGCTGGACTCAGGCTGGCGAAAACCCGGTTTAGCGTATATCTTGCGAATGATATTCATCCATTCTGACACCTGAGTCCACGTGATTCAAAATGGAAACCCGCCATTAATAACAAAAATATATCAACCAGACTTAACCAAAACGGGAATGAGAGCTACCAGTGCGTCTGATTCAGATCACCGATTGCCATCTGGGACCACAGAAAAGTGAGACCCTGCTGGGACTAGATACCGACCAGAGCCTTGAGGATGTGCTACAGCTGATCCAACAGGCAGAATCTTCTTTTGATCATTTACTGTGTACTGGTGATGTTGCCAGCGCTGGCCACATCGATTGTTATAACCGCTATGAGCGAATTGTTCGCCGCTACTTTTCCCAACCCTTGAGTTGGCTCGCGGGTAATCACGACGATGCCGATATTATGGAATCCAGTCAGGATGCACTGAAGATCCTGGGGCGATTGGTGGATCTGGGAAATTGGTTGGTGGTCTTGCTGGATTCAAGCGTTCCCGGCCAGGTATACGGTCAACTGGCTGCCAGTGAGCTGGATTATCTGGAGCATATCCTGGATGCTAATCCCGATAAAAACATTATTGTCTCCATGCATCATCAACCGGTTCCGGTTGGGAGCTCATGGATTGATCAATATGTAGTGCGTAATGCGGATACATTTTTTCAACTTACTGATTCCTATTCCAACATAAAAATTATTACCTGGGGGCACGTGCATCAGGAGTTTCGCACCTTACGCAATGGTGTTGAACTGTTAGCCACTCCATCAACTTGTGTGCAATTCAAACCACTGTGTGAAGATTTCACGGTAGATACGTTGATGCCCGGATACCGCTGGTTTGAGTTGAATGATGATGGCAGCTTTGCCACTGGTGTTGCGCGCGTCACTGGGAAAAGCTACGTAATTGATTACAAATCTGCGGGCTATTAATTCGACTCATGGCTGCACTGCTGTATATCCATGGTTTTCTCAGTTCCCCCTTATCTTTCAAGGCTCGTCAAACTCAGGATTGGCTTGCAGCCAATCACCCGGAAATTGATTTTTACTGCCCCCAGTTACCGCCGTATCCCACTCAAACGCGAGCTATTCTTGAATCACTGGTGGAGCACCTGCTACCACAACCGGTATATCTAATGGGTAGTTCATTGGGCGGTTTTTGGGCAACCTGGTTGGTAGAAAAATATAATCTGTGTGCAGTGCTGATTAACCCCGCAGTGAGTCCACAGAGTTTTATGCCGGAGTATTTAGAGGTTGACCTGAAAAGTTATCACACGGATGATAGCTACCGCTTACACGCAGGGCATATCGATGAAATTGTTGCCGTTGATGTAACTGTCACGCGCAAGCCCAATTATTGGCTGCTGGTGCAGACCGGCGATGAAACCCTGGATTATCGCCAAGCGGTACAAAAATACGCCGGTTGCAAGCAAACGATAGAAGATGGCGGCGATCATGCATTTCAGGGCTTTGAGCGTTATCTACACAATTGCATCGAATTTTTTAAACACCCGGAATCTTAATTTGCAATTCTTACGCTCACAGCTTTTTATCTCACAGTTCTTTATTTCATAGAAATCAATTAAAACATGGCTAATTATTCCGCAGAAGATATTGAAGTACTCACGGGATTGGATCCCGTTAAAAAGCGCCCGGGCATGTACACCGAAACTACACGCCCCAATCACCTCGCACAGGAAATTATTGACAACTCGGTGGATGAAGCGCTTGCAGGCCATGCAAAATCCATCGATGTCATTTTGCATAAAGACCATTCCATTACGGTGATAGACGATGGTCGCGGCATGCCGGTGGATATTCATCCGGAGCAGGGTAAACCCGGTGTGGAAGTTATTTTGTGTACGCTCCATGCGGGTGGAAAATTCTCCAACAAAAATTACCAATTTTCCGGTGGTTTACACGGTGTAGGTGTGTCCGTCGTAAACGCGTTATCAGAAAAATTAATTGTTACTGTTAAGCGCGATGGCAATGTTTACCAGATGGGCTTTTCCAATGGTGATAAAGCCAGTGATCTGGAAATTATTGATACCTGCCCCAAGCGCCAAACGGGTACCAGTGTCCACTTTTTACCAAACCCGCAATATTTCGATTCCAATAAGTTTTCAGTCAGCCGCTTGCGCCATGTGTTGCGCGCAAAAGCAGTATTGTGCCCCGGCTTAACGGTTACCTTTGTTGATGAGCAAACGGGCGAGAAAGATGTTTGGTATTACGAAGACGGTTTAAAAGATTATCTTGCCGGTGCCACCAAAGAATGGCTCACCTTGCCTGAACAACCTTTTGTGGGCGATTTTAGCGGTCAAACAGAAGCCGTTAGTTGGGCGGTGCAATGGTTGCCGGAAGGTGGTGAATTAATTCAGGAAAGTTACGTAAACCTGATTCCCACCGCACAGGGTGGAACTCACGTCAATGGTTTGCGCACCGGCTTGCTGGATGCATTGCGTGATTACTGTGAGTTTCGCAATTTAATTCCGCGCGGCATTAAACTCGCACCGGAAGATTTGTGGAATGCCTGCTGTTATGTGCTCTCCTATAAACACGCTGACCCGCAATTTTCCGGTCAAACCAAAGAGCGTTTAACCTCGCGTGAAGCGGCCGCATTTGTTTCTGGAATTACCAAAGATGCCTTTGCGCTTTGGTTAAACCAACACACCGAAGATGGCGACAAGCTTGCTGAATTTTGTATCAGTAATGCGCAAAAGCGTGTGCGCGCCAGTAAAAAAATTGAGCGTAAGCGCGTTACTCAAGGGCCCGCGTTACCGGGAAAACTAGCCGATTGCTCAAGTGGTGACCCTGCGCGCAGCGAATTATTTTTGGTGGAAGGTGACTCAGCAGGTGGTTCAGCCAAGCAGGCGCGTGACCGCGAATTCCAGGCAATCATGCCGTTGCGTGGAAAAATCCTGAATACCTGGGAAGTGGACTCATCAGAAATTCTGGCAAGCCAGGAAGTGCACGATATTTCGGTTGCCATCGGCATGGATCCGGGCAGTGAAGACCTGAGTGAATTGCGCTATCACAAAATTTGCATCCTCGCCGATGCCGACTCGGACGGTTTACACATCGCAACCTTATTGTGTGCGCTCTTTGTAAAACACTTCCCGGTGCTGGTGCGCAATGGTCACGTATTTGTTGCCATGCCACCGCTCTATCGTATCGATATTGGCAAAGAAGTTTATTACGCGCTGGATGAAGGCGAGAAAAATGGTGTGCTGAATCGCATCGCAGCGGAAAACAAAAAGGGCAAACCCAATGTGCAGCGTTTTAAAGGTCTGGGTGAAATGAACCCGCTGCAATTGCGCGAAACTACCATGGCACGCGATACTCGCCGTTTGGTGCAGCTCACCATTGAGGAAGGCGATGAAACACTGCAAGTGATGGATATGATGCTGGCCAAGAAAAGAGCGGGCGATCGTAAAAACTGGTTGGAAGAAAAAGGTAATTTAGCAGAAATTGCGGTGTAATACTTAAGCGCTATCGGGTAGGGGTGAATAACTCTCCCCGATAGCCACTGAAAATAAAAAAGAGCCACCGCAGTGGCCCATATTGGATGGATTAACCAATGCGTTCGTCCCTGAGTAACACTTACATCCTAGTAGGTGTATTTCACATCCAGGCTAAAGCTGGTTCCTACCTGTTGTTTTAAAATATCGACGCTCTCTCCGTTAGAATTAACCTGTTCAAACACGCGCTCCTCATTGAGGATGTTGCCGAGTTTTATTTTGGTCGTGACGTTATCCGTCGCATACCAGGAGTAGGTTAAATCCAGCGAGTTAAACGGTTGCTCGTAGGCATCTTGATGGGTGCCTATGTTGCGCGCGGCAAAGAACAGACGCTCACCAAACAGGTTATACACCAGCGATGCACTATGCTGTCCATCTTCCGAGTCAAAACCCAATTGCGCATTAAGCACATATTCGGATTGACCCGTCATTGGGCGAGTGCTGTTGGTGTAACCCTGGCCTTCGGGTGAAACAATTTCCGATTCGCTCAGAGTCAGGTTGGATGAAGCAAAAAAGCCTGCGCCAAGATCGCGCAATACTTCCATTTCCAAACCGTAAATTTCACCACTCAGAGAATTTTCGAAAGTGAGAATTACATCGTCATCCGAGCCAGGCAAGCGTGTACTTTCGATAGGATTGGCTATGTCTTTGTAAAATAATGTGGCAGTAAAGTTATTGCCACTGTCAAAGAACCATTCTGCGCGTAGATCGTAATGTGTTAATTCGGAAAATTCCAAACGCGAATTTCCTTTTACTTTCATACCCAATTCAGTGTCGATATAAACTACGTCCGACATTTCACGCAGGTCGGGTCGCACTACAGTTTCACTTGCACTCAGGCGAACCTGGAAGGCTTCGGTATTCATAAAGCCTTCGTTCATGTAAGTGATGGCGAGTGACGGGTACCAATCCTCTTGCGCAAAACCGTAGCGCTGATCCGGGTTATTGGTAATGTCATCAATGATTTTTGCCAGACTATTGCCGGTGTAATCCAGCAGATCTACTGGCAATAAACCTTGTTTGAATGTTTCTTTGCGTGCACCGCCGGTGATGCGCCAGGTTTCATCCCAGTTTGCATCGAACATCCCGTAAGCACCTTCAATAATTTGTCCTGCAACATAGCTTTCGGTGCCGAATCCACCGCCGACACTCAAGTCAAAATTATTATTGAGATCGGTTATGCGATTGCTGTTGAGCACATCATTTACATTGCCGCTGAGTACATTACTTTGGTTGCCTCCAGCATCAATATTGGCGGTATAGCCGTAATACTCACGCGACTTTTCGTTGTAATTAAATCCACCGGATAGTGTTAATTCCAACCTATCAAATATCAGCGGTACTTTCGCGTTCCAGCCATTGCTAATTACGCTGTCTTCGAGATTGAGAAATTCAAAGCTGGCCATAGCCGCGCGCGGTGATAATTGCGTACTGATAAATGCACCACTAGTTGGGTTGACGGTGTTGTCCCCGGCAACGGTGGTGTGGTTGGGTACGTCAGTTTTAACGGTAGAATCCGAATAAAACCAATCAAACACCAGTATGTCCAACCAGTCGTTATTCAATTGATCAAGTTTGTGTTCGCCGGTAAGTTGGCCCACTTCCAATTCGCGGTTTTCCATGCGCGTATCGTAGAACACGTATTCACTGCCTTCGGCGAGTGTGTAGTTGCTGCCATTGAATCCGGTTTTAATACGCGCTTCATCGTGAATGTTTTCGATGTGATACACACTGGCTTGTAGCTTGTGCAAATCTTGGTAATCAAGACCCAGATTGGTAGAAATTACCTGACGGGTTTCTTCGCTGGTGCGTTCGGTTTTGGAATAGCGATCTTCTGGAGAGCCAATGTCACGACGTTCCTGGTCTTTGTTGCGCCATTTGGTGTCCTGGCCGAAGTTAACCACGGCACCCAGGGAAATGTCATCATTTAAATCCCAACTATTTCCTAACGCCAAGCTTCCGGAAAAATCTACTGGCAAGGACTTTTTGTAAATTTCTACATCGCGATTTAATGATAATAATAAATCGCGATTGGTTTGCGCCGCGAAAGCATCGCGTTCAGCGTTGGTGACAGTCGGGTTTGCACGTTTGTAAAAATCGCCAATGCGTTGTTCGCTCAAGTTGCCTTGATAAGTATTTAATGCTTCGCGCATTTGTGATGGCATGTTGTGTTTTTCGCCGTGACTGGCATGCGTTAATCCGTCATCACTTTCTGAGTTCGTCCCCGAACCCATCGCGATGCTAAACACGAACTCGTCGGGTACGCCTTTAGTGCGAATATCAACTGCACCACCACCAAAGTTCGCCGCTAATTCTGGTGAATAGGCTTTTTGAACTTTTAATGATTCAACAATTGATGAGGGAATCAAATCGAGCGGCAGTACGTTGCGCGTCAATTCAGGCGAGGGAACAGCAGCACCATTCAATGTGGTACTGGAATAGCGCTCACCCAGGCTACGCACGTAAACGTATTTGCCATCGAGCAGGGTTACGCCGGTTACCCGGGTCAGCGCTACCGCAACGTTGGAGTCTCCGGTACGGGAAATTTGGTCGGAACTCATCAGGTCAGCGGCGAAGGCTTCTTCGAGCCGCTCGGTCACTACCGATTGCGCTGCACTTTGCTGGCGTCCGGTAACCAGCATCTCTTCAATTACCGGTGCCTCTATTGCTAAACCAGAATCGGGAGCTTCCTGAGTTTCAGCTTCCTGGGCTGTGGCGATATTGCAAATACCCAATGAAGCGGCGGTGATGGCCAGAAAGAGCTGGCGTCGCTTGGTATTTAATCTTTGCATGGTGAAAACCTTGTGTAAGCAGGCAATAGGGATGGCTTCTTATGACAGAGGCGCCCGGAGGCGCCTCTGTCGGGGGATCACAACATGGAAGTGTGCAATCTCAATTAGAGGCCAAATGTCCAGCCAGATACCCAGTCATTAGCTTCAGATGCAGCGCCAAGGTGGGTTGGATTTACAAAGAAAGTGCTGGTTCCGGTTGCGGGTACTGCACCGGCCTGAAAGCTGTCTGCCAACTTGCTTACGTCGAACAGGGCAATGGTCACCGGAGCAGTGGTGGCATCGGTGAGCGCAGCCAGGGTCAAGTAGGCTTTATCGTTGGTTGCGGAGCCTTTCAACACGTTCACTGGCAACTGGTTTGCGGCGGTGATCACGGTGTTGTTGCTGTTAGTGGTGTTGGCTAACCAGGCTGCGGTGGTAAAACCAGCGTTAGATGGGTCAACTTTTGATTGTGCTACACCTGCAGTACCAGCAAACAGGTTACTCTTGGCAACGGACCAACCGTCGTTAGCACCTTTGATGGTTTGTGGGCCTTCGGTGTCATTGAAGGTAAACAGCGCTTTGGAAGCCATGCCGCTAGCGTTAGAGGTTACTACGCTGTTGTAGAGTTCCACGAAGAAGCCTTCGCGAATCAGCAGACCCAGAGAGTCGCCATCGGGTGACGGAGTAGTTCCCTGATTTTTCACCACGTTGTTGGTAACGCAAGTCAGGTTGGAGATGCGCACTTTGGTCAGCGGTGCAATGTCGTCAGCGCGGCCCACGCCGGTGTTATCTGCTTCAACGCAGTTATTGCCGCCTACGCCGGTTGGGTGTACAGACAGGGCGAACTGAATGTTGCCGGTATAGCCATCGGTAAAGTCAAAACCATCATCAGAGGTGCCAACGGCGACAATGTGTTTTGCGTTAACTGCGCCACCGAACCATTCGAAAGCATCATCCTGCGCAGCGTAGGATTGAACGTAATCAATAATGGTCTTGGAACCAACAGCATTCAGGGTAATTGCATTCAGCTCGTTACCTTCTACAACTTTGTAGCCAGCGTGTTTAACGATAACGTACTTCAGGGTGCCTGAACTTTCAGTGTTGTTATTGCCACCGTAAGTACCTGGCAAACCTTCGGAAGTAATGTGGCAACCATGGACATTGGTTGCAGTGGGTTGGCGTTGAGCGTCAGTGCACTTGTTGGTTTTTCCGTTACCGTTAATTTGAATTCCGCCCCACAAACCGCGGTCAGAAATGGTGGCAGTCTTATCGCGCAAATCTTTTACACCGGAGAAAATGATTGGCTTGGCTTTAGTGCCTTCAGCGATAATTTTTGAGCCGCGCGCAATGCGCACATAGTCTTCACCGCGTTCAAACGCGATTTTTGCACCGGCAGCTACGTTCAAGGTTGCACCTTCGCCCTCTTGTGGAATGCGTTTACCGGCGGCGGCAACGTTGCTATCCACATCTTCACCAATAAACAGTGCGCCCTGGAAAATATGCACCCCATTGTCAGCCAGCTCCGGGATAGACAGGCTCACTTTTAATTGTTTGGCGCTGGAGGCGAAGCTGGTGTTGTACACACAGTTTTTGCCATCTTGTGCGCCCTGGAAGGTTTGGCCATCTTGTTCGTATTTAGCGCAGGGGTTAACCACTGGAGTTGGGTTGGCCGGGTTGTTGATGGTGGTGTTGTTTGAGTCAGTGACGGAGTTACTTGGATTCAGGTTTACATCGCCACCGCCGCATGCCGCCAGTGCTGCAGCCATTACATTCAGCGCAAAAATATTTTTCAGTTTCATGAGGTCACTCTCTCAATTTCACAGGGGGTAAAGGAAATGTGTGAACGCGTGGCTTTTTGTGATTCAGCTCTGCTTTCGCGTCGGTGGCGCTATCTTTGATGACAAATGTGAAATTTGGACGACAGTTTTATGAAAGTTTTATTGCGGAAAAATGGCGGGAATATGTCAAAAAAAGGATTGTTGCAATTTGTAACCACGCGGACTTAACGACGTAAAGATGGTTGTCGCTACTCGATCCTTTGGTTAAAGTGGCACACCCGTTACCGAAGGTGACACCTATCTTTTGCAGCCATTTCCGTGCTGCCGTGATTACAGGGACTCTATGAAACCTTTCCTTAAACCCCTTTCGTTTTGTCTTATCCTCGGCGTTGCTGCACCGGTTACTGTGCTCGCAGAGGATGAGCAAGGATCTGTTAACCAAGACCCTTGGCAAGGTTTTAACCGCGCCATGTTTAGCTTTAATGACACTCTGGATCGCTGGTTTTTAAAGCCGCTTGCCAAGGGTTACAAAGCAGTAATGCCTGATCCGTTAGAAACGGGTGTGTCCAATATTTTTTCCAATGTGTTGGAAGTGCCCAATGTGGTTAACGGGGTGTTGCAGGGGGATTTAAAAGGAGCTGGTCACGATACAGGCCGCTTGTTGGTTAATACGACCCTGGGGCTGGGTGGACTGTTGGATGTCGCCCAATACATGAACTTGCCTGCGGATGAGCGCGAAGACTTTGGTCAAACTCTGGCGGTATGGGGGGTGGGGCAAGGGCCTTATCTGGTGTTGCCATTTCTTGGCCCAAGCACTGTGCGCGATGGCCTGGGTAAACCGATTGATTGGTATACCGATCCCACCAACTACATTGACCATGTACCTACTGACAATACGGTAAAAGGCATATCCCTGTTAAATACCCGCGCACAGTTGTTATCGTTGGAGAAAAACCTGACTGGTGATAAGTACATATTCATTCGCGATGTTTATCTGCAACGTCGAGCGTATTTGATTAACAATGGCGATGTAGAGGATGACTTCGGTACAGAAGATTTCAGTGAGGAAGATTTCGAGTAAGCTTCCGGGGTGACTTGTCCGCTAACGGCTACCATGAGTAGCCGTTTTTAGTTTTGGGATACCTTGATTAAGCGAGTATCTGGATAATTTCCAGGCCTAATACATGCTCCCCTGAATCACCGATCAGGGAACGCACCACCCGCGCTTTGGCTTTTAGGGTAGGGCTATGGCCATGGTCAGAGGAAACCTCCACCTCGGTTTCAGTGCCAATCGGCAAGGGTTGGTTGGTTTCAACCTGCAGTCCACCGCCACTGAGATCCACACATAGGCCTTCAAGGGTCTCTGATGCAACTGCCAGTTTGGCATTCAAAGGAGCGCCGATTTTCATCCGGATAAAATCGCGCTTTTCGCTGTAAGGCTTATCGTTAATCCCCATAGCTTGTTCCTCAATTTATTGGTTGTTGTGATCGTTATTGGTTGATTGCCGGGCTGGTTTAAAACTGTTCTGAGTGTAGCACAGGGGGTTGTGCCGTCATTGCAGCCTTTCCCGTTTCAATAGAACAATTGTTTATGGATAGACCCGCCGACTAGCGACAGGCGAAAAAAAACCGCGCAACGCACGGTTTTTTAGTTTGCTAACAAGGAGTGATTAACGCTCCAGGTATTGCAGTTTGCCTGGAACCCCATCCCATTCTTCCGCATCGGCGGGAGAATCTTTGATCTCGGTGATGTTCGGCCATACCTGCGCCAGCTCGGCATTTAATTCAAGAAAAACCGCTTGATCATCTGGCAGCTCATCTTCAGAGAAGATAGCGCCCACCGGGCACTCAGGTTCGCACAGGGCACAATCAATACATTCGTCCGGGTGAATCACCAGAAAATTGGGGCCTTCGTAGAAGCAATCTACCGGGCAAACT
>JAGKXA010000007.1 GCA_021151615.1 Cellvibrionaceae bacterium | reverse complement strand
ACAGGTTTATTTTCTTTTGAACAACCTTCAAATTCGACAGCATAATTTCAGGTGCAGCCAACAATGCTTCGCGCAACTTTTCCCCGGCAGGCAAGGAATGACACAATTCCGGCGAAGCCTCCAAAACCTTGATAATTAACGGCAAATGATCCACCAAAAGTTCGGCCTTCATTTTTGCAACCAACAACGGGGTTGCGATGTCATGAAACAAGGTTTCGACGCTATCTATATTTTTCTGCTCGTTGTGTATGTCTGACATTGAAAATGAATCCAAAAACTGTGTAATTAAAAACCCTTGAAGCGTGCACTACCCGAACAATCATACCCCCAAACATATAACTCTTTCTCAATCTGTCGATTATGAACGTACGCATGATAGTTAGAAATGCATACTCCAAAAAATTGACGAAAGTCAGGATCTTAGACGCCATCCACGCATCGTAGTTAACCGTTACAAAAGTGTTGTTTTAGGTCGCATATTTTTTAAGCATAATGGAGTTTGACGCCAAATCAAAAAACCTGGCGCCACACAAATGTTATTTTGTCGCCTAAGACATCTACAAATACTTGTCTAGCGCGGCTTTCACGCAATTTAACCCAAACTAAAAAGAGGTGTCCCATGTTAAATACCGCTATCCAAAACCAACCCACAATCCAACAAAATGATTACTATAGTGTTATTGCAAGAGGCCCCATGCTCGACCGTGTGTATGGTATGCGCTACAGAAGCTATAGTGCCGAAGGGTACATTAAAGAAAATTCGTCGCTTAAGTTTATTGATGAATACGATGGAAAGCCCAATAGTATATGCTTCCTTGCCTACCATAGAAGTAATGTCGTCGGCTCAATAAGAGCTTGTGTATATAAACCGGGCAAAGGCTTGGATATCCCGATTATGGAATGCTTTGGTGAGGAACTCAAAAAAGCTATTGGTTATGAATCTACATTTTTAGAGCCAAACAAGTTTGTAATAGATCCTCAATTTCAAAGAAGAGGCGGAATCCAGGCCCGATTTTTACTCTTGGGATCAGCAGTTGAAGAGGCTGTGAGGCAAAATGCAGAACACATTGTGGTCGCCGTTCGCACAGAACACATTAAGTTCTATCAGATGTTTGGTGGCAAGCTTGCATCAGAGGAAAAAGCGTACCCGCACCTTAACTTCAAGACTGTATTAATGATTTGCAGCGACGTTAAGAAATGCAGGGACTTTATCAAAAGCAAAGTGGATATCGTAGAAAAGAATGATCCAGTACTTAATTACGGCACTGTTTGATCTAGGTCTGGCAGGGTTAGCTTTCGCAAAAAAAGATAACCCTGCAGCCAAGTCACTCGCCTTTTTACTATTCTCGTTGAGTATTTGGTTGCTTGAGCTTTTCTTTTTAACCTCAATCAGCAACGAAGAATTGTTAAACATACTCTTTCATGTAACCAGAGGAGGAATGTTTTTTATTCCTTTTGGCTTTGCATTGTTAACCTGGAGACTGGTAGGCAGCCGTTCGAAAAAATTCAAAAATTTCTTTGTTATCTCCGGTGCTTGCATAAGCTCTGCGTTATGGCTAAGCAATATGTTTTTTTTCCCTTCCGAGCTAACACCGACAGATAGTGGGTACTTACCGCGTCTTGATGCAGTGTATTACATTTTTATTGGTTATTTGGTTTGGTGTTTTGCAGGTTCAATTTATCTTGTTTGCGCCTCCTACAAAAGTTCTCCTAGCAGAGAGAAACAACGACTCAAGTGGCTTCTCATTACGCTACTAGTTAGTTTTAGCTGCGGAATAATAGTTTTATTTTCCATGCCTACAGGGCTTGGCTTTTACCTTTCAAAATTCGTTGGCGTTATCACTAACGTTGTTTTCGTCTCGCTTTTGTTCTACTCGACAATCCAACACAACCTGATGGACTTTCGACTGGCGCTCAGTGTTGGTCTTACCAAGGCTATTCTGCTTGGCTTCTTCGTGTGGTTGTACTTCGTAGTCACCTCTGTTGTTGGCGATCACACTGAATCCAATGGCGGTATTCTCGTGCTGCTTATGTTTGTCGCCCTGATACTTGAAGCCTACCCAAGACTGCTTAAATGGATACTACCCAGCGCAAAAAAAATATTGGTAAAAAACGGCTACGATTTTGACCAGGTAAAAGCAGAAACCGAGATTGATCTTAAAAACTCCATTAGCTTTTCCATGTTAATCGATGTTCTTGATCACCTATTTTTAAAGGTTATCAAGACCAACAATTACAAAATACTAATGATTCAAAAAGAAGGAGAGCAATTCAATAATGAGGGTAATCTTCGTTCACATGAAACCTCCTTTGGATCCATATCTCACGATGCTGCCCTGGTTACCTACTGCTCCGCCCAGACACAACTAGTTCTTGCAGACGAAATGCCGGACTCACTCCAGGAAGAAATGAAAAAGCTCAACGCCTCACTCTGCATACCAATCACGTCCGGTAGCGAGGCCCCTGCTATTTTGCTGGTGGGAGACCCCACCAATTTCACTTACTATCGATATGAGGACCTCAAAATTTTTGAATGGCTCAAATCTGAACTGGGGCAAGTGTTAAGCCGCCTGATCAGGCTAAACCACATGCAAGAGCAGTTAGGAGAGGCAAAGAAAACCCTGTCAATGCTCAGCCTGATGAACCATTACCATCATGATATTAAAGTCCCATTTGCCATCATCGATGGGGTGCTATCAAACGACATCTATGACCGTGACAAACAGCGTGACATAGTGTTGGAGCAGGTCGAGCGAGGCTCAAAACTCATCGCAACTATGGCAAGTATTCTTGGTGGAAAACATAAACGCCGGATTCAGCCCTGTTCATTGGAATCACTGATTCAGGATTGTCTCTATCTATTCGAAAAATCCTTCGATAATGTGACTTATGAGTTTGGCGCGGTTCCGAAAATCAACGGTGATGCGGAGGATTTAAAGATCCTCTTCATTAACCTGATCAAAAATGCAGCTGAAGCGCGCCGGGAAAATGCCGATTTATCACTGATAGTAAAATCATGGGAACACGATGAAAAGGTATTTTTCTCTATACAAGACAGCGGTACAGGCATGACAGAACAGCAACTAGCCAACTTATGGGAGCCTGGCTTTAGCGCGAAAAAGCTGGGGAATGGTATTGGCATGCAGGCAGTAAAGCGCATAATCAATGAACACAATGCTCAGATAGAGGTTACTAGCGAACCCAATAAAGGCTCAAAATTTACTCTCGGTTTCCAGAAACCGCGACTGGCGCAAGAACCCTTCTCTGATGAGCCTGCAAAAGATGAGCTCGCAGAAAGACGGGCCACCTACGCAGCTGAAAAGCGATTCAATCAGTAACTCACAGATATGATTAAGCAGCTGCCATAGTTGCAGCTGCGACTCCACACATCGCCACAATTGACATACAATAGACTCATTAACCCTAATGAATTCAAAGTCACCTAGACATTGAAAGATTGTCAAACCTTTGTGGGATAACCGGCGTGAAATCAAAAATTCCTCTTTATTACTATCCAACACAGATTGTGTTTGTTGACGACAACCCGGAGTTTCTGGATGCATTGTCCCTGGAGTTTTCAAACGCCTTTAATGTCAAAACATTTGACAATACAGATTCAGCCCTCACCTATATTAATAACGCCCAGCGCGAAGCAAAACTCATAGCAGAGGAAGATAAACCAAAACTACAAGGGGATTCTGACGCCTGGGTTAAACGAGTGTTAACACACCAAAACATTAAGCGTTTTGATGAACTACGCGTTCAGGAAGTATCGGTTTTGGTCGTTGACTATTCAATGCCGGCAATGAATGGAATTGAATTTTGCGAAAAAATCAAAAACTCGAACATAAAAAAAATATTATTGACTGGCTATGCGACGCCTGCTGAAGCTGTCAGAGCCTTTAACAACAACACCATTCACTATTACCTAAAAAAGAACAGTGAAAATATGCAACAGGAACTCAAGGAGGCAATTCAACAGCTCCAACACGCCTACTTTAACGAGCTTTCCAGTAGCCTAAAAGCTGAAGCTATCGATAGCGGCACCCCATTTTTTGCAGACCCCCAGCTTGCCCTCTATTTTGCGCAAGCTTGCTCTCAACTGGAGGTCGTTGAGCACTATTTTTTATCCAATCCATCGCGCTTCGAATTGCGAGCAAAAGACGGCAGCACACACTGCTGTGTTATCTACACTGAAGAAGACATGGAGGAGCATGCTCAAATACTTTTGGAAGAAGGTGCACCCGCGGACTTACATAAAGCAATCGCATCGAGAAGATTTGTTCCCCTGTTCCACACCGAGGACGGCTTTTATGAGCCGCGCATGACAAATGCAAAATCTTCCATCCACGCTGCCACGCTGATACAGGGTGCAGTCAACTACTATTGCGCTGTTATTGCCGACAAACCTGCAATCACACCACAAAAGATTGATAACCCATCAAAAGGGTTGCTGCATTAACGCCATGATATCTATGAAGAGAGATCCGTCTCTCTAGCGGATTAAACGTGATCGCGAAACATCTTACGGAAAGAGCTGGGAGACAACCCGGTCCAACGCTTAAATGCATTGGTGAAACTAGTGCGATCCGAGAAATCAAGGGCACGTGATACCAGATCCACGCTCATGTTATCGTCGATTAAATACTTGATAGCATAATTAAAACGGAGGTCATCACGTAATTGCGCAAAATTGGTATTTTGACTTTGCAGTCGGCGCTGTAACGTGCGCTTGGTGAGGTGCAAATCAGAAGCGACTTGCTCAATAGTTAATTCGGTGCGCCCTACTCGCTGATGCAGCGCATCCATTACCCTAGCAGAAACCCCTTCGCAATGAGGAATTCGCGCGAGAACCAAATACTCCTCATAAGACCCTATTGCTACCTGCCCTGGTTCACCATTAATTAGAGCGTTCCCATAGTTGCGTTGTAATTGAATCATTTAAGCCGCTCCTTACATTACTAGGTAGATGTAAAAATATATCTAGACAATCCTTGCAGCACATACCGAATTTTCGACACGCCAAAATGGTGCGCACTGCGCTTGAAGCGATCATAACATAATCATTTTGAGCCAGTCTCTAGCTACTTAAACATCCATTGCTAATTACCATCGGCGATACCCCCCAACCAAAACAGTCACCCCCCTTTTTTAATATGCCCTCAGCGAATAAGTTCATAGTGCATATGAAAATACAGTTATAAACCGGCGCTTTTTTCGACCATTTCAGCACCTAAATCAACAAAAACAAGACTAATACTGACTACCGAATCAGCACCAAAAGAACAAGGCAATCCTGTCGATCCAGAGGGACTTTGGCAGCACAAGGGAGTAGAATGCGCGCAACTTTTCTCTTGTACTTTGTTGGTTATCCTGCACCATGATTCCACGTATCGACCAAACCTCCCCAGTCCAGGCCCTGTACCTGAGTTTTATTCATGCGTTGCACGACTCAGGTTTTAGCGGTGACCTCAATCCGGATTACGCCAATCGTACAGTATTGGCAACTGACAACTCTATCTACCAGGTGCTCCCCCAAGGAGTGCTCTATCCTCGCAATACTGCCGACCTGGTGCGCATTACCCAGCTCAGCCAACAACCGCAATTCCAATCAGTAGTTCTAAGCCCACGCGGCGGCGGTACCGGCACCAATGGTCAATCGCTGACCGACGGACTGGTGGTAGATACCTCCAAGTACATGAACCAGATCCTGGAAATCAATACCGAAGAGCGCTGGGTGCGAGTGCAATGTGGCGTGGTCAAAGACCAGCTAAATGCCGCCATCAAGCCACATGGTTTATTTTTTGCCCCAGAGCTATCTACCAGTAACCGCGCAACTATCGGGGGCATGATCAATACCGATGCCTCTGGCCAAGGCTCTTGCCGCTACGGCAAAACTCGCGACCATGTGCTGGAGCTTACCAGCGTATTGCTGGATGGCAGTATCTGGACCTCCCACGCACTGACTGAAAATGAACTAGAAAACATTTGGAAGCGCGATGATCGCGTAGGTGAAGTCCATCGTGTGGTGGATGCTATTCAGCGCGAGCATCACGCACAGATTGAACAAAAATTTCCAAAACTGAACCGCTGTCTTACGGGTTATGATTTGGCCCATATCCGCGATGAGCAAGGTCACTTTAACCTCAATAATATTTTGTGCGGCAGTGAGGGGACTCTTGGTTTTATTGCCGAGGCTAAAATTAATTTATTACCCATCCCAAAGTTCAGTGCACTGATCAATGTAAATTACCGTGATTTCAACGCGGCTTTACGCGACGCTACCGAGTTAATGAAAGCAAATCCCACATCCATTGAAACAGTGGACTCCAAAGTACTTAACCTGGCAATGAATGATATTGTCTGGCATAGCGTTGCTGAATTTTTCCCTGCACCAGCGAGTGGTGAAAAAATTCAGGGAATTAATTTGGTGGAATACACGGCAGACTCAGACGATGAATTAAAATTGGCTGTAAAAATCTTGACTGATTTACTCGACCAACACTCACAGGATACCGCAACTGGTCGCATTAGTTATTCAGTGGCCTGGGGCAGTGATGCCGTTAATAAAATCTGGGGCATGCGCAAAAAGGCAGTAGGTCTACTCGGCAACGTGGAAGGAGAAATTCGCCCGGTTCCATTTGTGGAAGATACCGCAGTACCACCAGAAAATCTTGCCGATTTCATTGTGGAATTCCGCGCAGTATTGGATGAGCACAAACTGACTTATGGTATGTTCGGACATGTGGACGCTGGTGTACTGCACGTGCGCCCGGCACTGGATATGAAGAATCCCGAACAAGAAAAAATGGTGCGCATCATTACGGACAAAGTTGTCGCCCTCACCCAAAAATACAACGGACTACTCTGGGGTGAGCACGGTAAGGGGGTCCGCTCAGAATACGCGCCAGCTTTTTTTGGTGACCTTTATCCGCAAATACAGCGCATCAAAGCTGCATTTGACCCACGCAACCAATTAAACCCGGGGAAAATTGCCACGCCCGCAGCAAATATTGAGCTGTCAAAAATCGATGGCGTAGCTACTCGCGGCCAGCAGGATCGAAAGATTATCGCACAAGTCTGGGAAGGCTATAGCGAGGGCATGCACTGCAATGGCAATGGCCTTTGCTACAACTGGAACCCCAATGATGCCATGTGCCCGAGCTGGAAAGGAACACGCGACCGCAAACACTCCCCCAAAGGGCGTGCTTCATTAATGCGCGAGTGGCTCAAGCAGATGAGTGAACGCGGTGTTAACGCCGTGGATGAAAGCAAGAAACTAAAACGCACCAGCTTTATCTTCAATTTACCTGCGCGCGTCATTAATACTCTTGGCAAACGCAAAGGACAATATGATTTTTCTCACGAGGTACACGAATCCATGAGCGGCTGCCTCGCATGCAAATCTTGTGTAGGCCAATGCCCGATAAAAGTAGATGTCCCCGAATTCCGTGCAAAATTTCTGGAGCTTTACTACAGCCGCTATTTGCGTCCAATGAAAGATTATTTTATTGGCGGTTTGGAGTTTATGATCCCCTCCCTTGCCAAGATGCCCTGGGCTTACAACTTGATAATGAAGCCACAATTTATGAAACGTTTCATGGCGCGATTTGTGGGTATGGTAGACAGTCCACTACTTAGTGGTATCAGCTTGCATAAAGCCGCAGAAAAATTAGGAGTGAACTATGCAACCCTGGAAAATATTGCACAGCTAACTTCTGCCGAAAAAAACAACGCGGTCATTTTGGTTCAGGATGCATTTACCAGTTACTTTGAAACGCCTCTCGTCGTCGACACACTCAGTCTATTAAAAAAACTTGGGTTTGTGCCGCTGCTTGCCCCCTTTAAACCTAATGGAAAGCCATTGCAAGTGCATGGCTTTTTAAAAGCATTTGCCAAAGCTGCCGATGCCAACGCCACTCAATTAAATGGTATAGCCTCCTCTGGAGTTCCGTTGATCGGTATTGAGCCCGCCATGACGCTTGCTTATCGCGCCGAATACAAAAAAGTGTTAGGCGATAACGCCCCTAAAGTGATGCTGATTCAGGAATGGCTTGTTAAACAAGCTGAGCAACTGGATGCAAAATCGCGCGATTTTAAAGCAGCCAACTTCTCTTTACTGGCCCACTGCACCGAGAAAACCAACGCAGTTAGTTCCATTAAAGATTGGCAAACTGTTTTCAGCAAACTTGGCCAACAATTAAGTGTCATTGAAACAGGCTGCTGCGGTATGGCAGGCACTTACGGCCATGAGAGTAACAATCTAGAGACGTCCAAAAAAATCTATGCATTATCCTGGGCGCAAGTTGTTAATAACCCAGCTAACGTGGGCAAGCTGACCGCGACCGGATATTCTTGTCGCAGCCAAACCAAACGTATCGACAATGTGAAGCTGCCGCATCCAGTACAAGTGTTACTACAGCAAGCAGTACAGTGATTTAATAAGTAGTTTTACTTTCTATGAAGGCCTCTGCATCACAAAGACCTTCTAACTCCAATGAACGACGAGCCACGACTATGAAATTACTACGCAAACTATTTGGCGCAAAACCCAAGGTTGAACCGATCAAGCCCCCCCCCCTGCCCATTGCAGAAGTAAAACCACCAAAACCGGTCATTACTTTGGATATAGTGGAAAACACCAGCGACGAAAAGGAGTTATTGAAACTGGCACTGGAAGGAGCCACTAGCCAGTTGCGTCAAGCTGCAGCAGAGAAATTACACAGTCGTGAAGTTTTGGAACAAGCCGCCAAGGCAGTAAAAACCAAGGACAAGAATGTTTTTAAAATTATCAAGAACAAATTAGAAAAATTCAAAACAGAAGATGCCCAGCAAGCAGAGCTGGAAACAACCGCAATACGCATTTGCGAAAAACTGGAAAAGCACTCCTACCTCGAGGCTGACGCACTTTTTAAAGCAAAACTCACTGTATTGCAAAATGAATGGGCAGCACTTTCTAGTATCTCTTCATCGACTCAACGGCGCTTCACTCAAGCATTAGCTGCCTGCGAAGCAAAAATTGCTGCGCGCGTGCAAGCTATTGCCGACGAAGAAGAAAAACAAGCACTGGATCAGCAAGCGAAACAACTTGCGGAGGATGCTCTACGCAACCTCAAGCAATTAGCGACCAGCATTTATCGGCACGCAGACATTGACGAACTACTGAATGCCAATTATGAATTGAAAATTCAGGAACTTAGCAATGCGGTGCGTCTGGCGGCCAATCGCCAATTACCCATGGATAAACTCACCAAAGAGTTTGAGCATCGCAAACAGCAAACATTGAATTTGATTGACCAAATCAAAACGTCGGGCACCATTACCCAACTGAATCAATCATTAGAACAAATTGCCGATGCCACTCTGGTTAAGCAAGCACAATATAAGCTACAACAATTTGTAAAGTCTGCCAAAGAGTTGGGAGATGAAATTCCGGAAGCTCTGGAAGAGAGTAAAAACAAAATAAACGCATTTTTTTCTGAGAGAAATCAAGCTGAACAAGCAGTTAAAGATGCGCTACGCGAATTTAGTGAGCTGGCAAGAAAGGGCTTGTGGGCTGCAGAACAAGGTTTCGTGCGTAAAGCGCGCGCCATTCAGAAAGAACTCAATGAAAAACGTGCGAAGCTGGCTAATCCACACGACCTACCCAAATCAATTCAAGCAAAGCTGGAAGACTTTGAAGCGCAATTGATTAAACTCGGCGACTGGCATGAGTTTGCAGTAACGCCCAAAAAAGAAGCGCTGATTGAACAAATGCGCACACTGGCCAACACCAATATTAATCCGGAAAACCTGGCTACTAAAATTCACGACTTGCAGGATAGCTGGAAAGAAGTCAGCAAGGGTGCGCAGCAGCAGGATGACGACCTCTGGCAACAATTCCAGCAGGCATCAGCTATTGCATACGCTCCGTGCAAAGATTTCTTTGAAGCACAAGCTGCCGCGCGCGAAGCCAATCTTACCAAGCGACGCGAATTGGTGGGTCAATTACACCAATATCTAGATGGTTACGATTTTACCAACGCCATATGGAAAGATGTTGAACAGACGCTGAAAACGGCGCGCGCCGAGTGGCAAAATTATTGGCCAGTGCCGCGCAAAGCGGGTAATGACTTACAGAAAGAATTTGAAAGTCTGATGGAACAACTTTTCGGAAAAATTACTCACGAATATGAAACCAACAAACAGGCCAAGCAACAATTAATTGATCAGGCCACCACCCTAAGCAACATTGAAGATACACGTGCAGCAGCCGATCAAATTAAACAATTACAAGCCCAGTGGAAAAACATTGGTAAGAGTTGGCCACGAGAAGAACACCAACTTTGGCAAGAGTTTCGCTCGCATTGCGATGCTATTTTTGCCAAACGCAACCAAGCATTTGAGGCAGCCAAAGAGCAGCGTCAAGCAATAGTAACCACTGCAGAATCAATTATTGGGCACCTACATCAGTTTGCAGAGAACACATTGGAGCAAATTAACGGTGCTAAAGAAGAAATTGAAAAACTGGAAAATGAATTCACTGCGCTGGAACTTCCCAAAGAGGCCAATAAAATACTGCAACAAAAATTCACTACGGCGGTAAATGCAATTGCCGCACAACGAGATAATGCTCGCCATCAGGCAGAAGCACAAAGCTGGATCGATTTATTTTCTGCACTAGATGCCATTCGTGAGTATGAAATTGCGCGTCTTAGCAACACCGCAGCTGACGCACTCACAAGTCAAAAAGAAGCGCTACGACAAAGAATTGAGCAGGTTACGCGCTGGCCTTCTGGCACCCAGCAAGCAGTCCAACAGCGCTTGACCAAAGCCGATACACTCACCAATGAAGAACAACAACACAACGGTGGCTTGCTGCGTATCCTCACCATTCGTGCAGAAATTCTGGCAGGGATGGAAAGCCCGGAATCTGACAAACCTGCGCGCATGAATTATCAGGTGCAACTGTTACAACAAGGCCTTGGGCAAAGAGACTCACAATTTGAACCATTACTACTGGAATGGATTGCATTAGGAGGAATAGAGCGGGCAATCTATTCTGAATTGCTGGCACGCTTTGACCGGTGTCGCCAAAAAAGTATGAAATAATTCATCTGGCAACATAATGAGAAAAAGCGGATCTGCCCAATACAGATCCGCTTTTTTATTACCTCAACAAAACCAGTGGTAATTATTTGAATTCAGAGCACACCAATCACACAGGATAAAAAGTGCCGACCTGGATAAAAAGGCAGCCCAAGCGGGCTGCTCAAGTGGAGAGGTCAAAAAAATGTACAGGGAGAACTACAAGCTCAAAAAAACTGGCGGAAAAAATCCGCCAGAATAAGGTCAAACACAACCCCTGTTTACTGCCTCATCGGCGACGATTCAGTAAACATTGAAATAATCCTACCCCTTGCATACTAGTGGGTCAAGCTTTTTGTCATTTTGACTTTAACATTTTTTTTGTGGTTTTGCTGGTGATTATTATTTTATATATAACCATAAATTCCCTAGTCGTGGCATATGATTTAACATATGACTGGCCTGCTTTCCCACCTTCATAAAGTCCTGATAGTAGCTATGCTGTATACAAATATACTCAAAGCATGCTTAAAAATAGGGAAGCTGCATAACCCGCTAGCGTTATGATGATTGATGGCACTTGATGATTGGTAGTTTTCAGTAATTGATAGCTGCTGAGGAATTTCAACAAATAGCCTTTGAGCTGCGTACAGGGCACAATCAATCTCAGACGCTAACGGCAACAGCCCAACGACATTGCAGTCTTCATTTGCTGAAGGAGATTTAACGTGGCTAAACAGCCGATTCTTAATATGCGACCGGAATCCAAGGGCTTGTCCTATGACCGCCCGGCGGCCAGCCAGATATTCGGTTTTGTTCGCGATGCAATCATCAGCATGGAGCTGTTACCCGGCCAGATGATTTCCGAAACCGCTCTGGCCCAACAGTTTGGCGTTAGCCGTACGCCCGTACGCGAAGCGCTCATACAGCTATCCAATATTGGTTTTGTGGAAGTATTACCTCAACGGGGAACCTATGTAACTAAATTCAGTATGGACAAAATTCTGGAGGCGCGCTTCATTCGTGAGGCACTGGAGGTAGCTGTAGTCACCCAATTGGCAGCAGCGACTGACGAAGCAACCCGACAGGAAGTTGTGGATACCTGCGAAAAAATCATCGAGGCCCAGAAAGCGGCAGCGGCAGAAGACAATGTATTGGCATTCCAGAATCTGGATGATGAATTCCATCAAACCCTGGCCAGCTTCACACTTTACCCGCGTGTAGCGACATTTATTGAAGCCGAAAAAGCCCATATGGATAGGGTGCGCAACTTGAGTTTGCACGTGAGCGGACAATATAAGCGCGTACTCAACCAGCACGCAGCAATTATCAAAGCAATAAAGGCAGGTTCAGCGGAAAAATCAGCCGCAGCCATGAGCGTTCACCTGAAGGATGTATACAACATTCTAGAAGTCATTCCGCAAGAACACCCGGAATATTTTGTTTAAAACAACAAAAGAACAGCAACATGGTTGCTGTTCTTTTTAGAGCGCTCGTTTAAAAACAGCAATAAATTTACTCGAATGAGTGAAACTTGGCCTAGCGGTTGTTAATACCAACTCCCATCCTTCTCGCCCAAGTAAATTCAGTTTTTGATTAAACTTATCCGTGTTAAACCCACCAACAAACGTAACACACTCTTCAAAGCTTACTGTTTTATATTCCCAACGGGTCATGTTTCCTCCTGATCTTTATCGCCATCATCAAGTGCTTGCATTTCTACATCTGTCACTACTTTTTGAATCAATTTTACCCTGCCGCTTTTTACCAGCGCATCGCGCAACACAAATTCGATCTGCGCATTCAAACTGCGCAAGTCATCGTCTGCCCAACGCTGCATTGCAGCGATGACTTGTTCGTTAATTCGTAGAGGAAAGGATTTTTTAGTCACAGCAGCAACCTGTTACGAATAAATGGTTCCGGTGTTAATCACAGGCTTTGCTTGCTGATCACCGCAGAGCACAACCAATAAATTGCTGACCATCGCCGCTTTGCGCTCCGCATCAAGCTCAACGACTTCCTGAGCTTTTAATTGTTCCAGTGCATCGCTCACCATACCCACAGCACCCTGCACAATTATTTTGCGCGCGGCCAATACTGCACTGGCTTGCTGACGCTGCAACATTGCCTGTGCAATTTCCGGTGCGTAGGCCAAATGACTCAAGCGAGCTTCAAGTACATCGACACCTGCTTTTTGCAGGCGATCCTGCACTTCATTTTTTAATTTCTGAGCGATGGAATTGGCATCACTGCGCAAGGACAAGCGCTCATCTTCAGCGTCCTGCTCATAGGGATAAGTGGTCGCCAAATTGCGCAGCGCCGCCTCACTTTGGATGGTGACATAGTTTTCATAGTCATCTACTTCAAACACCGCTTCGGCAGTATCTACCACTTTCCAAACAATAACGGCGGCAATTTCAATCGGGTTGCCATTTGCATCATTTACTTTCAAACGTCCAGACTCAAAATTGCGCACCCGCAAACTTACAGAACGCTTGCTGTAGAGAGGGTTAGCCCAACGCAAGCCGGTCTGACGATCCGTGCCCGCATATTGTCCGAAGAGTTGCAGCACCTTGCCCTGATTGGGATGAACCATATAAAAGCCAAACCAGCAGATGAACACCAATATCGCTATCAGTATCGCGGCTATTTTGAGAAAGCCAGGCAACACAAATACTGCACCTATACTCAGCACCTGCAACAGCAGCAGGGTCGCTAACATCAGGTAACCTGAACCGCTACGCGCTTCTACTTCATGGATCATGGGAAACTCCTTGCATGCTTATTTGATATCATTTAGATATCAATTTAAATCAACCTTGCCAGTTTGTAAACTGGTCGCTGACATTTGTCACCGATGCTTGATGACCATGGCACTGGCTGGTCCGTCAGGATTGCGTCAAACTAGTCCTACCAACAGCTTGTCTTCCCGACCAAAAGCCACTTTCGAGGCGAGGCTATGCATCACCAAGCTCCTGAATGCAGCAAATCCCTTTGTTCCCCCAAGTCCTGGGTCTGGCTAATATTTAGTCTCTGGTACTTTGTTCCTATTTATTACATGCCTTTTGATACCCGGAATTTTTTGCTGTTACTGGGTGCCTACCTAATCTTTGTTACCCTCTATATTTGGGCAATTTTGATAAAGTCCGTTGAAGTCTGGAAACCGCTAGTGGGCATTATTTTGTTGGGGATCGCTATCACACCTTATTCACCCGGCTCCAGTACCTTTTTTTCCTATGTTGGATTTGTTATCGGTTTTTCATACGGTCGCAATGTTTGGCTCGCTATTTCCGGGGCACTGGTTGCTTTGATTTTGTTTTTGCACTATCAATTCAGTTATCCCTTCCCTTTCTTCGCGTTCCCAGCCCTTTCGGGTTTAATTTCTATTGGCATCATTGGTTATGTGGAACGTATGCGAATGGAAGCTCGCTCCAATTTATTTAAGAGCCACCAGGAGGTTGAACAGCTGGCGATTATTGCCGAGCGCGAACGCATTGCCCGCGACCTGCACGATATTCTGGGCCACACCTTATCCAGTATCGCGCTAAAAGCCGAACTCGCCGAAAAGTTACTCGCGCAGGAAAAGCAGGATGTCGCCAAGCAACATTTATCTGAATTACATCAAATCGCACGTAATAGTTTGAGCCTTGTGCGTCAAACTGTATCCGGCTACAAGCACCGCGGACTTTCCGGTGAAGTAATGGAGTTGTGCGAGCGCTTGCGTCAAAAAGGTTTCATCGTTGAGCTTAACGGCGAAATTCCGCAATTATCCCCACGTGCTGAAACCGCAGTCATCCTTGCGCTAACCGAACTGACCACCAACATTTTACGTCACAGCAAAGGCGATCACTGCCAAATCGAGTTCAGCAAATATTGCGATAAAATCCAGGTAAAAATGCGTGACAACGGCGCAGTAACCGCCTTAACTCCGGGTAATGGTTTGCGCGGCATCCAGGAGCGATTGCAAACAATCGCCGGCGAAATGCAATCCTCGGTTCACAAAGGCTGTGAATTTATCATTTCCCTGCCCAGTCGCGAGCTACAACAAAGGTCCTAGTGCTCATGAAAATACTACTCGCCGAAGACCAATCCATGGTGCGTGGTGCACTGGCAGCTTTACTGGCAATGGAAACCGGTTTTGAAATTACCCAGGCAGAAGATGGCGATCGCGCCTGGCTGCTCATGAAACAAAATAACTACGATATTTTATTAACCGATATCGAAATGCCCGGCCGCTCCGGCTTGGAATTGGCACAATGGGTACTGCAACAAAAATTGCCAACAAAAACCATCATCATTACCACCTTTGGTCGCTCAGGTTACATTCGCCGCGCGATTGATATGGGCGTAGCGGGATTCCTGTTAAAAGACGCGCCTTCAGATCAATTAATTGAAGCCATTTATAAAGTGATGGATGGTAAGCGTGTGATTGATGGTGAATTGGCAATGATGGCACTGGGCGAATCTGACCCACTAAATGACAAAGAGCGACGCGCATTGCGCCTCGCCGCTGAAGGAAAAACCACAGCAGAAATTGCCACCGTGCTCTGTTTATCCGAGGGAACTGTGCGCAATTATTTGTCGGAGGCTATTGCGAAGCTACACGCCGTTAACCGGGTAGATGCCGCACGTATTGCCCGGCAAAAAGGCTGGATCTAATCCAGCCACAATAAAAGCCGGTAAAATCCCCTCGCCACTATTCCTGTTGTTGCTATCTGGCTGCTAGAATCCTCGCACCGCGTTACCCTGCGGCACCAACAGCGATAAATAAAAATACAAAACTGCGGCACCATCCCGCCACCAGACGCGGGCAGTCCGCCACACGACCCAATTACTACCTGCATCAAAACCCAATAAAGAACAGGGAAACCTATGAACCATACTGAAACTGTCCGGCAGTGGCCGGAGTACGCGGCCCTGACTCGTGCGCGCAAGAAAATCATGTGGCCGCTATCTATCATTACGATCGCCGCTTATTTCACCCTTATTCTAGCTATCGCATTCAATCCTGATTCACTCGGCAATCCTGTCGGTAACGGCGTTACATCCATTGGTATTACGCTGGGACTTGGAATTATTCTGCTGTGCTTTGTCGTCACCGGCATCTACGTCTATTACGCCAATCGCGTACTTGAACCTTTGAACCAGGCGATTCTTAAAAAAGCGGAGGCGCTGAAATAATGACTATTGTTGCTCGCCTTCTGGTATTGCTGGTTGCAACCACCAGCCTTCCCGCCCTTGCCCAAACGCAAAGCATGGCTCCGGGCTCTGCGATCCTGATGTTTATTTTGTTTGTAGCACTCACGCTGGCCATCACCATCTGGGCCTCCAAACGCACCAAAACCACCAAAGACTTTTACGCGGCCGGCGGTGGAATTGGTGGCTTCCAAAACGGCTTGGCCATTGCCGGTGACTACATGTCAGCCGCCTCATTTCTCGGTATTGCCGGTTTGGTATATATGTCGGGATTCGATGGATTAATTTATGCCATCGGCTTTTTAGTCGGCTGGCCAATTGTGTTATTGCTGATTGCCGAGCCATTGCGCAATTTGGGCAAGTATACCTTTGCCGATGTTGCTTCCTTTCGATTGCAGCAAAAACCCATTCGCATACTGGCGGCCAGCGGTTCGCTGGTTACAGTGATTTTTTATTTGATTGCACAAATGGTAGGCGCAGGAAAATTAATTGAATTACTGTTTGGTATGCAGTACGAAGTTGCCGTGGTCATTGTCGGTGTACTCATGACCTTTTATGTCACCTTCGGCGGTATGCTCGCCACTACCTGGGTGCAATTGATTAAAGCCATTTTATTGCTGTCGGGCGCTACGCTGATGGCAATATTGGTAATGGTGCAATTTGGTTTCAGTTTTGAAAACCTGTTTGCCGAAGCGGTAAAAGTTCACGCAAAAGGCACAGCGATTATGGCCCCAGGCACCTTGGTTGCAGATCCTATTTCTGCCATTTCTTTAGGTATGGCATTAATGTTTGGCACCGCTGGTTTACCGCATATTTTGATGCGCTTTTTCACCGTGCGCGATGCCGTACAAGCACGCCGCTCCGTATTCTACGCCACCGGTTTTATTGGGTATTTTTATATCCTTACCTTCATCATTGGTTTCGGTGCGATTGTGTTGCTTGCGGCGCATCCGGAATATTTTAGTAATGGTGCATTAATTGGCGGTACCAATATGGCTGCGATTCGTTTATCGCAAGCAGTGGGTGGCGACATGCTGCTCGGATTTATCTCTGCCGTTGCCTTTGCCACTATTCTCGCGGTGGTTTCCGGTTTAACGCTTGCGGGCTCCAGTGCAATCTCTCATGATCTTTACGCGACTTTGATTCTCAAAGGAGAACGCAGCGAGCAAAAAGAAATACGTGCATCACGTATTGCCACTATTGTTCTCGGTGTTATTGCGGTATTGCTTGGAATTGTCTTTGAAAACCAAAACGTCGCCTTTATGGTGGGGCTGGCGTTCTGTGTTGCAGCCAGCGCCAACTTCCCGATTTTGTTGCTAAGTATGTACTGGCGCAAACTCACTACCCGTGGTGCAGTGATCGGCGGCTCGTTAGGGCTATTAACAGCCGTGGTACTGGTATTTATTGGCCCAACGGTTTGGGTTGATGCATTCGGCAATAAAGAAGCAATATTCCCCTTCAAATACCCGGCGATTTTCTCCATCAGCATAGCCTTTATCGGTATCTGGATTTTCTCATTGCTGGATAATTCAGCCGCTGCCAAAGCGGAACAAGCTGCCTTTGATGCGCAATTTGTTCGCTCGCAAACTGGCATTGGCGCAGCAGAAGCTAGCGAACACTAATCGTTAGATTAAAGCGCGCATAAAAAAGCCCCGCTCATTGTCACTGGAATGCGCGGGGCTTTTTATTTTCTTGTTAAGGTTTTGCTTACAAAGTATTTATAAACCGCAAGGTGATGGCAGCGGTGGATTTTGCTCTTTCACTTCATCTACATAAGCCACCTTATTGGTGCGATACCCAGCAACCAAAGCTTCCACCTCCGCAGTCGATAAAGCGACACCTTCGCGGAAAAATACCCAGTCAATATCTTCCTGATATTCACGCAATTCCGGTGAATCTACCGGGCCTTGCGAACCGTCAGCACCTTTCGGCATAAACCATAAATTAAAGTTGATGGACATAAAATCTTCCGGATATACCGCACTGGTATGCTCGGAAAATAATTGTCCATCCACGTAATAAATAACCTTGTTGTCTGCCACTGTTAACACCAGCGTGCGCCAACCTGCGTAGCTACCCGCTTTACGAGTGTATTCATTGACTTTTGTCCAGGGTTCTAACTGGAAGGTATCCCAACTGGTGGTCCACATCGCAGGCACAGTGTTTTCACCCCAACCGCCATTGGGCAGATATTCAAAATCTGTTTCACTGTAGTTTTTATCCATCGGCGCTTTTAGCGGGCTAATCGCATAAAACGTTTGGATAACTTCATCACCATCAGGGCCGTAGCTGGGTTGATCGCGAAAAAATACGCGCGCCGCATAGGTACCCTCGCGATATTTACGTGCATGGCAGAACTGGGTATGGCGAGTATTTTCACCACTCCCTCCAGTGACTGAACTCATACGGATTGCACCATTCTCTGCACCGGCAATATCCTGGTGAAACGACAAACCCTCTGCCGACCAGGTTGCACCTTTTATTCCCGGATGACCGGTTTCCGCTCTCACTTTCCAGCCATTGTTATAAAACCCGGCCAAATCCGCGTAACTGAAATCGTCAAAGAAGACTGGTAAAGAAGCTACTGGTGATAGCTCTGGTTGAGTAACCGCAGGTTGTGGGCTGGTAGCTTCTGATTGGGTATTGTCAGGTTTTTGCTCACCGGAATCGCAGCCGGTAAAACCGATGCTCGCTACAATCACGCTGGTAAGTAGGATTATTTTTGTATTCATTGCCTCGCTCCTTATTTATCGCTCTGGCGATTGTGTTTGGAGTCGCTATTGTTGCCCGACAGACAACGTTGTCAAACCAATTTAATCTTTCAAGTGAAACCTTAACGGGAATTTACAGAGCAACCAAAAAATCGGGCTATGTTGCGCTTAAAAATCAGGCTCGCAGGCTATAAAAACCGACTCCCCGGTTGCTGGATGCGCGAACTGCAAATCCCGTGCGTGCAATAACAGGCGTTCCGCCGATTTCGCATAGACCCCGCCATAAAACTCACAACCTAAAATAGGATGTCCGAGCGCCTGTAAATGCAGGCGTAGTTGATGCGAACGACCGGTAATAGGGTGCAACAAAACCCGGGTGCTATTAGCCTGACGGTCACGCACCAGTACTTTGTATTCAGTTACCGACGGCTTGCCAGTCTCGTGACAGATTTTATATTTGGGGCCCTCGCCTGCTGCTATCGGCAAATCAATAACCCCTTCATCTCGTTCCAACAATCCGGCGACTACCGCCAGATAATGCTTGCTCACCGAGCGCGCTTGAAACTGCTTGCTGATAGTCGACAAGGCTGGCTTATTGAGCGGTATCACCATAACACCGGAAGTATCAAAATCCAGGCGATGCACTATAGCCGCAGACGGGTAATCCACCTCCAGCCGACTAATTACCGAATCGCGATTTTGTGGATGGCGGCCGGGTACACTGAGCAAGCGAGTTGGCTTGTTAATGAGGAGAAAATCAGCGTCCACACGCAAGATTTCTATATCGCCCGCGCAGGGGGGAAGTACAAACAATTGATCGAGATCGGTGTGCATGGGTGAAATAGCTAATAGATAGAAATAAAATCAATATGGCCATGATACCAGCCCCAAGCCAATAAATTCGCGCTTCATAACCCGCGGGAACAAGCTTAGGCCCAAAGGGTTATTCCCATCTGCAAATCCGGCTGCTATCTTGCCGCCGCAAAACTCGCCGGGGAGCGGCTTTTCCTGTATCCTGCGCGCCTCAATTTCTAGCCTACAGCGCCATTCCGTGATGGCCTTTTTCTTATAGATAGGTATCTAGCTTCATGTATATCTACGACGAGTACGACAATAGCATCCTGCGCCAGCGTGTTGCCCAATTCCGAGGCCAAACCGAACGCTTCCTGGCAGGCGAGTTGCCGCCCGAACAATTCCTGCCATTACGTTTACAGAATGGCCTTTATGTACAACGCCTGGCGCCCATGCTACGGATTAACGTGCCCTACGGCATGCTCAATTCCACCCAGATCCGCAAGCTGGCCCATATCGCCCGTCACTACGACAAAGGCTACTGTCACGTTAGCACCCGTCAAAATATCCAGTACAACTGGCCTGACCTGACCGAAGTGCCCGACATTCTTGCCGAGCTTGCCGATGTAGGCATGCACGGTACCCAATCCAGCGGTAACTGTATCCGCAACACCACTTCCGATCAGTTTGCTGGCGTAGCGCCTGATGAAATTGTAGACCCGCGCCCCTACTGCGAAATTATTCGTCAGTGGTCCAGCTTCCACCCGGAATTCGCCTTCCTGCCACGCAAATTCAAAATTGCGGTCACAGGTTCAACACAAGATCGCGCTGCCGTGCAAGTTCACGACATTGGCTTACAACTGGTTGTTGGGAATCACGGTGACGTTGGATTCAAGGTTTACGTTGGCGGCGGATTGGGCCGTACCCCGGTAATTGGGGTAGCAATTCGTGAGTACTTGCCAGAAGAAGATCTGCTCTCTTATCTGGAAGCGATTCTGCGTGTGTACAACCTTTATGGCCGTCGCGATAACAAATACAAAGCTCGTATCAAAATTTTGGTGCGCGCTCTGACGCCGGAAGTCTTCGCGCAAAAAGTTGAGGCTGAATGGGCATACCTGAAAGATGGCTACAACAAGTTAACCCGCGATGAAATCGAACGCGCAAAAGGTTTTTTCACTGCACCCGCCTACGACATTATTGATAATGCAGCGGCACAGGCCACTGTAAACGTACAAGCCAGCGAGAGCGTTGCTTTCAGCAAGTGGCTGCAACGCAATGTGCGCGAGCACAAAATTCCCGGTTATGCTGCGGTGACTTTATCATTGAAGCCAACCGGTGTTGCGCCTGGCGATATCACTGATACACAACTGGAAATCATCGCCAACCTCGCTGATGAATTTAGCTTTGGCGAAGCGCGCACCACCCACGAACAAAATATCGTGCTGGCTGATGTGAAGAAAACTGAATTGTTTGCGCTGTGGCAAAAGGCCAAGGTAGCAGGTTTTGCTACGCCCAACATCGGCACTATCACCGATATTATCTGCTGCCCAGGCGGAGATTTCTGCTCACTGGCTAACGCGAAATCCATTCCGATTGCCGAAGCTATCCAACGTCAATTCGAAGACCTGGATTATGTTTATGATCTGGGTGATATCGATTTGAATATTTCCGGCTGTATGAATGCGTGTGGCCATCACCACGTAGGCCATATCGGAATTCTTGGTGTAGATAAAGCCGGTAAAGAGTTCTACCAGGTGCAATTAGGCGGTAATGCTGGCAATGACGCCTCACTTGGCGATGTACTTGGCCCATCCTTCAGTGCGGAAGATATGCCTTCAGTAATTCAGAAACTGGTGGATGTATACCTCGCCAACCGCACCGATGAAGAATTATTTATCGATACCTATCGCCGTATAGGCGCAGCTCCCTTCAAGGAGAAAGTTTATGCCAAAGCTAATTAAAGACGGCTTGATTGTTGAAAATACCTGGACGTTAATCACTAAACCCGAAGGCGATGCAGCGACCCTGGAAGTACCTGCTGGTCAGGTAATTATCCCGGCCAGTATGTGGATCGCGCAAAAAGAAACATTGCAAGCACGCTCTGACATTGGAGTATGGCTGGATAGCGATGAAGGTGCAGAATTAATTGGCACCGAAGCAAATCGCTTCCCGGTCATTGGTGTCAATTTTCCATTATTTATGGATGGCCGTGCGTTTTCTACCGCACGACTGTTGCGCGAGCGCTATGGCTTTACGGGTGAACTGCGCGCAGTAGGTAATTTTATTCGCGATCAGCTTTGCTACTTGCGCCGCTGCGGTGTTAACGCGTTTGCCTTCGCCAATCCTGAAATGAATCTGGATGAAGCAGCAAAATCACTGCAAGACCTGCAAGAATATTATCAAGCCGCCGTGGATCAACCCCTGCCCCTGTTTAGACGTCGCGCTTAAAACCAAGATATCCGTAAAAATAAAAACGCCGCTAACAAGCGGCGTTTTTATTAATTCAGGTTGATTAAATCTGAGGCCTAGTCACACCGAAAGGTTAATGCCAATTCAATTCGCCCCATCGCCAAACTGCGGTAATGCTCACCAATAATCGCAAAACCATTACCGCAATTTTCCAACGCCTTCGGCAATAATTGCGCGCGCGCAACAGGCAAGTTGGCCCACTGGTCAACTTCCACACGCAGCATAAAGTTCTGCTCAGCATTTTTATTAGCTGTACGCAGACTTTGCGCGGGCACATCTTGTGCCGCTGGAACAGCGACATTTTTCTCGGTACCAGTTGTCTCCAATACAGCGCCTTCTTCGCCTTTTTTAAAAGCCTTTTGTAAAAAGCCGTTCAGCCCTTCATTGGAATAATCACAATCTTTCCGGTTTACATTCATTGAATCAGCGGCGTCCACAGCGGCGTCACAGTTTTTTTTTGCTGCCTCATTAGCCTGAACTGAACAGACGACAAACAACAGGCAAAGCGCAAGAGACCTCATAGATCACTCCTGAAAATCGCTAACAATAAAATGCCGTTTCGAAAAATAATAAAGGGCGCTTGCGCACCCTTTATTCACAAATTCCAAGTCGTTGTCACGAATCAGAATTTGAAATCCACACCAACACCACCGTAAGTATCATCACGGTAGGTATCAACAGTTGGCTCAGCAGCGTCGTTCATACCATTTTCAACAGAAGTGAAGTAACCGTACAAAGTGGCATTTTTGGTCATTTTGTAATCCACGCCAACGCTCGCCGCTTCACCATCGATCCATCTTACGTCTGAATCACCGAATTGGCCTTTTACAGCCCATTTGTCGGTCAGGTTCCAGAGTATAGAAACCAACGCGCCGTCTTCATCGTAGCCGGTATTGTCGTTTTCGTATTGCTCAGCCAATGCGCCTAATTGCACAGGTCCCAACGTCAAACGAGCGACAGCGCGAACCAAGCTGATACCATCGGCTTCTACATCCTGATCGGTCGCAATAGCACCGTAGAACACTGGGCTTGTATAGCTGAACGACACAGACGCGCCGTTGGTTGGAGTACCCGATTGCTTGAAGGTGCCATCGTTTTCTTCAGAGGTATAGGCAGCAGCAATAGCAAAACCGCCGAAAGTCGGGGTTACGTATTGCACGATATTACTTACACGGTTTTCACCTTTAAAGATGTTGGTGATATCACCTTCCAAGTCGTTGAACAGGTCAATTTTTTCCTGGGCAACTTTGGTTGGGGTATCAAAGTGACCTCCCATGATAGTACCGGCTACACCTTGCAAACCCAGATAAATGTTACGTTGACCGAAAGTTTGTGAACCATTGGTGCCATCATCTACTTCCGTTTGGTATTCAAACTGGTAAATCACTTTCAATTTGGAGTTAACTTCTTCACCGCCTTTCACACCGATGCGTGAAGCGTTGCTCAGCAACTCAACTTTACTACCATCAGCCTGATTTCCGTTCGCGCTAGAGTAATTAGCTTCATCAGTGCTTTGCAGAGAAACGTTAGCCTTACCGTAAACCACTACGTCAGCCATAGCTGCCAATGGGAACAAAGAAGCGAGGGTCACGGCTAATAATGTTTTTTTCATGGAGTTGTCTCCTTGATTGTGTGTGTGTGATGCATTGAGCATCGGTGAGTCTGGTGTTTCTAATGAAAAGTGACATTTATGTGTCTATCGGATTGCCATTGTGTGACCAATTAGTTACAGAAATATGACAATCGAAGAGTCTTAATGACGGGGCAAGATTATATAAAGAAATGGATGGTTGTATTGTGATAAATACTAGCTTTAAATCAAAAAATCACAATTTTTGCACTATTTTTGCACCTTAAATCGCATTTAAGGCACAAATATCATCCATAAAAGTGCAGAAGAGGATAGAGATTACTCAAAATGACTGATAACGCTATCTTTATAAAGCCCCTCCATTAATACAAAAGCCTGATTTTTGAGCGATTCAAAATCTGCAGTACCAAGCTCTGAAGCAATTATCCGCAGATGGGTGATTAAGCGTTGATCTTTTTCCTGTAGCAAAAACAATAATCGCGCCGTAAGTGGATTAGCGGCAATAAAACACACTTTATCCTGACGATTGCGATACACCAGTAATTGCGTTGGCTCTAACTCCCAATGACGATGAGTAGCAGAGACTTTCTGGACGGGGTATTGATAACTGAGGGAAACCGCGAGTGGAGAAACTCGCGGACGAGACTCATCCAGATTTTGTGGCCAAACTCCCGCATCAGGAATTACCTCCGTGCTCACATCCAACGCCAACTCAATCCATTCGTAATGCACCAGCTCCAGTAAGTAGGGAGGGTCGCCGTCCTGCAAACCGCGCTCTTGCAACAAATACTGCACAAACTCATCACTGAGCTGCAAAAAATAGGGGGTCTGACAATTGTGATGCGCAATAAAACTACGCACTAAGCCATGCCACGCGTCATCCGTTAGAATTGCACGAGTGACGGGAAAAACATTAACGATAAAGTTTTCAATATTGTTGTAAATCAGATCACGATAAATATGCAGACGCCGCTCTTCCACCTGTTCCGGCGCAGGATTTTTATCCGGCGCACGCAAATATGCAGCTAATTCCAGTTGGGTTTGCTGAAATTTTTTCATAGTGGAAGACGCTGACGTTGTTTAATTTCGTCAAGCTCGGACAACAGCTCGGACAAGGGCGGAATATTAAAATCGCGTTCCAACAGGGTTGGCTTTACGCCAAACAATTCGTAAGTCTTTTCCAATAATTGCCATACTGGATGAATCACTGGCGCGCCGTGAGTATCAACACGCAAATCTTCCGCTTCTTCGTAATGCCCCGCAATATGGATATAGGCCGTACGCTCGCCGGGAAGGCTGGCAAGAAATTCGTAGGGATCATACTTATGGTTAATACTGTTAACGTAAATATTATTTACATCCAACAAGAGTGCGCAATCCGCTTTATTAACCACGGCATTAATAAATTCACTTTCACTCATTTCCTGTTGCGGGGCGTAATAGTAAGAAGAATTTTCAATAGCAATTTGCTGTCCCAGGATATCCTGCGCACGGAGAATACGTTCGGCCACATAATCCACCGCGTCTTCGGTAAATGGAATAGGCAACAGATCATATAACTGCCCTTGGTCACTGCAATAACTTAGGTGTTCGCTGTAATAGCGAATTCCATGTTCTCGCATCAATTGTTTAACTGCTTGCAGTAGCTCAGTATTGAGCGGTGCCGGGGAGCCGATGGACAGAGACAAACCATGACAAACAAAGGGAAAGCGTTCAGTGTAGGCGCGAAATTCTTTTGCTAAACGACCGCCGACTTGAATCCAATTCTCGGGCGCCACCTCCATAAAATTAATTTGTTCAGGAGTGACGACCTCGAGGGTTTTCATAAGCGTCCGGCGCAGGCCCAAGCCTGCGCCGGCAACAGCCGCCGAATAATTGCCAGCTGTATTCGCCATAGAAATTACTCAGCTTTTTTCTCTTCTTTTTTATCGGCACCACACTTGCCTTCGCCAGCTGCTTTCTTGTCAGCACCGCATTTACCTTCACCACACTTACCTTCGCCGTTGGCTTTTTTATCGGCACCGCACTTGGCTTCGCCGCACTTGTGTTCACCTTCAGCTTTTTTATCAGCTCCACACTTGGCTTCGCCGCACTTGTGTTCACCTTCAGACTTAGCAGAACTGTTATCAGCCAGGGTGTAACCCGCTTGTAGTTGAGTTGCGCTAAACGCGGCGTCTGCAGCAGACGCTAGTGGAGCCAGGGCCGCAGAAGCAACAAATGCGGCACCAATCATCGCAGACAGGTTGGAAATTTTATTATTCATGGAAACACTCCTTTCATTTAAATAGTTACAGGGTGATAGGGGATATCATTGGATTTTTGTACCACTAAAGCAAACTGATATTAACCACAGTATCCATGAAAAGCAGGGACTTTCGCACAAGCTTGCCACACCTGCCCTAACCCAGTTCGCTGTTGGTGACTTATAGACTAGCTTCATTTGGTTTTGTTACAACATCAACACATATTTACCCAATTATTAATTCGCTGATTATTCCTGTGCCTGTAACAGGGCCTGTTCCCACTGCTTATCCAGACGCTTGTCAGACACTGGCACCTGCGTTTTCAAGGTCTGGGCAAACAGCGAAATGCGCAACTCCTCAATCCACCAGCGATACTCCATCAGCTCAGGCAACTGCCCAAGGCGATAATCCCCCTCCTTTGCCAGATAATCCGCCAGGCGCTGCCAGTGTGGCGCAACCTCGGCCAGCTGTAACTTATCCTTCTGCGAATTTAGGGCCGCTTTTTCTAACCGCTGCTGGATGCCGCGCATGTATTTGGGATACTGCTGCAACCACTGCGGCGGAGTTTTATAAACCAAACCAGGGTAATAAAGTTGCGTCAATTGTTGGTTGATATCACTGATGGTGTAAGCCAGCATCAACATATTCTTTTGCTGTTTGAGCTGCTTTTTAATTTCGACCAACAATTTCAAACTGGTAACCAATTGATTAGCCAATTCCTGCGCATGGGGAATTAATTTATCTTTTATAGCCTGCAACAGCGAATCAAAAGCAGATTTGGTACGCGGCAATTGTTGCTGGTTCGCAAACGCAAGTTGCTTGATGGCCGCCATAATCAAATCATCCACCACCTGATCGCGGCTACCAATGCCAGCGAGCGTTAGGGCCACTTCCTGTCCTTTTAACATATCTTTTTGCAAATACTTTACTGTTTGCCCAAGCGATAAATACATTAAGCGCGTCAGGCCACGCTGAGTCATATCCAATGCTTGCAACGGATTATCCAGTACCTGCAAGGCCACACTGGAATTTTTATCTATCAGCGCAGGATAGGCGCGAATACTGATTCCACCGCGCGGTAACTGGATCGCCTGTGGCAAGGCATCAAAATCCCAGGAAGTAATACCATCGCGTTCGATATTAGTTGCAGCCGATTGAATATTTTGCTGCACTTTTTCGCGATATTTTTCCCGCAGCGGTGCCAAATCGCGGCCGCTGGCAATAATTTTTCCCTTGTCATCCACTACGTGAATATTAAAGCGATAGTAATCATCCACACTGGTTTCCAACCAGGCTTCTTTCGGTATATCCACACCCGTCAGGCGTTTTAATTGCACGCCCATCGCTTCGCTGAGCGGTTTATTATCTGGCGTTAACACAGCTAACAACTTATCCACTACATCCGGCACAGGCACAAAATGTTTGCGCAGGTTTTTAGGCAGGGATTTAATCAGCCCAATACACTTATCACGCAACATGCCCGGCACCAACCATTCCAGGCGCTGCTCGGGAACCTGATGCAACACGCTCATAGGTACATGGATGCTCACACCATCAAACGCATGTTTGGGTTCAAAGTGATAACTGAGCGGAAACACCATGCCGCGCCACTCCAATTCATTCGGGAATTGCGCTTCAGTAATGTCACCAGCGCCATGCCGCATTAATGTTTCGCGGGTGATATAGAGCAATTGCGGATTAGTTTGCTCGGCTTTTTTGCGCCAGGATTCAAAGCCAGCCAAGTTGGTGATGTGAGAGGGAATACGCTCATTGTAAAAATCAAAAATAACCTGTTCATCTACCACAATGTCGCGGCGACGACTTTTAGCTTCCAATTCTTCCAATTGCAGCAACAATTGCTGTTGATGGGTGTAAAAATCCTTAAAGCCCACCTGCTGCTGTAAATGCTTGCGCTTGGGATGCTGTGCATACTGCCCTTCCACCAATGCCGCGCGAATAAATACTTCGCGCGACTGCGCCGCATCTATATGGCTATAGTTAACCGATTTTTTCTCAATAATGGTTAAACCATAAAGCGTAATTTTTTCATAGGCCATTACCTGACCCACGCGCGAATCGTAATGGGGTTCAAAATGTTGGCGTTTGATTAAATGCTCGGCAGCAGCAATGACCCACTCGGGTTCTATTTTTGCCACCGTATGGGCAAAGAGTTTGGAAGTTTCAATTAACTCTGCTGCCATCAACCACTTGGGTGTCTTCTTCGCCAGCGATGAACCAGGGAAAATAGCAAATTTGCGATTGCGCGCCCCTAAATATTCGCGCTCTTCGTGATTAAAACCCAAATTTCCCAGCAAACCCGTCAAAAGTGCTTTATGGATAGATTCATAATTAGCCGGTTCGCTGTTAATACGCAACCCCAAATCCTTGATGGCCACACACAACTGATGGTGCACATCGCGCCACTCACGCAGCCGTAGATAATTCAAAAATTCTTTTTTGCACAGTTTGCGCAGCTGGTTTTGCGACAGCGCCTGGCGTTGGGTTTCAAAATAATCCCACAGGTTTACATAGCCGAGGAAATCCGAATGTTCGGACCAGAAGCGGCGATGCATTTGATCGGCCGCTTGCTGTTTTTCTACCGGGCGTTCGCGCGGGTCTTGCACCGACAGTGCGCTCACAATAATCAATAATTCGCGAATACAGGATTGTTCCTGGGCCGCCAGCATCATACGCGCCAAACGCGGATCCAATGGCAGTTTCGCCAATTGCTGGCCAACCGGTGTCAATTGGTTTTTGGTATTAACTGCGTGTAACTCTTCCAGCAATTTAAAGCCATCGCTAATCAAACGATGATCCGGTGCATCAATAAACGGGAATTTATGGATATCGCCCATGCGTAATTGCAGCATTTGCAAAATAACGGCAGCGAGATTGGTGCGCAGGATTTCCGCGTCGGTAAATGCGGGGCGCGAATTAAAATCTTCCTCGCTGTACAAGCGAATACAAATACCTTCCGCGACTCGCCCACAGCGACCTTTACGCTGATTGGCACTCGCCTGGGAAACTGGTTCAATCGGCAGACGCTGCACTTTAGTGCGATAGGAATAGCGACTGATACGCGCAAAGCCAGGATCAATCACATAGCGAATTCCCGGCACAGTGATTGATGTTTCAGCCACGTTAGTCGCCAACACAATGCGGCGCCCGGTGTGCGGCGCAAATACTTTTTGCTGCTCAGCCAAACTCAAACGTGCATAAAAGGGAATCACTTCCATATGGGCAAATTGCGCCTTGCGCAGCGCATCGGCCGCTTCGCGAATTTCGCGCTCGCCACTTAAAAACACCAGAATATCGCCACCGCGCGTACCGGAACCCGTTTTTTCATGAAGTTCAATTTCGCGCACTGCATCGACAATCGCCGCGTACTGATCGGGCTCGGCGTCCTCGTCATCGCTATTTTCAAATTCATATAAGGGGCGATACCAGACCTCCACCGGATAGGTGCGGCCTGAAACTTCAATAATGGGCGCGTTATTAAAATGTTGCGAGAAACGCTCAAGGTCAATGGTGGCGGAGGTAATAATTAATTTTAAATCCGGGCGTTTCGACAACAGCTGTTTTAAATAGCCCAGTAGAAAATCGATATTCAAACTGCGCTCATGGGCTTCATCGATAATCAGCGTGTCGTATTTATGTAAAAACGGATCATGCTGAATTTCCGCAAGCAAAATACCATCTGTCATTACCTTGATCAGGGTGTTTTCGTTGGACTGGTCACTGAACCTGACTTGATAACCGACTTTTTCGCCCAGGGTCGTTTTTAATTCTTCAGCGATACGATTAGCCACAGTATTGGCCGCAATACGACGCGGTTGGGTGTGACCAATCAAGCCTTTTACGCCGCGCCCGATACTTAAACAAATTTTGGGAATTTGTGTGGTCTTGCCCGAGCCGGTTTCACCCGCGAGCACGACTACCTGGTTATTGGCAATAATCTGCGCAATCTCATCGCGCTTTTCGCACACCGGTAATGCAGGGAATTCAATATCAGCAGGAACAAGCTGTTGACGGCGCACAACCTCGGCTTGCGATTGCGCAAGCTGTTGTTGCCATTTTTCCAGCGCCTGATCAAAAGGCTTTTCGGCGCGTGCAAGCTTTTCGATCTCGTTCAATCGGCGAATAAGCTTGTGATAATCGCGCCCCATCACTTGGGTAACGGATTGTTTGTAAATTGACCAGGGATTTGACATATCAACTCAGCTTGCTGCCCTGCACCAATACATTGGCCCGGGCATTTATAAGGGCTTAAACTGGCGGTGGATGATAGGTAACACCGCCAGCCCCTGCAAGTCAGTTTTTGCGAGGATTTTCAGCGCTTTCCTAGCGGTTCAGACGATTTATCAACCAGGCCCGAAGCTGGCGCGCCTGTAAATCATCCATCGGACCAAGTACTCCCTGGGCTTCCGGCGGAATATTTTCGCGCGCCACTGAAGGGTCGTTGAAAATATAAAAATCGAACAAGGCTTTCCAGGCAGCTTTTTCTTTTTCCGGCAAATCGCGAATACACAACATGGCATGTTTGAGCGCATTAATTGCCGGCCCCATAAATTTGGGTACCCTACGCCACCAGTAATTTACCAACACGTTAAAGGTGCTCAGGCCTTCCACATGGTGCCACCACATACTCGGAATAAAGAGCGCATCGCCCGGCTCCAGATTGGCTACCTGCCCGGCTGCCATAGCCGCGCGAAAACGGGGGAATTTTTCAAAATCCGGCTTGGCGAAATCTACCAAACTAATTTGTTGCCCAGCCGGATTAAAATCCAGCGGGCCGGGATAAAGGTTTTCTGCCTGCTCTGGCGGAAACACGGTAAAACGGCGCTTGCCCACTATGTTGCAGGCTAGATTATCCGGCGCATCGTAATGGCAGGGAATACGGGATTTGTTACCCATCCAGATACTCACCAGGGCATCTGGAAACGGAATGGGAATATTATTTCCCTCGGCGCTCATACCCGGCAAACAAACATCCACCGTGGTAGAGCCCACATAAAAGGTTGGTGGTTGTGGGTCATTCTTATGCGCCTCCACCTGATTTAATACCTCATCCAGGCGCACTCGCTCGCTGCGGTAGTTAAACCCGCTCATGTCCGCATTATAAAAGTAACGCCCATCGTTCTCAGGGGTTCCGAAAAAAGTCCCTACCGTTTTATCCTCGTAAAAGGAGCGCAGGTAATTAATAGCCGTCTCATCAGACTCCAGCCCCGCCTTGGTTAGCGGCCAGTTGCTAGCCAAACCTTTCAGGATCAGCGGCTGGTCTGAAGCCAGTATTTCCGGCGGGATATTGTTCGGGTCTATACCCTGGATTTCTTTAACGCGAGTCTTGATGTCGAGCATGAGAATCTACTTCGTTTGTTATCTAATGACTACCCTAGGTGGCATAGCTAGATTTGACCACTAACCGCCGATAAAGACAATTGATTTGGATCAGTTCAACCGAATTACAAAATCCCACTAACGGCAAATAAAAAGCCGCGACTGGTTTTCCAGCCACGGCTGCTTTTGGTATACACAATCAATTACCCCAAAAAATTTTCAACAATCCTTTACCCTGTGCTTCCTCCTACCCCTTACTTATTGCAACAAAACCATTCCTTTAGGCTCTACCGCTGATGCCTCCATACCCTTTTCCCAACAACTAAACATAGCTTCGAAACCCTGAAAAATATCATCAATCATCTGCTCCATCAGGGGGTAGCGAATAACGCCTTTGGTACGCTGTTTTTTTTGTACTTTTGATTCAGCGGAATCCAGCCAGCTTCCCATGGTGTGTTCGGACTCTTTGTCATAATGATGCTCGCCAAAATACACCAGCTGTTGATAAATGCCCATTCGCTTTGTCAATACATTAAGGCTTTCAATAAATGCTGCAAATGCAGCTTCCAGGCATTCAATAATCACCAGTTTTTCCTGCGCATTTTTACAATTGTTTATCAGTACAACAATGTCGTAGATTTGACGACGAATCGCCGCATTTTGTGGTGCCCATATTAAATGCAGGCTATCAGAAATTTTTTCTCCCCCCCAAGCGCTAACAGGCAATTCCAGAGCTTCCAGATCTCGCAAAAACCACAACCAGTGGTCGCTATCTTCCGTGCAATGCTCATTCAGCAGGAATTCTGTTTGGTTACTGGGAAAAGGAACGCGCATATACTCCAATAAATCCCTGAAACCCAACACGAAAAAACTCATGAGCGGGACAAAAGAAAAAATGGACTTATCAGGATATTCAGAGTTACGTAGATGCTGGCAAAAAGAATGCTCAGCCAAATGGTTTTTATGTTGTTCAATAGCAGCAAATACTTTATTCATTGGAATAACTCCTTATCAGTTATTAAAAGTGCGTCAATTTTTTGAACAAAAATCAACCCACAATTCCATAACTGCAAGACTCTTTCCAACTTATCGATTAAATTTGTAAAAAAGTTTACGCATTGGCTGCAACACCCAAATCACTCAACGCATTTTTAAATTCATCGAAGTGATAGGGCTTACGCAAATAGGCATCGGCACCCACTTTAATGGCTTTGGCTTCATCATCACCAAAAGTAAAAGCGCTAATAACCATTACAGGAACCCTATCACCGCCTCTACGAATTTTTTCCACCAGTTCAAGGCCGTTGGCATCGGGCAGTTGTACGTCCATAAGCACACAAGCAAGGTTGTCTTTATGTTGGTGATACAACGCCATTGCCTGAGCGCCGTCTTCTGCCATGTGAAAATCAACCGCCAACTTTTTTAGCATCCCACTAATAACCATGCGGTTAACCGGGTTATCTTCCACCACTAATGCCAAGGGTGCTGTATGATCTCTTTCGGTGAGGATCTTTGTGGTTGCTTGTTGTGGTGCATCAAGATTTCGCTGAGTATCAATCAAACTCGCCTTTTCTGCTGCAGGCGAAGGTGCTACAGATTCACCAGTGACTAGCCCTACCGGAATTTCACACTCAACGTGCATCCCCTGCCCCGGTGATGAATCCAGCTTCAACTGGCCGGACATAAGCGCAACCAATTCACTTACAATGCTTAACCCCAAGCCGATACCACAATGAATCGACTGTACATCGCGCCCAAAAGGCTGAGCCAGATGAGTTAAACGTTCAGTCGCCATTCCTACTCCATCATCAGCCACTGCAATATGAAAAATGGACCTGGATGAGTCCAGATGCAGATTAATAATTACCTTGCTTCCTTCGCTGTGCTTTAAGGCATTATCGATAAGGTTCAAACAAATTTGGCGAATCTTCAAAGCGTCCGCATAAATCCATTGCTGGTGACTCTTATTTAGGTGATTAACCAATTGTAAATTCAACGAGCCACACGATGAGTAATGATCAAACAAATCATTAACCAGTTGTTGGATACAGATTGCTTTGGGGTAGACTTTTACTTTCCCTGACTCTAATTGGGAAATAGCCAATACATTGTCCACCATATTCAGCAATTCGTTGCTGGAACTGCGAACATGGTGAGCAAGGTCCTGTTGGTTAGTGGTGAGTTCAGTTGCCAGTAATAAATCATTCAACCCCATAATGCCGTTAATCGGTGTGCGTAAATGGTGGCTCACATTGGCGAGGAACACTGTTTTGGCACGCGAGGATTGCTCGGTAATCACCAGCGCCTGTTCAAGTTCATGTGCGGTTTTTTGATGGTTGGCAACTTCATCGCGCAATTGACGAGTTAATTCATCCGTCAGGAAATTATTGATAATGCACGGCAAGAGCACACCAAATAGCATACTGGTCGCAATAACCAGGGTGTAACCAAATACCGCCGCCTCTGGAATCGGGCGCAAGAATGGATAGTCAATAAAGTGCACACCATTGATTAACAGGACTATGGCAAAAATACGCACAAGTGTATTGGCTTGTTTATTTTTCAACGTTTGCAACGCATAACTGATTTGTGGCGCTGCCACAGCGACCGCAGTGGCTAATGCGAGCTGCGCAAAGTTTCCCCCGGCAACATAAATTGCCACAGTGACGATCAGGGCCAGACCGAAAATGAACCAGTAGCTACGGAATGAAAAAGGCTGGTGCGCGACCCAGGCAAGAATGCGACACAAAAACCAGGCCGTAATAATGTAGGAGGAAAACGCCAGGACTGTGCCAAGTGTGGAATCCAGCATTACCCCTTGCGCGGCAATATTCAACAGAGTGCTGCACCAAACTCCCACCAACAGACCAAAAATCGCTTTGCGATAAATAATCCACAGTGCAACGGCCACAAAACCGTTCAGTAGCAATAACAGCGGGTAAACCCACAATAATGTTTCTAATGGCCCCACGCCTGATTCCCCCGAGGTAGTTAGGGAAATTCTAGCAGCAGATTCAACACACCAAGACGGGCAGCAACTAAAAATCTCGCTATGAGGAGCGAGTAATAAACTAATCATTCAGTGACGTGACAGATATCACAGGTGACTTAAGCGCCAAAGTATTTAACCATGGCGCAAGTAAAAGAAATGAAGCTCTCTTTTATTCTTCATCAAAAAGCTGACTCGCAAGAACTTTATCAACGCGGCGACCATCCATATCGACAATCTCAAACTCCCAACCTTTCAATTGGATTTTATCGCCCGTTGCCGGCACACGCCCCATGATCAACATCATTAAACCATTGAGAGTTTGATAACTACCCTCTTCTGGCAAATCATCAATGTGCAGGCAATCTTTAAAATCTACAATTGAGAGCATACCGTCCAACAGTAGTGAGCCGTCGTCGCGACGCACTATATAAGCATCTTCACCTTCCTCGCCAATAAATTCACCGGTAAGCGCTTCTAGTAAATCCTGCAGTGTTACCAGACCACGTAACTCACCGTATTCATCGACAACGAAAACCATCTGGGTGCGTGAGCGACGGAAAAAATCCAGCAGTTCCATCGCCGTGAGGCTCTCAGGCACTGCCTGACAGGGTTTGGCGAGTTCAGCCAGATTCACTTTATCGCCACGGATGGCCGCCGCCAATAATTCTTTTGCGTTGATCACACCAATCAGATTGTCGTTTTGTTTAGTGCACACCGGAAAACGCGAATGCGGTGATTGCATCACCCGCTGGTAATTTTCTTCCACGGTCAATGCAGTATCCAGATAAATCATATCGGAGCGCGGCACCATCAAAGAAACTATGTTGCGATCTTCCAAGCGCAACACGTTTTTCACCATTGTGTGTTCCTGCTGTTCCAGAATTCCGGTGTTGGATCCTTCATCGAGAATTGCATGAATATCTTCTTCAGTAACCTGCTGGTTTTGGTTGTGATGAAAACCCAATACCCGCATCAGCGCACGCGTTGAGGTTGACAGCAAATGCACAAAGGGTTTGGTGGCAACCGCCAACAACTGCATAGGTTTCGCCATGATGCATGCAATACGTTCAGCACTTAATTGACCAATACGTTTGGGCACCAATTCACCCACCACTATCGATAAATAAGTCACGACAACTACCACCAAAATAGTGGCGAAGTTATCGCTGAAATGGGTAGGAACTCCAAAGGTTTGCAACCAGAGCGCAAAGGGTTCAGCGAGAATGGACTCACCGAAAATACCATTCATGATACCGATCGAAGTAATGCCGATTTGCACAGTCGAGAGAAATTGCGTGGGATCTTCGGCAAGCTTTAGCGCAATTTGCGCCGAGTTACTGCCTTTATCGGCAAGGATTTGGAGGCGGGATTTTTTGGCTGTCACAATGGCGATTTCGGACATGGCAAACAAGCCATTCAACAAAATCAAACCCAACAATATAAAAATTTCCATGAATTCCTGGGGACTTCATCAACAAGGGACGCCGAGTATAACATCTTGATGTGGCAGGCAAAGACCCTGGTGTTCTGATGCGACACACCGAATAAGGCGAACTTTTGTTAGAAATAAATGATCCGCCAGAGCTGAAGGCTCCAACTAGACTGTAGAAGCGTGTTTAAAAAACAAATCTTTACCATCCCCAAGGACTAAAAGGACGAGGGATTTATGAAAGCACTACGCACCCCGGGTCAATTAACGCACACTCAACCAACCAGTAATGAAGCGCCTGCAACAAACACCACTACCCGCTCCCAGTTGGCGAGCGATGAAGCACTGCTCATTGCCAATCACTTTGCCCAATACCTGCAACCGGGAATCGCCAGCAGTGCGCAGTTGAAACGTGAGGTCTATGCACTGCGCCATCAAGTTTACTGTGAAGAGCTGCATTTTGAAGCGGAAAAACCAGACCAAATAGAAACAGATGAGTTCGATGAGCGCTCAATCCACTGTTGTATTCGCCACCTCGGCTCAAAAAATCTGGCGGGGACATTACGGCTGATTACCAGTAATTCACCAACGGAACCCTTACCGATACAACAATTCTGCGGCCACGCCTTAACCCATAGCGAGCTTCATCCGAGCCAGTTCCTGCCACGGGAAATCTGCGAAATATCCCGTCTGGCAGTGCCTGCCACATTTCGCAAACGCCAGGTGGACCAGTTCGAAGGGGGCGCTACCGGCGCGATCAACGAGGCCAGCTTTTCAGCCCAGGAACTGCGCTTCTTTCCCTATATAGCCATCAGCTTGTACATGTCGGCCATCGCCATGACCTATAAGACGCGTCGTTTTCATGTATTCGTAATGATGGAGCCGCGCCTGGCGCGCAGCCTGAGTTTTGTGGGGATTTATTTCCAGCCTATAGGACCCGCGATTGAGTATCACGGCAAGCGCGCACCCTACTACATAGATTCGCGCCAGATCAAACCCGGCCTTTCGCCCGGGTACCGCAAACTGCTGGCAATCATCCAGAGCGCACTATTTAATCCACAGGTGTGAAAAGAGACCGATATCAACGGAAGTTTGATTGCATTTGACAATGAGAAATATTATCATTAGCGCATATTTCAACATTCTTTCATACTTCTGACTCACCTATACCCAGCATGCTACCCAAAAACGCGCCCCTCTCCTCGCTCTTGCTGGTGATAAGCCTGCATGCTGGTATTCTTGCTGCCGTGGTTATGGCGCGTACCGAACCAAAACCGGTTGAAGTGGTAGTGCCCACGATTCAAGGCGCCATTGTTATGGCTGCACCTGAAGAACCACCGCCACCGCCGCCTGAACCACCACCTCCGCCGCCTCCGGAACCAAAACCGGTGCCCAAGCCAAAACCCTTACCCAAGGCACCGCCTTCAGAGCGTGCCGTAAAAGCACCGGAACCACCACCGCCCGTTGAAACACCGGCTGAACCACAAAAACCGGCTGAGCCACAGCCGGCACCGGTGTTGCCACCTAACGCGGATGCCAGTGAGCTGAACAATCCGGCCCCCGGCTATCCCGACATGTCTCGCCGTTTAGGTGAAAAAGGAACCGTGACACTGGAGATACTGGTGAAAGCTGATGGCACTGTCGGCGAGGTAAAAATCAAGGAATCAAGCGGTTTCAAACGTTTGGATAAAGCGGCGGTTAATGCGATAAAACGCTGGCGCTTTGTTCCTGCCAGCCAAGCGGGAATAGCGATCGATTACTGGTATGAGATTCCATTTGAGTTTGGTATTCGCCCAAAAAAATAAATTTTCACGCGCACAACTATTTTATTGAACAGCAAAACAACGAGGTTGTTATGGATTCACCCTACGGAATTACCGCCCTTTGGGCACAAGGCGATGCATTGATTAAAGGCGTAGCCGTTATCTTGTTGGTTATGTCTATCGCCAGTTGGTGGGTGATTGTCGTGCGCGCCTGGGGTTTGTTGCGTCTGCGTAAATCCGAACAGGGTTTAAATGATTTCTGGCACGCACAAAGTTTTGCTGAAGGCCTGCGTACCCTCGGTGAAGATCGCGCAACGCCTTTCCGTCATTTAGCCGAAGAAGGTCAAGCAGCGCTGGATCATCACAGCAATCACAAAACGGATTTGCACGGCCATTTACCCTTGGGCGAATGGTTAACCGCCTGTTTGCGCGGCTCCATTGATGAAAGCGCTGAACGTTTGCAGCGTGGCCTCGCTATTCTCGCATCGGTTGGCTCTACTGCGCCTTTCGTGGGCTTGTTCGGCACTGTGTGGGGGATTTATCACGCACTGGTTGGTATTGGTGTGAGTGGTCAGGCCAGTATTGATAAAGTTGCCGGCCCGGTGGGTGAAGCATTGATTATGACCGCGTTTGGTTTGGCGGTAGCTATTCCTGCAGTGCTGGGTTACAACGCCCTCACCCGCGCCAACAAAGGCGTGCTGAATAAATTAAATCGTTTTGCACATCAGCTGCATGCCTACTTTATTACCGGCAGCCCAATGCAAAATAAAAACACCATTACCAAACTCACTCCACGTAAAGAGGGTTAAGCCATGGCCTTTGGTGGTGGACTCGACGACGAAACCGAAGTCATGAATGAAATCAACATGACACCGCTGGTGGATGTCATGTTGGTGTTGCTGATTATTTTTATTATCACTGTGCC
>JAGKXA010000378.1 GCA_021151615.1 Cellvibrionaceae bacterium | reverse complement strand
AGAAAATTTTGCGCAAGAAGTGCAAGTCATCCAACAATTATTGCAACCGAGCCAACCGCAACAGCGCTTGCGCGCAGTGCCGGGTGAGGGCACACAAGTGCCCATCTGGATTTTAGGTTCCAGCCTTTACAGCGCAGGCCTGGCGGCGCAATTGGGTTTGCCTTATTCATTCGCTGGGCACTTTGCGCCCACGTATATGCGCGCGGCACTCAAGCGTTACCGCGCGGAATTTCGCCCCTCAGCTCATTTGGATAAACCTTATTTTATGCTGGGGTTGCCGATTATTTGGGGTGAAACATCCGAGCAGGCTGCCTTCAATGCAACAACCAGCTTTCAGCGGATTACGGCGTTATTTCGCGGTGAACCTTTGTGGTTGTGTCCACCCAAGCCGTTTGAGCAACTGGATTGGTCGGTGAGTGAAAAACACAGTGTGCAGGAATTTTTGGGTTTGTCCCAAATCGGCGATGAATTGGAAATTCTGGACGGTTTGCAACAATTGCGCGATGAACTTGCTGTTGACGAGTTTATGTTTACGATTGATGTGTATGATCGCGCGCTACGTATTAAAACCCTGGAGGTGCTTGCGCAAATTAAACAGCATTTGCGCTAAATGGCTGCTGAAAACATCGAAACACATCTACTTAATTTTCTCTGGAAATAGATAAAGCATATTAGAAGATGTTTAAATGTTTTCAGCAGCTTTCCGTTAGTGAGGTTAATACTAGACTTTTGCTGCTCTTGATCTCTGTGCGCGCAAGATGGCAACAAGTGCAATCAGAGCTAACCATAGCGAAGATGGTTCAGAAACTTGAATTGACTCAACAACTTCTATTGTCACTCGATATTCCCAGGAGAGATCAAAGGGACCGGTATTTGAAAGCCCTGCTGCTTGATTCAAGATAAAATTATTAAAACCGGAAAGCGGAAATTCACCGATGCTAGCAAATGGCGCGGTTTCAGCAATTCGGGTGTATTCATACCATTTGAAATCATAAGACCAATCTTGGAGTGTCCACATAGCGGTGGCCCAAAGATTTTCAAGCGTCTGGCTCGATAGCAGAACTGGATTAGTAATTTCCGTGGTAATTGATTTGATACTCAATCCATCTTGCAGCGTTAAACCAAACCAATCACGCTCCGTAAATTGGAACGGGTCTATTTCATCACCGGCCCAGCGTGATGAGCCCAAAATTTCATTTGCACCAATTTGCAAAGTGAGAGAGGGCATGCTGGCAGAGTTACCATCAATGCTTTCATCCCAAAGGACGGTTGCTTTGGCGGATAATGCGAACGCAGACGAAAGTGTAATTATCAGTAATGCAAAAAATTTCATAGGTTTCTCCTTGAATAAAACTATATATAACTTCCAAAACGACGGAAAGCTTGCCGCATCTAATAATGAACTCGACCTTCAGACATAAAGAACGAGGGATTTTATCCTGTTTTATTAAAACAATAAAAGTTTCAAATGCGGGTTTTCTACAGTCACTTCCAATTGTTTTAGCTGGTTTAACACGACAAGTGTTTCACCCGATTCGGTAGCGAGCTTTATACATTCCTCTCGCAGCTCGTCACTGACAGTACCAACAGCCGCACCCTCAATAATTTCACCTGATTTGAGCGTGAGTTTTACCGGGTAGCGGTACATACATACAATTTCAATGTAATCGTGTTGGTGGCAGCTGATCATTTTGCTTCCTTTTCATGAATGTTCACTTTTAATTAAGGCTCGCCTGTCATTAACGCTTGTTGGATTCGGAGGCTATGCCTAACAAACCAAGCACTTCTTTGCTGGGGAAACCATCGGCAATCATGCCTTGCTGATGTTGGAATTCACTGATGGCGCGGCGAGTTCCAGGGCCGAGGATGCCATCCGGTGTGCCGGTGTTGAATCCTTTTTGGTTAAGCTGTTCTTGCAACGCAATTACCTGGTTGCGGTGCAGGCGTGGTGCATCTTCCGGAGGCGGTTGCAATAGCTTTCCACCGCCGGCAATTTGATCAGCGAGTTGGCCAACGGCAATTGCATAAAATTCCGAGCGGTTCCAGCGCATAATCACATTGAAATTGTCGTACACCAAAAATGCAGGGCCCTGATGACCGGCGGGTACCAGGAGCGATGCGGTAAACTCGGTGGTC
>JAGKXA010000377.1 GCA_021151615.1 Cellvibrionaceae bacterium | reverse complement strand
GCACAAATCATGAAAACGCTTGAGCGTGGCGCAAAAGAAAAAGGCATTGACTTGACGCAATCGACGCAGCAAAACCAAACGCAGCAACCTGACTTAACCGAAGCCGACATTATGGCGCAATATGGACTTCAGTAATGGCAACAGAACAGCAACTCAAAGAGGCGCTAATTAAGGCGCACAAAGCAGGTGATACAAAAGCGGCTCAGTTGTTTGCTGATAAAATCAAGCAGATGCGCTCGCAGGACTTCGGCGCACGCATCGACTTTGGCGGCGCTGTAGACACTCCGAAAAAACAGGAGTTCTCACCTGGTGAAAAAGCAGTTGGCGCAGTTGAGGCTGCAAAAACACTTGGGAGCGGCTTACTGTTTGGCGTTCCGGCGGGCGTTATTGGCACAGCAGAAGGTGTTTTTGGTGACTTAACAGGACGCTTAACACCTGAGCAAGCGCAACAGTTGGCGGCGCAATACTCCGCAGATGTTACAAGCATGCCTGAAACAGAAGCTGGTCAGCGATACGTGAAAGCGATTGGTGATTTCATTGGCGTGTTGCCTCCAGTAATGGGCGCAGCTACTCCTCTGCAAGCTATGGGAGCAAGTCAGGCTTTAGGCGCATCCGCTCGCATTGCCCCAACAGTTGCAGCAGAATCATCGCAGGCAGCCAGACAAGCAGCGTCCACAGTGGCTAATGCTGCAAAATCAGTAATGAGCAAAGATACTGCTCCGGCCACATTTGGACAGCGCTCAGCAAGCGCGGCTGAAATACCACTAGAACAAGTTCGACGCCAGCAAGCAGCAGATTTGCCAGTTTCACTTAACCTAACAAAAGGCATGGCAACAAAGGACAAGGCTCAACAGAGCTTTGAGATTGAAACAGCCAAAAATCCAGAGCTAGGCGCAGAGCTAAGACAGCGCAACCTAGAGTTAAACCAAGGCATCAATCAGAATCTTGATGAGATGATTTCGATGACTGGCACTAAATTGCCAGAAACGGCTTGGCGCTCTGAAACCGGTAATGTTGTGGTAACTGCGCTGCAAAAAGGCTACGAGCGTGAAAAGCAAAAGGTTAAAAACGCCTATGATGCGGCACGCGCCCGCGGTGAGATGAATGATGTAATTTCAATCGACCCACTCACCGAATACTTAAACAGCCAAAGCGTTGACGTGACCGTTGCGCCGGTTGTTGGATTGATTGCGAAAGAAGCTGAGCGCTTAGGTGTAGGCGCTGGACGGCTTGATGATGGATCGTTCAGGCTAAAACCAATGACAGTTGAACAGTCAGAAACGTTGCGGCAGCGCGTCAATGAGTTGGTCGACAACAAAAACGGCCAAGACTTGCGCAGGGCGTCGCAGATTAAGCAAATCATCGACCAAGCACAGGGTGCGGCAGTTGGTCCGGTGTTTCAGTCTGCCCGCAAGCAGCGCATGCAACTTGCAAACAAGTACGAGAATTTGGCCATTATCGACCAACTTCTTGACACTAAAGGAAAGTACAAAGACCAACGCATTGCTGCTGAAAACGTGGTAAACAAAGCGGTTATCAACGGTTCTGTGCAGGACTTAAAAAACCTTCGTCGTGTGCTGTCAACGGCTGGAGAAGAGGGAATTAATGCGCTAAATGAAGTTCGCGCTGCTGTTGTGCGTCATGTGCGCGACGAAGCAACGCGAAACATCGGGACAGACGCTAACGGCAACCCGCTAATTAGTGCTAAAGGCATGGACAACGCCATTAAAGCGCTAGACAGAGACAGTAAGCTGGATATTCTGTTTGGCAAGAAAAGCGCCGACCAGCTACGCACGCTGAATGAAGTCGCTAAAGATGTTTTGGTTATGCAACCTGGTGCTGGCAACCCATCAGGAACAGCCGCAACAATCCTTGCCGCAATGGACATGGTTATATCATCCGGTGCAGGTATGCCAGCGCCAATACTTTCAGCGCTTCGTGTTATGGCGAAACGCACAAAAGAGCGTAAGATTAAGAAAAAGGTCGAGGAGGCTTTGAAATGAGCTTATTAAGTATCTTCATCTGTCTTGCCGTCTTTTGGTATGTCACAGACTACTTTGAAAGCCGCTAACCATGCGGCTTTTTTATGCCTAAAAATCAGGCTATACTGAGTCATTGCCGAAACTAAACTAAAGGCTTATCTATGAACATCATTTGTCCTGCTA
>JAGKXA010000376.1 GCA_021151615.1 Cellvibrionaceae bacterium | reverse complement strand
ATGTGGATTGCAAAACCATCGATGTGGAAGAGCAGGATATTTATTTGCTCAGCACCGATGGGCTGCACGATTTTGTCAGCGATGAACAGCTTGCCAGTGCGCTGCTCAGCGCGGGTGATGACTATGAAGCCCTGGCCCAGCAACTGGTTGCGTTGGCCGCAACCAATAACAGCGATGACAATATCAGCTGCCAGGTGTTGCGGGTAGATTCACTGCCCAAACAAAATGTTGATGACGCCTGCCAGAAACTCAGTGCCCTGCCGTTCCCTCCGCATTTAAATCCGGGTATGGTGATTGATGGTTATCGCATCGAAAAAGAATTGCATGCGAGCAGTCGCAGCCAGGTGTATCTGGTAAAAGACATTGAAACCAATCAAATGTATTGCATGAAAACGCCATCGATCAACTTTGTCGATGACCCCGCCTATATTGAACGCTTTATTTTGGAGGCCTGGATCGGTAGCCGCATCCACAATTCCCATGTAGTGAAGGTTATTGCGGCGAATAAAACCAAAAGCTGTCTCTATTATTTAATGGAGTATGTGGATGGCATTACTCTGAACCAGTGGATTAAAGAGAATCCGCAGCCCTCGGTGCAGGATGTAATTTATAAGGTTGAACAGATCAGTAAAGGCCTGCGCGCCTTCCATCGCCGCGAAACCCTGCATCAGGATTTGCGCCCGGCCAATATTATGGTGGATCGCAATGGTGAAATTAAAATTATCGATTTCGGTTCCTGTTTAGTACAAGGGATTGCTGAAATCAGTTCGCCCATTGCGCGCGAACGCATTTTGGGCACTGCCGAATATTCACCGCCGGAAACTATTTTGCACGGCAAGAGCGATGAAAAATCTGATTTGTTTTCGCTCGCGGTGATTGTGTTTGAAATGCTCACCGGCAAAGCGCCTTTCGATGGCAAGCTCGGCTCCTGTCGCACCGAGCGCGCCTATTTAAATACGCGCTACACTTCCACCTACGAACTCAATCCACTGGTGCCCTTTTGGGTGGACGGCGCGATTCGCAAAGGCTTGCGCTATGACCCGGAGCGCCGCCATGGCGATGTGTCAGAATTTTTGCATGAGTTGCAACATCCCAATCCTAAATACAAACAGCACTATCGCGCACTGCTGCAAGATAAAAACCCGGTACGTTTCTGGCAGTGTCTCTCTGGCGGTTTGTTTGTCGCGTTTTGTGTTGCGCTGTATTTTTAGTTTCCTTTCCGGTCGCCCTTGGTGACTGGAAGTCTATCCTGTAGTATCTGCACCATAACCAAAAAGGAGCTGCCACCGGTGAGTGGCTGGCCCATTCCACTCTGCTAGCTCTCGACGTGCCGTGCCGTAAATTCAGAAAATGCACACGAGGTTATTATGAAACAAACGTTGCTGCTGGTCAGTTGCCTGGCCGTTTGCGGCTATGGCAATGCCCAAACCGAAGATTATGTAGCCGATAAAGTATTTACCCAGGGCGTTGAAGGCCCGGCGGTGGATGCACAAGGCAATTTGTACGCAGTGAATTTTGCGGAAGAAGGCACCATCGGTATTATTGATAAAAAAGACAATGCACAGTTGTTTGTGACCTTGCCCAAAGGCAGTACTGGCAATGGTATTCGCTTCGATCGCAAGGGCACTATGTATGTGGCCGATTACTCTGCCCATAACGTGCTAAAGATTGATCCGAAAACCAAAGCCATTAACGTGCATGCGCACAGCGATAAAATGAATCAGCCCAATGATATCGCCATTGCCAAATCCGGTGTGATTTACGCGAGCGATCCTAAGTGGGCGGACAACACCGGCAACCTGTGGAAAGTCGCCACCGATGGCACAGTGACTTTGCTGGAAGCCGATATGGGTACTACTAACGGTGTGGAAGTCAGCACCGATGAAAAACATTTGTACGTGAATGAAAGCGTGCAACGCAAAGTCTGGAAATACGATATCGACCGCAAAACCGGCGATGTGAGCAACAAGCGCCTGCTCATCGAATTTAAAGATCACGGCATGGACGGTATGCGCTGCGATGCGGTGGGCAATTTATATATCGCCCGCTACGCGGCGGGTGAAGTGGCCGTAGTTTCACCGCAAGGCACTGTGTTGCAACGTATTAAACTCAAAGGCCAAAAACCTACCAATGTTGCCTTTGGTGGTGCAGATGGTAAAACTGTTTATGTCACCCTGCAGGAT
>JAGKXA010000139.1 GCA_021151615.1 Cellvibrionaceae bacterium | reverse complement strand
CAAGTTTAACGAAATCCTCTTATCCATTGAAATTGAACGAAAATTTACCAAGGAAGAAATCCTTGAATTGTTCAACAACAAAATGTTCTTTGGCAACCGCGCCTACGGTTTGCAGGCGGCCGCCCAAATCTATTACGGCAAGGACATAGATCAGCTCAGTGTCGCCCAATACGCCATGATTGTCGGTGTGCTTAAAGCGCCTTCTGCTTACAACCCCCTCGCCAACCTCAAGCGCGCCATGATTCGTCGCAATTGGATTATTGGCCGTATGTATGAACTCAAACATATAGACCAGGCTACTTACGAGGCTGCAATAAACGAGCCCAACACTGCCAGTTATCACGGCACCACCCTGGACGTTCAGGCGCCTTATATTGCCGAGATGGCGCGTCAGGAAGTACTGGATCGTTTTGGCGACAAGGCCTATGTGCAGGGCTATAAGGTTTACACCACTGTGGATAGCGCCATGCAAGCAACCGCTCAGGCAGCCGTTGTTAAAGGTCTGCTCGGCTACGACCAACGCCATGGTTATCGCGGCCCCGAACGCCACTTGAAACCCTCACAAGAATCAGATCTGGCCGATTGGCAGGAAGAATTGCAAGGTATTCCGGTATTGGGTGGGCTTGAACCCGCTGCAGTGGTTGAGGTTGGTGATAAGTCGCTTAAAGTACTTATGAGCAGTGGCGATTTTGTCGATCTCGGATGGGAGCAAGGGCTGGCCAATGTGCGTCCTTATATTACCGAAGACAGTCGTGGCGCTGCTTATACCAATGTCCGCGACTTCCTGAAAACCGGTGATGTGGTGCGTATCGCCAAGGATAATGATGATCAATGGAATTTCAGCCAGGTTCCGGCAATTCAGTCGGCTCTGGTTTCACTCGACCCAAGCGATGGAGCCATTCGCTCTTTGATTGGAGGCTTCGACTTCAACCAGAGTCACTACAATCGTGCCACACAGGGCGCGCGCCAACCGGGTTCCAGCTTTAAACCGCTGCTATACACCGCAGCACTTGAAAACGGCTTTACCCCTGCATCGATCATTAATGACGCCCCCATTGTGATTGAAAATACCAGCACCGGTATCGCCTGGCGCCCGGAAAACGATGATGGCAAATTTGTAGGCCCCATGCGGATGCGCCAGGCGCTCTACCGCTCGCGCAACCTGGTATCCATTCGTTTATTGCGCAGCATTGGCATGCAAACAGCGTTGGATAGCCTGGCGCGCTTCGGCTTCAACCCCAAAGAATTCCCGCGCGACCTGACACTTGCATTGGGCTCCCACGCACTCACCCCCATGCAAATGGCAACAGCCTATGCCAGCTTTGCCAATGGCGGATTCAAGATAGATCCCTATCTGGTTACACGCATAGAGGAAGATAACGGCAAGGTTGTCTATGAGGCCAAGCCGAAAAAGGTATGCAAAGAGTGTGAGCGCGATGAGTCGCAGTATGCAGAGGATGGCTCACTGGTAAACACTTCAATTCTGGATGCCAGCCAACGTGCACCGCGAATCATTGATGCACGCATCGCCTACCTGATTGACTCAATGCTAAGGGATGTCGTGGATAAAGGCACTGGCCGCCTCGCCAAACAACTTGGGCGCAAAGATATTGCTGGCAAAACCGGGACAACAAATGGCCCTCGCGACACCTGGTTCTCTGGCTATAACCCCAATATTGTCGCAAGCGTATGGGTTGGTTTTGATGCCAACACCCTGCTGGGCAGGAGAGAGTTTGGCAATTCCGCCCCCTTACCAATCTGGATCGACTTTATGCGGACCGCGCTTGAAGGCGTACCCGATCAGTTGCCAAGGCAACCCGAAGGCATAGTCACTGTGCGCATAAACCCGGATACCGGCAAGCCCGCCATGCCCGGCGACCCGGATGCTATTTTTGAGGTATTTTTAGGGGAAGATACCAGCCGCACGTCAGCTGCCGGCCATGAAAACACCGAGCAGGAAACACTGCCGGAAGAGATTTTCTAACTATTTAATGAATAACCTTCATGGATGAAGGTGTACGCACCCCCATCACCAGCGGTTTAAAACGGCGCTTGCCGTCCTGAGAGTTGCCCTTATCTTTACGCGCGCTAATCCAACCGCGCACCTCCAGGTTTTTTCCCGCGAGCGAACTCCAGTCGCTGCGCCCGAAAGCTGGCCAATCTGACTTTTTAATCTGCGCCACCAACTCTCCCTCGAATTCAATCCACACGGATGAATTCACATCCACCCTGGCAACTTTGCCCCGCACCACGCGAAACCCGGTATCCACCACGGACAAGGAGGTCGATGGAAAACTACCCCAATAGGCATTGCGCCAGACCCCGGTTGGATTTTTGCGTGTGCGAATTTCTATCGATGAAAGGCAAGACTCCTGCGCACGATTGGGCGGCACACTGATTTGAAAGGCCATACCTGCACGGATTTGCTCAACCGCCAAACTGCGACCAAATTTATCGTACACATGGGCCAACCAGCGCCCGTAGTGATCGCGCTTTTCTACATCAAATCCCAAGCGAACCTCACCACCAGCCCGCGCTACGAATTGTTGTGCACTTACCAATGACTCTTTTCCAAGTGGCTGACCACGCTTTTGCCCAACCGTAATTTCCGGCGCATTGATACCCAGTACCCGCACCGAACGGCCATCGCTCAATTTCAGGGTATCGCCATCCTGCACCTTTGCTACAGTAATTGCGGTCGTTTCGGGGTGACCGCACTCCGCCAATACTGATGCCGATACCGATGACAACAGACATAAAAAAACGCCGGCGAGCATACTCGCCGGCGTTTTTTTAGATTGCAGTATCGGCTTAAGCTGCAAGGTGCACCAATTATTTCTTGGCGGCACCGATACGGCTGCCGAAACGCTTGGTGAAGCGATCAATACGGCCACCGGTATCAACGATTTTTTGCTTACCAGTATAGAAAGGGTGGCATTGGCCACACACGTCTACGTGGAAGTCTTTACCCAGGGTTGAACGGGTTTTGAAGTTGTTGCCGCAGCTGCAGTTAACAGCTACTTCAACGTAATTTGGATGAATGTCTGCTTTCATGATGAATGCCTTCGTAAGCTGTACCGCCACCGGGTCTGTTGCCTGGCACCGTACATAGGTTAAAAAAAACGGCTGTTTTTGAAGAGCGGCGATACTATCAGAAAAAAACGCCAACGCAACCGCCAAGCAGGGTTTTGCCTAAAAAATCGTCATTTCACAACGATATTCATCCCGGCATCAGACTCCACCGCAGCGCCTGCTTATAAAGAATTGAATATGGGTTATCCTTCCCGCCTTGCAATAGCTAACCGCCGTTATTACTGATGCCCGAATCCCGCTTACTCGAACTTGCCCTACCTGTGCCCTTAAGGCGCAATTTCGACTATTTACCACCGATCAATTTTCCTGTCGCAATGCTCGACTCACTGCGGGCCGGCACCTTGATCCAGGTTCCCTTTGGTCACCAGGAGTTGATCGGTGTACTTATGGCGGTTAAGTCAGTTAGCTCTTACCAACCTGAAAAGCTGCGCCCGGCATTAGCCATTATTGATCAGCAGCCCGTTTTGGGCCCTGAATTACTAGCGCTGTGTCAGTGGGCGGCCGATTACTACCAAACCCCACTGGGCGAAGTCTTACAGGCCGCATTGCCAGTGCTGTTGCGCCAGGGCGAACCCGCTCGTATGCGCGGCGAACCGGCTTTTATGCTCACCACTGAAGGAAAGGGGCTGCCGGATGGGGCGCTCAAACGCTCCCCGAAGCAAGCCGCGCTCCTCGCGGAACTACAAAAGCATCCTTATTTACTACGGCGGGATCTGGAGCAACTGGAGATTCCACGCAGTATCGCCAAAACGCTGATCGATAAGGGCCTGGTAAAAATAGCAGAGGTACAACTAACCAGTATTGCGCAACCACAATCCCTGCTAAATGAGCAACCACTTACGCTCAGCGATGAACAAGCATTTGCCCTGGCACAGATCAATCCGATCGGATTCAAAACTTACTTGCTCGATGGCGCCACCGGTAGCGGCAAAACCGAAATCTACCTGCAGGCGATTGAGCATTGTCTCAAACAGGGGAAACAGGCATTGGTGCTGGTACCGGAAATCGGCCTGACACCACAAACCATCCAGCGCTTCCAGCGGCGCTTTGCCGTTCCAATTGCTGCACTGCATTCGGGGTTGAATGATCGCGAGCGACTGGATGCCTGGCTGCAAGCGCGCGCCGGCATTGCACGTATTGTGATTGGTACCCGCTCGGCGCTATTCACCCCGTTTGAATCACTGGGCATCATCATTATTGATGAAGAACATGATGGATCTTTCAAACAGCAGGACGGCTTTCGCTATTCCGCCCGCGATCTCGCTGCGGTACGTGCACACCGTTTGAATATTCCACTCATTCTCGGCTCGGCAACGCCGTCACTGGAAACCCTGCACAACGCCCTGCAAGGTCGCTATCAACATCTGCAACTCAAGGCGCGCGCCGGCAGCGCCAAGCCGCCGGAAATCCAACTGCTGGATATTCGCGGTGAAATACTCCACGAAGGTTTTGCGCAGGCCAGTATCGATGCCATTGGCGAAACCCTGGCACGCGGCAATCAGGTACTGGTGTTCCTCAATCGTCGCGGCTACGCCCCCACACTGGAATGTCACGATTGCGGCTGGCTGGCCAACTGCAATTTTTGCGATGCACGCATGACCGTGCACCAAACCCCACGCCATTTGCATTGCCATCATTGCGATCACCAGCGCGCCCTGCCGCGCCGCTGCCCGCAATGCAATTCCAGTCATTTACAACCTATTGGACAGGGAACCGAGCGCAGTGAGCTAGTACTACAGGAATTATTTCCCGAACAAAAAATTATTCGTGTAGATCGCGATTCCACGCGCAATAAAAATGCCATGCAAACATTATTGGACGATGTGCACACCGGCGAGCCCTGTATTCTCGTCGGCACCCAGATGCTTGCCAAAGGCCATCATTTTGCCGATGTAACCCTGGTGGTTATCATCGATGCGGATGCGGGTTTATTCAGCACCGATTTCCGCGGGCCCGAGCGTATGGGCCAATTATTGTTACAAGTTGCCGGGCGTGCCGGGCGTGCCGAAAAGCCGGGACGCGTGATATTGCAGAGCCATCACACCGATCATCCACTGGTACAAACGCTGGTTACGCGCGGCTATCACGCCCTGGCAGAATTGATTTTGCCTGAGCGCCAGGTCACCGGCTTACCACCCTATCGCCAACTTGCCCTGATCCGCGCGGAAAGCAAATTCCCGCAGAAAGCCACCGATTTTCTCACCTATGCGCGCCAACAAGCAGAAATGCTATTAGCGGCCAGCCCAACCCTAAGCTATCTCGGTCCACTGCCAGCGTTTATGGAAAAACGCGGCGATCGTTTTCGCTATCAATTGCAAATCAACAGCGCACAGCGCAAACCGCTACAGCAATTGCTAGCCGAATTGGCGATGAAACTTGAGGCCAGTCCGCTTGCCAAAGCCGTACGCTGGTCGATTGATGTCGACCCGCAAGAGATGGGCTAATGCACCTGATTTAGTGACGGCTCCAGACATTCCCTTTACAATCGCGACCTTATTTTCACCATCGGATGATGTAACCCAGTTCCATGAGTAGAGATTTCGCCAAAAAAGGCCGTGCGCCGGCCAAACGCAGCAGCGGCAACAACAGCGGTCAAACGCCGGCCTGGCTGTGGTTTATCGCCGGCCTGGTGATGGGCGCATTTGCGGCGAGCTATTACTTTATTAAAAACCCGGTGGCGGCACCGCCCCCCAAGGAAGACCCCAAACCCAAAGTCACCGAAAACAAAACGCCGAAACCGCGCTTTGATTTCTACAAACTGCTGCAAGAAAGCGAAACCATTGTGCCCGCCAGCGAAGCAACCGGCGAAGAAAAACCAGCGCAACAGGAAGCCGGCGTTGAATACCTGATTCAGGTAGGCTCATTCCCCAAAGCGGAAGATGCGGATAAATTGCGCGCGCAATTGATCCTGCTGAACCTGGATGCGGGTATCGAAAAAGTGGAAATCCGCAAAGGCGAGATTTGGCATCGCGTGGTGGTAGGCCCCTTCGATAACCAGAATGCCCTGACCAGCGCTCGCTCGCAGTTGGTAAAAAATGAGTACAACGCGCTGGTGCTCAAGCGCGCCAAAGCCAAATAATTCACCCCCCTGATTTTCTACCCCAAGGGCACTGCTTGAAAAAGCCGTGCCTATCCCCATTTCGTTATTTCCTGTTGCAATACCGCACAGCACATGTTTCGCATGTGGTTGAATTTATTCTTTAAAGGAAGTCCTGTGACTACGATTCTCTCTGTTCGCCGCGAAGGTCAGGTGGTAATTGGTGGCGACGGCCAGGTGTCCCTTGGCAATACTGTTATGAAAGGCAATGCGCGCAAGGTGCGCCGCCTGTACAAAAATCAGGTGCTGGCCGGATTCGCGGGCGGCACCGCCGATGCATTTACTTTATTTGAACGTTTCGAGGCCAAGCTGGAAGCCCACAACGGCCAACTGACGCGCGCCGCCGTTGAGCTCGCCAAAGACTGGCGAACGGATCGCAGCCTGCGCCGTTTGGAGGCATTGCTGGCTGTAGCCGATAAAGAGGCCTCGTTAATCATTACTGGCAATGGCGACGTAATCCAACCCGAAGATGATTTGATTGCGATTGGTTCCGGTGGCAATTATGCACAAGCCGCTGCACGTGCATTACTGGAAAATACTTCACTGGATGCGCGCAGCATTGTGGAAAAAGGTTTGAAAATCGCTGGTGATATTTGTGTCTTCACCAACCAGAATCATACCATTGAGGTGTTGGATTATTAAAACGTAGCCCGTATGGAGCCTGGCGAAATACGGGAATTCTTATTTGACAATCAACCCTTTGATAAATCTACCCATTTGATAAACCACCCCGCATTCCGTTGCACTCCATGCGGGCTACCCAAGAGTTTTTTATGTCTTCTATGACCCCGCGCGAAATCGTGCATGAATTGGATAAACATATTGTCGGCCAACAAAACGCCAAACGCGCGGTTGCGATTGCGTTACGTAACCGCTGGCGTCGCATGCAAGTCGCTGCTGAAATGCGCAATGAAATCACACCGAAAAATATTTTAATGATTGGCCCAACCGGTGTGGGTAAAACCGAAATTGCACGCCGTCTGGCGAAACTGGCCAACGCACCTTTTATTAAAGTGGAAGCCACTAAATTTACTGAAGTCGGTTACGTTGGCCGCGATGTGGAATCTATTATTCGCGACCTGGTTGACGTCGCGATTAAAATGCGCCGCGAGCAAGCGGTTAAAGCCGTGCAGCATCGCGCAGCCGAAGCAGCCGAAGATCGCATTCTGGATGCACTGCTGCCACCAGCACGCGATTTATCTGCCGAAGAAAGCAAACACGAATCAGGCACACGCCAGATTTTCCGCAAAAAATTGCGCGAAGGGGATCTGGACGATAAAGAAATTGAAATTGACCTTGCGGCTACACCTATCGGCGTAGAAATAATGGCCCCCCCAGGTATGGAAGAAATGACCAGCCAATTGCAAAGCATGTTTTCATCGCTGGGGCGCGACAAAACCAAAAAAACCAAAATCACCGTTAAAAAAGCCTTCAAGCAATTGCAGGATGAAGAAGCGGCGAAATTGGTGAGTGAAGAAGATATCAAAGCCCAAGCCATAGAAGCGGCTGAGCAAAACGGCATTGTCTTCATCGACGAAATTGACAAAGTTGCACGACGCGGCAATGTGAACGGCGCCGACGTGTCGCGCGAAGGTGTTCAGCGCGACCTATTACCCTTAATTGAAGGCTGCACGGTTTCCACCAAGCACGGCATGATCAAAACCGATCATATTTTGTTTATCACTTCCGGCGCATTTCACTTGAGCAAACCCTCGGATTTGATTCCGGAATTGCAAGGGCGCTTGCCGATTCGCGTGGAGTTGCAAGCACTGACACCGGATGATTTTGAACGCATCCTCACCGAACCCAAAGCATCGCTGACTGAACAACAGCAAGCGCTGCTTAAAACCGAAGGGGTGGAGATTTCCTTTACCAAAGACGGTATTCGTCGCATTGCCGAAACAGCATTTGATGTGAATGAACGCACCGAAAATATTGGCGCACGCCGTTTGCACACGATTCTGGAGCGCTTATTGGAAGATGTTTCTTTTGACGCGGGCAATGGCAGCAACTCAGTGGAAATCAATGCCGATTATGTTGAGAAACACTTGGGGGAGCTGGCGAAAAACGAAGACTTGAGCCGGTATATTCTCTAATGAGCGAGCAAGCCCATAACAACAAACTGCCCAGCAAGATCAAATTGCATAAGCAATCGCAACAGCTGGAATTGCATTTTGATGGCGAGCAATTTCTATTGCCCGCCGAATTCCTGCGTGTGTACTCACCCAGCGCCGAAGTCAAAGGCCATGGCCCTGGGCAGGAAGTGCTGCAATTTGGCAAGAAAGATGTCGCTATCACCGGCATTGAGCGCGCGGGCAACTACGCGCTCAAATTAATTTTTAGCGATGGCCACGACAGCGGCATTTTTACCTGGAGTTATTTTTACGACCTGGGGAAAAATCAGGAACAACTGTGGAGTGAATACTTGCACAAATTACACGACGCTGGCAAAAGTCGGGAGAAAGATACCAGTGTCGTGAAATTTATTGATTAGGTGAAAGCGCTTGACTAGCGAATTATTCAACGCCACTCCAACTCACCACGCCCGTATAAGCAGTAATCAAAATCACTAAACCAAAAGCAATACGATACCAGGCAAAAATTTCGTAGGTGTGATTAGCCACAAAACGCACCAGGGTTCTCACTGCCAGCCATGCGGCAAAAAAGGCGGTGATAAATCCCGCGGCAAACATGGGCAAGTCGCTGGCATGTAATAAATCGCGGTGCTTGTAAATGTCGTAAAAGGTTGCCGCAAACATGGTCGGCACGGCGAGAAAAAATGAAAATTCTGCAGCGACCTTACGATCCAGGCCAATAAATAATCCGCCGATGATTGTTGCCCCCGAACGCGAGGTGCCCGGGACCATGGATACCACCTGAAACAATCCCACCTTAAGCGCATCCTTCCAGTTCATGTCATCCACATTATGTACGCGAACCTGATGGGTGCGACGCTCCGCCCAGAGAATAACTATGCCACCGAGAATTAACATGGTGGCCACGCTCAAGGGGTTAAACAAATAAGTTTTGATAATTGAAATAAACAGCACCCCAAAAATTGCCGCTGGCAAAAATGCGATTAACAAATTGGCGATAAAGCGCTGCGCCTTGGTATCACTAAACATACCCAGGGCTACACTGATAAATTTTTGACGGTATTCCACCACTACCGCCAGGATTGCACCTAACTGAATTGCAATTTCAAACACGCGGCCGTCATTGTGAAAATTGATCAAGTCCGCCACTACAATCAAATGCCCGGTACTGGAGATGGGCAAGAATTCAGTAAGGCCTTCCACCAACCCAAGTACAATCGCTTTAATAATCAGTAAAAAATCCACCATCAACTCCCGGATCAAGAAAAACGCGGCGCAGTCTGCGCCAGTTCCACAAGGTTTGCAAACTCTGTGCCCATAAGTTGGGCAGCACTGGGTTATAATCCCTTCTACCGTCTCTGGAGGACAGATTCATGAAGTCAGCAATTTCTCGTTTACTGGCAATCGCAGCCGTGACGTTACTCAGTGCTTGTGCCCAAATTCGCTATGGCGATGATTTCAAATCCGGCACCGATTTCAATAACCTGAAAACTTATCAGTGGCGCAGCACCACTGTTGATATTGGTGGAACCGATAAAAACCTCCTGCAACAATTGGCTGATGCGCAACTGCGCGCACAAGGTTTTACCCCCAGCGATTCAGCGCCGGATTTGCTCCTGGATCTGCAAGTTTTTTCGCGCGTTAGCAGTGGTGGCAATACCAGTATTGGAATCGGTATAGGCATGCCGGTGGGGCGCCACGGCAGCATTGGCCTGGGCACCGGAAAATTGTTGGGTCAAGGTAAGCAGGAAGGTGTGATTGTCGTGGACATCACCCAGGCACAATCCAATACGCTGATCTGGCGCGGCACCGCCGAAGGAATCCCGCTGATTAATTTTTCCCTCAAGGCAGAAAATAAATTGCGTGAAACTTTTACGCAATTATTGCAACAGTTTCCACCGCAAACCGTCGCCAGGTAATTTAACTAACATCTATTTTTAGTGTTTTATTTTTGGCGTGTACTGTGGGCTCCCCCGGAGCTCACAGTTGTTGTCTTTCCGTTGATGTAAATGGCCCTGCCCGAGTGATGCCCATGCCTAGCCCGTCCCCCTCTCGCCTTTCTGCCGAAGGCATTTTGTTGTTAGTTGGTATGGCCATTGGCTGGGGCATTAATTGGCCCATCATGAAATTTATTCTGCAAGAAATTCCGCCGTTGAGTTTTCGCGGGTTTTGCTTATTCCTGGGCGGATTGGGAATTCTCGGCCTGGCGCGCGCCTCAGGACTCACACTGAAAATCCCGCGCGACTACATGCAAAAGGTCATCTGGGTTTGTGCGTTTAATATTATCGGTTGGAATATTTTTGCCACTTACGGTTTGAGTTTATTGCCCGCCGGGCGCTCTGCATTATTGGGCTACACCATGCCAATCTGGGCAGTATTGTTATCCATCTGGGTACTCAAGGATAAATTTACTGCGCGCGTTGGTATCGCCCTGCTGCTGGGCAGCGGCGGGGTATTGGCATTGCTGAGTGAAACCCTGCTGAGCTGGTTTGGCGGACCGCTCAATCACGATTTACTCATGGGCGCAGTGTTTATGGTTGTGGCGGCCTGGAGCTGGGGCGCAGGAACCGTGATGATGAAACGCTGGCAAATCCCAATGCACAGCGTAGCCCTGACCGGTTGGTTGTTATTGCTAGCCAGTATTCCAATTTTGATCGCCGCGGTTTTAATTGATGGCCCGCCAAAAAAAATGCCTTCGACGCTGGTGCTTTGGGGCGTGGTTTACAACGTGTTTATTGCCTTTATGTTTTGCTACTGGGCCTGGGTACGTCTGGTTAGCCTGGTGCCGGTAAGCGTGTCTTCACTCTCGTCGCTGATCACTCCATTAATTGGTGTTATTTCCGGCATTTTATTGTTGGGTGAGCAACCCGGCTGGCCGGAACTCAGCGCCACTTTATTAATTCTTGGTGCTGTGGCTGTCGTCAACTCAGGTGCAAAAACCGCTCAAACCTCTATCGGTAAAGAATGAGCCAGTGCGATTAGATTGTTCTGCGGCAGAATTTCTGCTGCATAGGCAACTACCTCAACACCCGCAGCAATGGCCTCACGCAAGGAGGTGCCGTACAACTCATCGATATGATCGGCAGGTCGCACCGATTTAATCCCGGTGTGCTGTACGCAAAAAAATAATACCGCCCGGTGTCCCTGCTTCACCATTTCCATCAACTCACGCAAATGCTTGCTGCCCCGTTCGCTCACTGCATCAGGGAAAAATCCTTCACCCTCCGCTTCCATCAAGGTCACATTTTTTACTTCCACATAACACAGGCGTGCATCGGCGGAGTTTTCATTTAATAAAAAATCAATGCGCGATTTTTCCCGACCATAAACCTGCTCCCGTTTCAGTGAGACATAACCCTGTAACTCTCCGATCACACCCGCAGTAATTGCCAATTCCACCAACTCATTGGCACGCGCCGTATTGATTCCGGCCAGATGATTTCCCGGTGTGGTCACCAATTCCAGGGTTTGGGGATACTTGCGTGTTTTGCTCTCGCTCACCGAGTACCAGCAAGGGCTTTCAGGCAACACACAATTTTTCATGGAGCCGGTGTTGGGACAGTGAATGGTCAGCTCGCGGCCATCAGCAAGGCGAATATCTGCCAAAAAGCGTTTATAGCGGCGAAGCAATAGTGCCGGATACAACTGGGACATAAGC
>JAGKXA010000138.1 GCA_021151615.1 Cellvibrionaceae bacterium | reverse complement strand
TTTGCGAAGCAAAACCACAAAGAGCCGACTTACAAACCGTCCAGCCCGCGCAGCGGGCGAGCCTGGCACGACTTGTTGTAGGCGCGTTTTTGAGACCGATTGCTACACAAACTTTCAGTTCAGAAAAAAACGCCAGTTAAAATTGCTATGTAGGATTTTTACAGTGATTTGGCTAAGAGGCAACAGAAAATAAGCTGAACACTTGAATTCCAATTTCACCCACCGACGAAACCAGTACTTCCGTAAACCCTAACCTTTCAAAGTGTACTACTTGCTTACTTGCTCAAGGAGCAACGCTACCGGATTTCAACTTAATCGCGATGTTCAAAAGTAACTGCTTGGCACTGACTTTCTATTTTTGCGTTTTTGAAAAACCAGCAACTACAACGCAAAGTTAATGGGCGGTTTGTAAGTTGCGCGTTTGCGAAATACTTCGCGCAGCGATTCGCTTAAACGCGCGACTTACAAACTGTCCCAGCGCACGCAGTGCGCGAATTAAACGACTTGTTGTAAGCTTAACGTAAGCCGATGCTACAACGCACACACTTTTACGAAAACCGCACCAACCTATTTCTTACAGCGCACAGACTTGATGGAGCTGTTGCCAAGCACGACTATTAATTTCCCAACCACACAGCCAACTAATACTGCGGTGGATTTGGCACGCCAATGAAACGGACGTGAACTACGACTAACCGACCATAGGCAAGACCGGACGGCAGGTAACCTTTCAGATAACCGCGCGTGATTACGGTCTACAAACCTTCCAAGTGCGATATAAAAAACTGAAAACTTTTACCTTACAACATTTGTATACCGCGCATGCGCGTTATCTCTCCTAACTCAATCTCTTAGTACTTTTATATAACCCATTGGAAGCGATCAAATTTGGTGGCTACTGGGGAGATTTTATTGGGGGAAAAACGCGCGTGCGCATTATTCTTCCACGGTATGCGCGTTTTTCTGCCTGCCGTGGTACCTAAAGTGTTGAATATAGTGGCCTTTCGCTGGAATGGGAAGCGGATATTGCGCAGAGTAAAGGACAAAAACGCGCACGGGTCTTGGGGGGATTTTTATACACTGTATATCCAACCAAAAACAGTAGGCTCAGCATCGTAAGTCGAGAATGAAAAAACTTCGAGATAAATGAGAGCGGAACTCGCTTTCAGAAACGATGCGTCAATTTATTCAGACTGTGATGGACGCCGCAGGCAACTTCCCCGCATAAGCAGACACTTAAGCCGCCGAGTCATCTCCAATGGGTGACGCTTTCGCATTTGCCCTTTATTACAACTACCCGCTTAACAAGTTACAAGGAGGCCCAAATGTTTACGCACTTTAAATCCAGGTTTGTCGGCCCATTGCTAATAATGCTCGTAATAACACCCTTCCCAGCAAAGGCCGTGTTCATTGATTTCGATGACCTTAATCCAGTCTATGATGAGGAGTGGCCCTGCTGGTGCGACAACCCGCTAAGCGATGAATATCTGGACAAGGGATTACTCATTAACGGTGCCTGGGTGAACGGTGCTGATCATGAAAATGTAATGCTGACCAGTAACTGGGCCTCCCTGGAATTTGTTGGAAGCCTCCCGTTATTTGTAAGCATGAATGTTACATCCCATTATGGTGATGCCATTTTTCTAAACGTATATGGCGCATCCGGATTTTTATTTTCAGTTTTCACCTCCGGCTGGCAAGGTTGGGAGGAACTCTCTACCCCCGTAATTCCCGGTGAGTTGGTTTCCCTGACGGCGACAGAGGGCATCAAATACATCACCATCCAAGGGTTTTATGGCATGCGCATTGGAGCTTCTATTGATAACCTCAACTTCACTTATGCATCAGCCCCGGAGCCCTCACCACTGTTGCTCGCCATTGCGGGATTAGCGCTGATCCTATGGCGGCGAAGGATTATTACCGCAACAAAATAATGTACGCATGGCCGCCAACCGCGGCCAACGTTTATTCGCCGCAATCAATGTTCGTTACCGGTAAAAATGCAGCCAAACCCACAACAGGTCACACCAGCCGATTAATCGCTTGAAGCCCCGCGCAAAATGTAATCTAATCCGACCTCAGATTTAATACCAATAAATACAATTAAAGCATCCAGGCAATTCCGGTCAAATTTACCTGCAAACACAATAACGATTCCGTAATCACGAAGGTAAAGATGAAACTTCTCTGCATATTACTCAGTATTTCTCTCTTGGTATTAGGAGGGCACTGCACGGTGCTTTATCTTGATAACCAAACCTTGAGCCAGCAACTCACCAAACAGCAGGCAAATTTTGAGTCGCTCCTGCAACAGGAGCGCACCACCTATCAACGGAAAATTGATAGCCTGCAGGAATTCATCGCCTTTGGCCAAAATAACAAAACGCAGGTTATCGACCACCCCTCCGCGCAACCAGCCAATGGGCAACCCAAGGCAACTGAATTAAGCACTATGCAGCAAGAAAACCTTAAACGCACCGTGGAGAAAAAATATAGTTTGCTGATGTCACGCCTGGGCTTATCTGGCCTTGCCCAAAGTGAACTGCAAAGCCTGCTGGAACAACGCGAGCAAATCCTTAATATGAGCAGTATTGGCTATTATTCATCGCAAAAAGACATTGAAGAGGCAGTAAACCGGCAACAACAAGGGTTGGCAGACATTGATCGGCAAATCGCGCAGCTACTCCGCTCACCAGAAGATCGCAAGACTTATGAACTGTTAAAAGATTCTGCCTATGAGCAGTTTCAAATGAATAATTTTTTCGACGAAGCTCAGGGCTCAATCCCCATCTCCACAGAAAAGCGGGAAGCGTTGTTGATCAGCAAATTGGAACAAAAACAGGAGTTTATGCGTTACATGGAAGCAAGTGGCTCCAGTATCCAAAATGCTTCTGCAGAAGAGAAACCGTTCTTAATTGAAAAAGCCCACGAAGCGCTGCACAATTATAAGGATAATTTCCTTAACAATGCGCGCGCCAACTTAACGCCAGATCAATACGATGCCTTGCGCGAGCGCGAACAAAAGCAATTTGAAGAAATGTGGCAAAGTTTGAAAGCGGGATGGGGAGTACCATAATCAATTTGTTGAAACCCTCTCCGTTTCCAGAGAGGGGCTACTGATTTTTGCGAGCCGATTATAAATTCATAATTATTCTAAAAATCAGAAAGCCGTTACATCAGACTTGCTGACATCGCAGTAAGCGGTGTTCCAGTACTCGCCATACTTGGAAGATTCACTTCCTTTTTGTACGCCCTGGAATTCCTCACACACTTTGGGTGAACCAGATTTGTAACCTTTGATTTTCAGGTTGCGAATCGTCGCCTTGTCACCAAAGTTGCGGTTAACACCTGCGATGCTGCCGATGGTTCCATCAATAGTTACATTGTTAATCACAACATAACGTGGGCCGCCATTGCTGGAGCAATTTCCGCATGACCGCCACAATTTTCCGTTCACACCTTTTGCAGTAAACCCATTGATAATCTCATAGGTACTGTTTTTAGAGTTGTGTTGGAAAATCTTATCAGGCTTGGAGCCCGGGGAATTACTGGTGTTGTTGTAGGCAGAGCCACCGGAAATAGTGAACTTGGTTCCGCTACTTACCAGAGATGCCGCATCTTCACAAATATCTTCCCAAACTACATTTTCTGCACGACATGCGCCGCTCGTACAGTGAATTCCGTCTGCACCGCCACTACCTGCAATGCGCACATTTTTAATGGTTGCATTTTTCAGGGTAATAACCGGTGGTTGTCCTTCCGCGTCGCCAGGGCAAGTCAGACCGATTGTCTTGCCACCGCAATCGACGGTTTTGTTCTCAATAACCGCACCTGCTTTACACTCACCGCTTGTTGTTGAACCAGAACTGGAAACAACAGACGATTTGGATGAGCTGGTAGCTGCAACACTGCTTTTGCTCGAGCTGGTCGATGATACTCCAGTACCGCTGGATGGAATCGAACACTCTTTTACAGATTTTGCAGGGTTTGGATCAGAACCAAAAGTAGCTACGCTACAACTGAACGAACCATTTAAAACCTTGTATACAAACTTGTCATCCGCACCAAAGGCAACATTAGTAGCCTTGGAAACAGTACAAGTTTCCCCGATTTTACAAATGGTTGTGTAGCCACTCGGGCGGTTGGCTGCCATCGCACTGGCTGAAACACCAATTAACGCCGCCGTTATCATTATTTTTTTAAACATGGAACAAACTCCTTCATAGAGCCGCGAGTAGTAGTTCGCGAAAAACTGATGAGGAGCAGATTTTGCAAATCGCACTTCTGCAAGCAGCTTTAACAATAACTGCTTATATACTCAAAATTGCTTACAAGCGAAGAGCACAAACTGCTGTTTATGCCCGCAAAAATCCTAGCGCAGTTACTATAGCAGCTTAACTTTATCTGTACATATGATTTATCCGCTTGTATTATCTTGCTCACAAAAATATAAAACTTCCCGGCACTGGCGTTCGTCACAATTACCCCAACACATTCATTTTTCTGTTACTCCGGTAGCAGTAGGGTTTCCTTTTTCCTGAATAAATGCATCGATAGTTAATAGCGAATTATGAATACAAATAGTACCTCTTACATCAATAGAAATATTTGGATACCTGCTGTATTACTTTTAGCGCTCAGTTGCATTATTAGCTGTCTAAAAAAGGAACCACCGGTTATAACGCCCAAAAACTCCAACGATGGAATCCTAGATTTAACCGTACTCAACCCAGGATTTTTTACCCATAAAACAACAAAAGATAGAATTTTTATTGCAGGAATCGATGGCAAAATAATCGCGAAGGATGCGGCTGATCAAGTGTGGCGCACAGCTATCACACCTACCTTTAACGACAAAATTACCGCACTCGCTGCTGATGATTCGGGAAGCATACTTATAGCAGTTGGTGAACACGGCCTAATTGCCCGCTCAAAAGATTCCGGCTTGCATTGGGACAAACTACCCTCACCCACTGCTAAAACACTTACCGCATTAATCTTTAATAGCAAGCATCAGCGCTGGATAGCCGGCGGCGAGCAAGGCTTATTGGTTTATAGCGATTTGGCAGGCGAAAACTGGCAACAGACACCGTTAAATAGTGCATCCACTATCAGCAAAATTATTGAAATGCCGATGCAGTTAATTGCCATCGGCGAATACGGGCTGATTGCCAACTCCGATGATGGCGGCCGCACATGGGCAATTGCTCCAACGGTTTCATCAGCTGCGCTAACCGATATTGTGGCTGTCAGCAACCAGGTATTTATCAGCACTGCCGACGGAAACCTGATTCGCGGCGACCTACGCCATAACAAAGACGAAAATAACAAATGGACACTAATCACTACCGGATTCTCCAGTTATTTGAGTCGGCTTTTTTATAATCCCCACCAAAAGTTATTGTTCTGCCTCACCAGCGATGGCGATATTTTTTTATCGGATGATGGTGGCAACCTCTGGGCACCTGTGTCACAGCATAATAAATACCTAAACAGTATCACTCTAAGCAATGATGGAAATTTTTTATTGGCCGTTGGCGATAGCGGTCAATTACTCAGCTCCGATAATGGCGGTCGAACCTGGATAAATAATACATCCCCCATCAACACCAATATCGAAGGTGTGATTGCAGACGGCAACAATGGTTTTATCGTCTATGGCGAATATGGTTTGCTAATGCAGCGCAAGAATATGCTCAGCGAATGGGAAATTATTAACTATCCGGTGAGCGAATTTGCGCACCAACTTTTTTTCGATACGTCTGACAACTGGTTTGCCGTTGGCGCCAAGGGCACGATCCTGAACTCGATCAACCAAGGTAAAACCTGGCAGCCCATTGCCACTCCAGCACAGGAAAGTGATTATTTTTTATCGATACTGGCAGATAAAAATTCCGGCAACCTAATTACCGCTGGCCCGCCGGGAACCATTCTGGTGAAAAAGCAAAACACTGCCGAATGGCAAGTACGCTTGGCACTGAGCGATGCCAATCAAGGTTATTTTCATCGTCTTGCTGGCAACAATAAAGGCACCCTTGTCGCGATTGCAGGTCCGGGAATTACCCACTACTCCACAGATGCCGGTGAGAATTGGTACCCTTCTACTATCGACAACATCAATAACAGCAAACAATTATTTAATGTAATTTTCGACCAGAATCACCAACAGTTTGTTGCAGTTGGGCAACAGGGAAATATTCAACTTTCGCAGAATGGAAAGGACTGGACGGCGGTATCCACGCGTATTGTGCAATCACTACAAACTGTTTTTTCCACCGAACACGGCCTTTGGGCGGCGGGTGATAAAGGCGTGTTAATTCAATCCACGGATGGAGGAAAAACATGGCAAGATGAAGGACTACAATTACTGAAGAGCAACGGACAGGCAGGCAGCACACAAGCAACCATATTGTCGCTGTTTGAAACAAAGAATGGTAGCTTGATAGCCAGTGGAACACAGGGCTTTATCGCACGATTAAGCCACGCGAACAACAGTCACAATCACCGCTGGCAACGAATTGATTCACCCACCACATCCAGCCTGCGTACGCCAGTGCAAGATAAAACCACTGGAATTATTTATCTACCAGGAAAATCCGGCGAAATAATCTACTCACAGGATGATGGCGAAAACTGGGCATCATTGCCGCCGGTCACCCAGGGCTCATTGAAAAATTTATACATCGACAATGCTAATAAACTGCTTATCGGCGTTGGCGAACGATTAATACGAATACCCCTATTAACCCGGAATGATTGATTATCCTGCGTAGGATTATTATGAAAAAAAATGCAATCAACATAATACTGTTGTCGGCAATACTTACACTCAGCCTGAACGCCTGCCAATCCTTGAATAACACAATACGGGTGAGTGGCCTTGTTTACGAGCGCACACCACTCGCCCACGCACAAATTATGCTGCGCGATGCCCGTGGCAACGAATTTAAAACTGAAACCAATGCATTGGGTATTTATAGCCTTAAAACGCGTGGACTTAGCTACCCGGTATTGGTCTCAGCGGTTGCCCAAGGGAAAGCCGGAGACTGCACTAACAATTCACGGCGGCGTCCTATTTGTTTAGCAGGATTGGTTACACAGCCAGCCGCCGATAAAAACCTGGTTGCCAATATCAACCCACTCACTGATCGTATCGTATCTGACATTGCGGTTAGCAAAGGTTTTATTGGCCCACAACAATGGGTTAATTCGGCTTCCGTTGGTGCAGTAGATCCTAATGTGCACAATCACGCATTGGCTGCAATGCGTGCAGGATTTTCTACCTCACTCACGTCAGCGGGGATTACCAACGCCAGCGAATTTAACCCCGCCACCTTTTCCATGACGGACGCCAATCCGGTGACAGAAATTTTTTCCCTGTTACATCACAACCGCAATTATGAAAATAATACCGGCGAAACTGGCCATACATCGCTAACGGATTTTAGCTTTCGTCCCATTGTAGGCTTATCCCCTTCAGGTGCTTATGAAACCTTTGATTTGGATCGCGCACGCAAGGAATACCTGCAAGTAAGGAATGCGAAGACACGTATTTTTATTGTGGGTGATTCAACGTCTGCAGTGTATGAGCAACTGCGTTACCCGCGCATGGGCTGGGGCCAGACATTCGCCGCACAATTCAAACCGGATAGCGGAATTCAGGTAATTGTTGGGTCGCGTGCAGGCCGCAGCTCGCGCGACTTTTACAATGGCCGCTGGTTTGCGCAAATGGATTATTTAATTCAGGCAGGTGATTATGTATTTATCAACCACGGCCACAACGACCAGAATTGTGATAAGAGCAAACCCTTACGCGGCCCGGCCGATGTAAAAAACCTGTGCACGTATCCCAATAATGCGGCAGGCAATCCGCAATTTCCCAACAACCAGCCAGAGTTATCTTTTCAGCATTCATTGGAGAGATACATAAAAATTGCACGTGAACGCGGCGCGCATCCGGTAATGTTTACTCCCACAGCGCGCATTAAAAACGCAAAAGGTGAACAAACCACACCCGTCGTCCACTCACATTTAACTCGCCAAAATGCAACCAATGGCTATTTATTTACCGGCGATTACACAGACACCATTAAAACCACGGCAAAACTACACCATTTACCACTGATAGATTTGGAAGCTGCCAGCATGCGTTTTGCCAATAAAGCAGGCGAACCCGGCTGGCGCAATTACTGGTTGGTGGTAGACCCTGCCATTAATCCCTTCTATGCCAATAATGCCGCAGGCAGCACCCAAGTTCCCGATGGGACCCATTTCCAAAAAAATGGCGCAGAGGTAATGGCAAAACTGGTTGCGGATGCGATTAGAAAAAATCCAGAGTTAGTAGAGTTACAAAAGCAGTTGAAATAGCGTTAATTAAACCTAAAAAGCAGCAGGGAATATGCATGCGCAGGGGTTTAATTTATTAAACCCAAAAAATGGGCGTAATAAATTACGCCCCTACGAAGGATTATGATTGGTTAATAACCCATCTATTGCTTGCAGATGGGCTATTAACGACGACGAATGCAGATTTAAGCCAGAAAAATATTGTTCTGCCATAGGTGCGATGGCGGAATTGGACGGTAGAGGCAATTGTTCATCCAACAAAAAATACATGCGCGGTAGAAATATAAATTGCAACCATTGCGGGAATGTCATGGTATCCACGGCGAAGGGTTGCACACTCAGCAACGCCTCTTCCGCAATCATTTCACATTCCCATAAACGCAACACACGCAGCTCTTGTTCGATATCCATTAAGGTTTCAGCAATGGCGATATGAGGGTTATTCATTTATGCACAATTTGTGTAAACGGCGGCAGAGAATTTAAAATTGCCTTGCCATAACGTTTGGTAATAATACGACGATCCAGCAAGCTTATACGCCCGGTGTCCGTTTCTGTACGCAGTAAACGCCCGCAGGCTTGAATAAGTTTCAGCGATGCGTCGGGCACGGTGATTTCCATAAACGCATTACCGCCGCGCGCTTCAACCCATTCAGATAACGCCGCCTCAATGGGATCATCCGGCACTGCAAAGGGTAACTTGGCGATCACTACATGTGTGCAATATTTCCCGGGCAAATCCACACCTTCAGCAAAACTCGCCAAACCAAAGAGTACACTGCCATCGCCGTCGTCGATGCGTTTTTTATGCTGGATCAACATTTCCTGCTTGGAATTATCGCCCTGCAATAAAATAATATCGCGCAGGTCTTGCGGCATTTCATCAAACACATCGAGCATTTGTTTACGCGATGAAAACAACACCAGCGTACCTTCCGTGGGATCAATCAAGTTTGGCAAATCATCAATAATTGCCAGGGTATGTACATCGGAATTGGTTGCTTCAACGGTACGTGCCGGAATCTCCAGGGTTGCCTGCTGGAAATTAAACGGGCTGGGCACCACCTGATAATTCGAATCCGATGGTGTGCCTGCACGCATTTGAAAACGGTAAAAATTCCCCAGCGCTGTGAGTGTTGCCGAAGTGATAATTGCACCGCAGGCTTTTTCCCACAAACTGAACTCCAATGTTTTTGCAGCAAGAATGGGACTGGAACAGACTTCTAGATCCATATTACCACTGGCATCTACCGGCGTTAACCAACGCGCTTTGGGTACGCTGCTCACTGAGTCCGGTGTTGCAAAACTCGCCCACAAATCGCGATTGGCTTCGGCGCGCGCCTGCCATGCACCGAGAATGGGGTAGTGATTTTCCAAATCCACTTTCGGGACCGGGCAATGCATATCTTCCATGGCCTGACTGACTTCATCGAGCATTTTTTTCAACAAATCCGTCAAGCGATCAAAACTTTTATACAACTCAACGCAAGGCACCAATAAGTCTTGCGGTACTACACCACCATCAAAACGGTAATGGGATTGACGATCATCAAACGCAATGGATTGCGCGAGCGATTCAAATACCGGGTACAACTGATCCAACCGCTGCTTACAATCAATTAATGCCGCAGGAAGTTGCTCGCCAAAGCGATCTACATTGCCGGCACCACTAATCACACCCAGCATAGCGCCGAGCGCTTTATTACATTGATCCAGCCATTTACTGGTGGCAAGCATACGGCTGTGGTGCGCGAAATGATTCAAGGCTTTTTGCGGGAGGTGATGACCTTCGTCAAACACGTAAATGGTATCGGCTGGTGCAGGTAAAATTGCACCGCCACCCAATGCCAGATCAGCTAGCACCAGATCATGATTGGTGACTATGCAATCCACCGAATGCATGGAATCGCGTGCTTTAAAAAAACTGCACGCCGACACATTGGAACAGCGGCGCCCGGTGCATTGGCGATGATCAGTGGTAATGATTTGCCATTCATTTTGTTCCAGCGCTTGCGGCCAGGTATCGCGTTCGCCATTCCATTTATTGGAGGCCAGCGCGTCCATCATGGATTGGTAAAGTTTAAAGCCTTGTGCCGAGACACTGGGATATTCATCTTCGTAAAGCGCACGTGTGGGATTCAAACCACTCTGGTATTCCGCAATTAAATTATCCAGCTTGCTTAAACACAAGTAGCGCCCACGCCCCTTGGCAAGCGTAAAGGTAAATGACAAACCACTGTTGCGATGCAATTCGGGTAAATCTTTATTGACGATTTGCTCTTGCAATGCAACCGTTGCTGTAGAGACGACCAGTTTTTTCCCCAGTGCTTTGGCCATAACAATAGCCGGCAGTAAATAGGCAATGGTTTTCCCGGTACCTGTGCCCGCCTCTACTACGCAAATATGTTTGCCGGCATTTTCATCGGGAATGCGATGATTTTCATCATCCAGTGAAATTTTGCCGAGCGTTTTTGCAATCTCGGCAATCATCAATTTTTGACCGTAGCGGGGCTTAAGCCCCTTGCTTTCCAGAAATTGGCTATAGGCGCCCTGAATTTGCTTTTTCAGCGCATCCGTTAGCATTCGGCCAATTTACTCACAACGGGATTGGCATAAATACCCAGCGCAATTTCGCGCTGACCGGATGGAATTGCATTCATGCGCACTTCAAATTCAGTTCGCGCAGCAATAAGTTTGCTTGGATCATAAGGCGTATTGTTCGCGCCGTAATTAACAGCGGGCACTTTGCGATGCAGCATTTCATAAGCAATGCAGTTAGTTGCATGCAATACGTAATTACCCAGGATCTGGTGATCCAGTGCAGCAACCAATTCATCGGTATCGTCATAATCACCGTCCAGCACATCGCCAAACGCCAAGTGGATATTGCCTTTATCGCCAGCGATACCCATAGCAATGCTGCGCACATCTTCGTGCTCTTCTTTTTGATAGCTGCCTTCAGTGCGATGCAAATAAAGCTCGCGCGCTTTGGCGGCATCGCACGGATCAAGCTCGTAAGAAATAGATACGGGAACTATGCGCAACTTTTTGGCGTAATCTGCCAGCTCTTCGGTTTTAGGTTTGTTGAGCATAATCATGCCCAACACCGCAGAATTGGTTTTGTCATTGCCATCTTTAGCGCGACCTTCACGCTGTGCAATCCAGATATTGGCATTTTCATTCACAATGGAATGATGGATATAAGCTGACAAATGTTTTGCCGCTTTTAATTTTTCGCGCGGTGCTTTGGCAGAACGATTTACGATAAAGCTTTTATTCAATCGCATCAGGTCCGATACAAATGGTTTGGTCAACAGGTTGTCACCAATGGCAATGCGCAAGGTATTGCAACCATTGTGGAAGAGAACCCAGTTAACAAAAGCCGGATCCATAGCAATGTCGCGATGGTTGCTGATGAACAGATAGGCACTGTGTTTATCCAGTTTTTCCAGGCCGGAAAAGGTGAGCTCTTTAACGCGGGTGGTCATCATCCCCGACAGGTATTTTTCCACTACTGACTGGAACCCCTGAACATCCTGAATCCCGGCAAGCTGCTGGGTCAATTTGCTGCGCACCAGCGGTTTTAATAACCACCCCAACCAGGCGTGTAATTTGGGGAATTTCAGGCGCGTCACTGCATCTGTC
>JAGKXA010000137.1 GCA_021151615.1 Cellvibrionaceae bacterium | reverse complement strand
CGGGCATGTGAGTGAAATTATAGCTGTCGCTATAGGTAGTTCAGCGGCGAAAGAGAGCCTGCGTCACGCCTATGCGATGGGGGTAGATCGTGCGTTGTTAATCGAAACCGATGCGCCTTTGCAGCCACTGGGCGTCGCCAAATTATTGAAAGTGGTTGTTGAGCGCGAGCAGCCTGAGTTGATATTCCTGGGTAAGCAAGCGGTGGGTGAGGATTACGGCCAAACCGGGCAAATACTGGCTGCGTTGTTGGGTGTCGGGCTGGGGACTTTTGCGTCGGCAATTGAGTTAAGTGATGGCCATGTGCAGGTGACTCGTGAAGTTGAAAAGGGGACCCAGACCATTCGCTTACAACTCCCGGCCGTTATCACTGCAGATCTGCGTTTAAATGAGCCGCGTTTTATCAAGCTGCCCAGTTTGATGATGGCCAAGAAAAAAGCGATTGAAACGCTGGTGGCGGATGAGTTGGCGGTTGACCTGTCGTCGCGCTTTATCCCGTTAAAAGCGGCAGAGCCACCCCAAAAACCCGGGGCAGTCCAATTTGCCAATGTGCAAGAACTGGTGAAAGAACTACGTAAAGTGGAGGTGCTGCAATGAGTATTCTGGTATTGGCCGAACATGATGGCAGGCAATTAAAACTATCAACCGCACAAGCAGTTGCGGCAGCAGCTCTATGGCAGCAACCAATAGACCTGTTGTTGTATGGCAATCAACTGGATCAATTAGCAGGTGAGGCGGCGCAATTATCGGGGGTTTCGCGTGTGTTGGTCGCCCAAGCGGATCACTTTGAACACTCGCTGGTGGAAGATGTGCAGGATTTAATTGTCAGCATTGCGCGTGAATACAAGGTGATTGTAAGTGCGCACAGCGTTTTGGGTAAGAGCGTCATTCCCGGTGTTGCCGCGCGGCTGGATATAGCACCGGTGACCGATGTGATTGATATTCAGCTAGACCAGGGTAGTGCGCCGGTTTATGTGCGCCCTGAATATGCGGGCAATATTTTTACCCATATTCATAACCCGCAAGCGCAACAAATTATTAGTGTGCGCACTACGGCATTTCGCCCTGTGGGCACCGGCGGGGCAGCGGAGATTCTTTCGGTTGCGGTACCTGAGTCACGCGGTATCAGCCAGTGGGTGAGTGAATCTATTAATGAATCTGAACGCCCGGACTTGTCATCTGCTCGTGTCGTGATCGCCGGAGGACGTAGTCTGGGTGAGGAATTTGGCAAGTTGTTAAATCCACTGGCTGAAAAGTTGGATGCTGCGATTGGGGCAACGCGCGCGTGTGTGGACGCGGGTTTTGCAGCGAATGATTTACAAGTGGGACAGACGGGCACTGTGATAGCACCTGATCTCTACATTGCAGTCGGTATTTCGGGTGCTATGCAACACATTGCGGGTATTAAAGACAGCAAGGTCATTGTAGCAATCAATCACGACCCCGATGCCCCCATTTTTAACTATGCGGATTATGGGGTAGTGGCCGATTTGTTCACCGCTTTGCCGGAATTGCACCGAGCATTAGAGCAATAATCTATTTAATCAGGGAAACACAATGAGCGCTTTTAATACACAAAAAGTACTATCCGTTACACATTGGAACGATAGCCTGTTTAGTTTTACCACTACGCGCGACGAGTCTTTTCGCTTTGAAAATGGCCAGTTTGTAATGATTGGTTTACCACAAAATGAAAAACCATTGCTGCGTGCATACAGTATTGCCAGCCCTAACTATGAGGAACATCTGGAGTTTTTTAGTATCAAGGTGCCGAATGGCCCGCTCACGTCACTGTTGCAGCACATAAAAGTTGGAGATTCCATTTTGGTGGGCAAGAAGCCAACAGGAACCTTACTGTTGGCAGATCTGAAACCGGGGCGCCATTTATTTTTATTGTCCACGGGTACCGGGTTGGCCCCCTTTATCAGTTTGATCCAGGATCCTGAGACCTATGAAAAATTTGATAAAGTGATTTTGGTTCATGGCGTGCGCAAGGTGAATGATCTTGCCTATCGCGATTTTATTACCCGGGATTTGCCTGGCCATGAATTTCTAGGGGAAGAAGTCCGCAACAAGTTGATTTACTACCCAACAGTTACGCGCGAGGAATTTACCTATCAGGGGCGCTTGACGGATTTGCTGGGAAACGGAAAGCTCCTGAGTGATATAGGTCTTCCGCCATTAAACCCTGAAACAGATCGAGCCATGCTGTGTGGCAGCCCTGGTATGCTAGATGATACCTGTGCAATTTTGGATAAGGCCGGCTTGGTTGTATCGCCGCGCATAGGTATAGCGGGCGATTATGTTATAGAGCGCGCTTTTGTTGAAAAATAATTCCCTTTACTTATAAAGAAGATTGGCATATCAGCAATCTTCTTTCCTTCCTTTTTTCCATTTTTCGTTCCTTCCATTCCCCATATTCTTTTCTGCGCGAGCTATTTACTTTTCCAGTTTTTTTCCATTTCGTCTCCCGATTTCTTGGTACATAAATGTCAGTGTTTAAACAGCGTAAAGCATCGTAAATGACGCGTAAATCAAATGCCTTGGTACGCATAAAAACGACGTAAACACTTAGGTAGAAAGAATTTACGCTTGTTTCAGGATGAGGGCTGATTTTCTTAAAAACTTTCTAACCTTCTGCGTTTAATCCCGTAAATATTCCGTATGAGTTCGTTAATATCGCATTAATTGGCCGTAAAAATGGAATTTGGTAACTCTTGCAAAGCTGTTAAGTTTATCTCCGTGAGTCACAGGTGATTCTCGTAAATAACTTTTAAGATGCACTTGCTATGTCATATACCGCAAATAAAACAACAACTGAAAAAGCCAGTGGAATTGCCTTTGTTGTGCTCTTCCATGTGTTGGTAGTTTATGGGCTTGCATTAGGGTTGGGGCATGATCCAATGAGTTTGGTCAAGCAACAAATTGATGCAAAAATTATCGAGGAAGAAACGCCCCCCGAAGAAGAGGCACCACCACCACCACCGCCCGATTTTGTTCCTCCTCCGCCCGATTTTGTTCCGCCACCGGATATAGAATTTGCTGCGGATGCTCCGCCACCCAGCGCAAATGCTATTACTGTTTCAAAAAAACCGGTTGAGGTTGTGACAACTGCGCCCAAGACACCAAAGAAAGGACTTAGTCGCCCTCCATATCCCTCTGCTTCGCTTCGTTTAAGTGAAGAAGGTGTAGTTGGTTTGGCACTTTATCTGGATGAAAGTGGAAAAGTTCGCGATGGAAAAATTGAGGCTTCCAGTGGCTTTGAGCGTTTGGATACATCCGCACTCAAACACGCCATTCGCTCCTGGAAATTCGAGCCCTGTACTAAAGCGGGGCAGCCCGTTGCTTGTTGGCATCGCATGAAATTTCGCTTCAAGATTGATGAAAAGTAATTTCAGCAAAACATAACCAAAACAATTTTTAGTTAATAAACATTTGTACACGTAGGATTTTAATCATGAAAACAAAATTCTCTTCTTCGTTGGTCTTGCAATTAGTGCTGTTGATGGGCGGCTCTTGCTCCGTATTTGCACAAGCACCAGCGGTTGATTCCTCCACTACAACAGCTGAAGTTGCCGCACCTGCCGGTGCTGAAGCAGCACTGCCAGTTGATACATCAGCTGTATCCGTTGAGCAAACAGCAGCAGACGCACAGACAGATGCTACCGTAATGGATGCAAGCTCAGTGGCGAATTCCGATGCAGCGGCAAATGCGGCGAGCGCGGCAGAGGCAAGTACCGCAGAAGGACACAGCCAATATGGTTTGGGTGCACTTTGGGCACAAGGCGATGTCATTGCGCGCGGTACCTTGATCATTATGATTCTGATGTCTGCCGCTACCTGGTACGTATTGGTTACCAAATTAATTCAACAACAAGGTCTGCTATCGCAAGCGAAAGCAACTCGCAAGTTTTGGGATAGCAAGGACATGAACGAAAGTTTGAAAACCTACAATGAACAAAGTGCATTTCGTGCAGTCGCTGAAGACGGCGTGCTTGCAGCTAAACAACATGCTGCGCGCAACGGTGAGAAAGTTGAGTTGGGTGAATGGGTTGCACTGCAATTGCAGCGCTCGGTTGAGCGTGTCAGTGGACAATTACAAAATGGTTTATCGCTTCTGGCTACCGTCGGCTCATGTTCTCCGTTCGTAGGTTTGTTTGGAACAGTATGGGGTATTTATCACGCGCTGATTGCCATCGGTCTTGCAGGTCAGGCTAGTATCGACAAGGTTGCGGGCCCAGTGGGTGAGGCGCTGATTATGACGGCGATTGGTCTTGCAGTTGCGGTTCCTGCAGTGCTTGGTTACAACTGGTTGGTGCGTCGCAATAAAGTGATTGTGGATTCACTGCGCAACTTTGCCGGCGATATGCACGCTAATCTGGTGATGGGTGTGCGTGGCGGACAATCAAATTAAATTAACAGGCAGTCCAACTAATGAAGCTTGCCGCCGATAAAAAATTGTCGGCGGTTACTGCAGGAGAAATGCGATGGGTATGAATATTTCCTCTGGCGATGAAGAGCAGCTCAACTCAACTATTAATACGACGCCATTAGTAGACGTTATGTTAGTAATGCTGATTATTTTTCTGATAACCATTCCTGTCGTTATCAAAACTGTAAAAGTTGATTTGCCAAACGTTTCCAACACGCCAACACAAACCAAGCCGGAAAACATTGTTCATAAAGAGATTATTACCATGGGCATGAATGTTGGTAACAGCAACAGTGATGACGTTATGGTGGAGATGAATACTACTCCATTAATTGACGTAATGCTGGTGTTAATTGTGATGCTGATTATTACCCTGCCAATCCAGACTCACGCAGTGAAAATGGATATGCCAGTCACCAATGCGCCGCCGCCAACAGAGTTGCCGGTGGTTATTAATATCGAAGTAGATTTTGATGGAACCATGCGCTGGGATGGAAGCGTGATTCGCGACGGTGAAATGTTAAAAAATTACATGTTGCATGCGGCCAAAATGGAACCCAAACCGGAAGTGCATTTAAAACCTCACAAATTGGCCAAATACGATGTGGTGGCGAAAATTCTGGCTACTGCCCAGCGTTTGGGTTTAACCAACATTGGCATTGTGGGTAATGAAAAACTGGAGTAATCAAACTTACTTCATCGATGTTTTCTGGCATCAGAATTAATTAACGAGTGATTTCAACTATGTTGACGAATAAAAAAATGTTACGTCTGCTACGCGTTACCTTATTGGGTGTTTGCTCCAGTCTGGCGATAGCCCCTTTGGTTAGTCAGCCGGTTTTTGCTGCTAAGGCCGCTGAGACGCAAAAAGTAAGCTCAAAAGTAGGCAAGCCATTAAAGCAGGCGCGTGAGCTAATGGATGCAAAAAAATGGAAGGAAGCTCTGGCGAAAACGAAAGAAGCTGCCGCCATTGAAGGAAAAAATCCAACTGAGGATGCAATCATTAATGAAATGCTCGCGTTCTGTATGGTCAATCTCAAAGATTATGCAGGTGCAGTTGCTGTTTATGAAACTATGCTGGCTGCGGGGCAGTTTAAAAAGGAAGATGAACCCAAGCGCATACTTACTATGTCGCAGATCTATTTTGCATTAAAAAATTATCCAAAGTCTATTGAGCTGGGTGAGCGTTATTTGAAGCTGGCTAACAGTGATTTGGAGGTAACGCGCCAGGTTTCTCAAGCCTATTACTTGCAAAATAATTTTGTGAAGGCTGGGGAGTATGCCCAGCGGTTGATAGATTCTGCCAAAAAGCAAGGTAAGCCTGTTGAGGAGGATTGGTTGCAGTTACTGATGAGCTGCCAACATAAACAGAATAAAAAAGTAGAAGTCGTTGCTACACTGGAGCAGTTATTAGCGTCTTTCCCTAGTGAAAAATATTGGTCCGATATGTTCACCTATTTGTTACAGGGCTCTTCTTTTAGTGATCGGCAAAATATTATTTACCTGCACCTGATCAAACAGGCAAATATGTTACAACCGGACGAGTATGTTGAATTGGCTGAGTTATCACTTGCAGTCGCTAATCCCGGTGATGCTAAAGCCATTCTGGAGGAAGGGTTTGCCAAAGGCCTGTTGGGTAAAAACCAATCCAAAGATCGCGACCTGAAATTATTGAATATGGCCAGAACCCAGGCGGCAGAGGATTTGAAATTGTTGCCATCCATTGAAAAAGAAGCTTCAGCCAAACCAACGGGTGATGCATTGGTTAAAGTGGGTGAAGCCTGGCTTGGCCATGGCCAGTATGAAAATGCTATCGCCGCTCTATCCAAAGGTTTGGCCAAGGGTGGTATAAAAATTCAGGACGAAACCAATATCAATATTGGTATTGCATACCTGGGTTTAAATAAGCCCGCCGAGGCGATTAAAGCGTTTAATGCGGTTTCCGCATCATCCCCTCTGGCATTGATGTCCCGTTTGTGGGTTATTCAAGCCAAAGCCTCTATTCACTAATACCGAGCTGCCCCTTTGTTACCAGAAGAAGGGTCCCATCTACCTGAAAGGACGCGCGGTAGATGGATTTTTATGTAATATTCTGTTATTTCATAAGTCATAGAGTGTGTGTTTAGATGCCATGGTGAGAGTCGCCTTGGTGTCGTTTCCTGCCGAAATGCCCGGGCAAGTTGTAAGTTACCGGGTAATCTATGAGCCACCAAACCAATAAAACCCGCTTGTACGAATCGTTAGGTCAAATCGTTGTTTCCTTCAAGGCCCTGGAGCAAGCGCTAGAGGCAATTATTTATTGTTGTATGGAGATTTCTCCTGCACAGGTACGAATCTTGATGAACTCTATGTCGTTTTCTACCAAGGTGACGACTATGGAATCATTATTGCGGGAACTGCATGCAGAAGATGAGCTGGGAAAGCTTGACATCACTTTGCAAGAGTTCATTGATCGCTGTACTTACTGCGAATGTCAGCGCAATGAATTGGTGCGCTCTTATTGGATTCCTGAGTTGGAAACAGATGCGGGAATGGTTCGCCGTTTAATGGTAAGTAAGGTCAGTAGTAATTCTGAATTGGGGTTGGAGATTATTCATTTGGCAGAGCTGGAAAGTTTCATTTTGTGCCTAAATGCAACCGTGACTTACTTGCAAGCGTTCCATCATAAATTATTCATTAGCTTTGATCGAGTGCGGAGCCCGGAACATTTTCAACGCTATTTACGTACACAGCTGTGTGTGGGGAATGATTCGTGCTAAAAATTAATTTGGCACTTTGCTGAAGTGAGCTTAAGGAGATCAATTGATCTCCTTATTGACTGATGGTGATTGTAGATCAGATAGATTTATTGGCGCCTATTAATATTGAAATGATTGTCCACTTACGCCGAGCGAATCATCACCCAATAAATAAACATAGGCGGGCATTAAGCTTTCTGGTGATTTCACTGTTGCAGGGTCTTCCGCCGGGTAAGCGGCTGCACGCATAGCAGTGCGCGTTGCGCCCGGATTAATGCTATTTGCACGAATGCGGGTTGCGCCTTCCGATTCGTCGTGCAGGGTTTGCATAAAATTTTCTGCGGCGGCTTTTGATGCTGCATAAGCACCCCAGAATGCGCGGCCTTTGAATGCAACGCTGGAGCTGGTGAATAAAATACTGGCGTTCTCTGCGCGCTCCAACAGAGGTAATACCGCCTGGGTTAACATAAAAGGGGCGTTAACATTAACCTGCATGCAGCGCTGCCACGCGCTAACAGAATAATTGGATATCGGAGTGCGCTCACCCAGATCGGCTGCATTAAATAAAATGCCATCAAGATGCCCGAAGGTGTCTTCCAGTGCGTTGCACATATCAACGTAATCTTTTTCAATCGCGCTTTCAAAGTTGATAGGGTAAATTGCCGGTTGTGGATAACCTTCTGCTTCAATTTCGTCGTAAACCTGCTCCAGTTTGCTCATGGTACGGCCAGATAAAATGACTGTTGCACCGCAGGCTGCAAAAGTTTTGGCAGCAACTTTACCTATACCATCGCCAGCTCCGGTAACCAGAATAATTTTGTTGGCGAGCGAATTAGGGTGAATGACGTAATCTCGTGGGATTTGCATAGCGTTTTCTCCCATCACAAATATTTTTCGACAATAGGCCAAATTTCATCGGCGTGATTTACACAGTAATCTGCATTCCAGTTGGCGGGATCATCGCCTTCATCAACATAGCCATACGCCGCAGCGATAGTGATGCTGCCTGCGCCCTTACCACAGTCGATATCGCGCTTGTGATCGCCGATATAAATAATTTCTTCCGGTAAACAGTTCAGCTGTTTGCCGGCCAAAAATAAGGATTCGGGGTCTGGCTTACTGCGCGAAACATGGTCAGGGCAAATTACACTGACGGGCGCTGGTTGGATATTGAGTGCTGCCATTAACGGCAAGGTGTAAGTTGCAGGTTTATTGGTTGCAATGCCCCAGGCAATATTGTTGTCTGCCAATTTATCCAGCAGTGCAGATATACCTGGAAACGGTTTGGTGTATACCGCGATATGTGCCAAATATAATTCCAGTAAACGCTGACGCAAGGGTTCAAATTGTTCGTTGGTTTCTTCAATATCAAAAGCCAGTTTAATCAGTGCTTTGGAGCCGTTGGAAACACCGGCGCGAATTGTTTCTGCAGCCATTACAGGTTTGTTTTTTTCGGCCAGTAACTGATTGACGACAACAACAAAATCCGGTGCTGTATCCAGCAGGGTGCCATCCAGGTCAAACATCACGGCGCGTATCGGTTTTGCCATTATTGAGCAACCTTTTTTGCGTGAATCAGATAATTAACACTAACGTCACTGGCATTGAGTTTGTAGTGTTTGGTAAGCGGGTTGTAGGTCATGCCGGTGATTTCTTGCAGTTCCAATCCAGCAACGCGCAACCATTGGGCCAATTCCGAAGGGCGAATAAATTTGCTGTATTCGTGCGTGCCTTTGGGTAAAAGCTTCAAAATATATTCGGCACCGAGAATGGCAAATGCATAGGCTTTGGGGTTGCGATTGATGGTAGAAAAATACACGTCGCCACCATGTTTCACTAATTGTGCACAGGCGTTTACCACGGATGATGGATCAGGAACATGTTCCAGCATTTCCATGCAGGTAACCACATCAAATTCGCCGGGCATTTGCGCTGCTTTATCTTCGGCGGTGATTTGTTCGTAGTTCAGGCTAACGCCGGTTTCCAAGGCATGCAAGCGCGCAACGGACAAAGGTGCTTCGCCCATATCGATGCCCGTGACCTCGGCACCACGTAATGCAAGTGACTCGGCAAGAATGCCGCCACCGCAACCCACATCGATTAATTTTTTTTGCGCAACCGGTGAGCGCTGGTCAATAAAGTTGGCACGCAGCGGATTAATATCGTGCAGTGGTTTGAATTCACTGTTTTTATCCCACCAGCGGCTGGCGAGCGCTTCAAATTTTGCGATTTCAGCAGTATCGACGTTGGCCATGATAATTATCTCTTTTTAAATTTAGTGAGTGGCGATTTGTTTTCGCCACCAGTTGGCTTTGCCTAAAATTTCACGCTCGTTGAGTGTTTGTAATTCGCGATTTTTGAGCAGGCATTTTCCTTCAACCCACACGTGGGTAACGGCTTGCCCCGAATGGGTGTAAACAAGTTGCGAAGCTGGGTTGTACACCGGCTGCATGGCGAGCTCGCCCAGATCGATCGCAGTGATATCGGCGGATTTGCCAATTTCCAGACTGCCAATCTGTTCATCCAGTCCGAGTGCTTTTGCACCGTTCAACGTTGCCATGCGCAACGCCGCATGGGCGCTCAGGGCGGTGGCATCGCCAGCGACGGCTTTGGCGAGTAGGGCTGCAGTTTTTACTTCGCTAAATAAATCCAAATCATTATTGCTGGCGGCACCATCAGTACCTATGGCGACATTAACCCCTGCTTTCAACAATCGGTCAACCGGGCAGAAACCGCTGGCCAGTTTTAAATTTGACTCGGGACAGTGAATCACGTGCGCGCCGCTGATGCGCAATAAGTTTACGTCAGTCTCGTCGATTTGGGTCATATGCACGGTTTGCGTCAGCGGTGAAAGCAAGCCCAAATCCATTAGGCGCTGAATCGGTCTACAGCCATATTGTTTGATGGAGTCGCTCACCTCCTGTGCAGTTTCATGCAAGTGAATATGAATCGGCATATCCATTTCGTGGGCTAGCATCGCGATTTTTTGCAATGGCGCATTGGAGACCGTGTAAGGTGCGTGGGGGCCGAAGGCAACATTAATCAGGTGATTGCTGCGAAAGGTATCGTGCAAGTTCAGGCCTTTGCTTAAATATTCGTCTGGCCCCAAGCCCCAGGCGGTCGGAAAATCCAGTATGGGGAAGGCCAGTTGGCAACGGATGCGTGCATCCAGGCAGGCCTGTGCAGCCTGTTCGGGGTAAAAATACATATCGGCAAAACAGGTGGTGCCGGTTTTGATCATCTCGGCGATGGCCAACTCGGTCCCATCGTGCACAAACTCCTCGCTCACCCAGCGGCCTTCAGCGGGCCAGATGTGGTCGTTAAGCCAGGTGTGCAGCGGATGATCATCGGCATAACCGCGCAGTAAGCTCATGGCGGCGTGGCCGTGAGCATTGACCAGGCCAGGGAGAATCGCGTGGCTGCCAAGGTTGATAACTTCACGCGCGCTGTAACGCTGATCTGCGCCATCGGAAGGAATAATGGCCAGGATTTTTCCTTCGTGAATTGCCAGTGCGCAGTTCTCCAGAACGCGATTTTCGGGAACTACCGGGATTATCCAGCGTGCTTTGATAAGTAAGTCGATGCTAAGCGGGCTAGTAGACATAGTGAACAGTCAGCATGAAAAGCAGGGCTGGACAGTATACTGGAATGGACGGGTTCGGCCACGCCTGATTTCGCTATTCTGTGACCTGGGATTTTTAAATATAAGTTCTTCAAATTACAGGATTTCCTGATCCTGGCATTGTTGGGAGAGAATTGATTCCTTATCTGCATAACCCATAGATTTTGTGGTACCATCGCGCCCCTGAATTGTGCCTTAGATGCATTTTTAGCCAACCCGCTACCGGGGTAGCCGTTTTTGCCTCTAAACCGATTAAAGCCCTGTTAAAGCGCCTAGCGAAACAATGGCAAGTCGCACCGCAATTTAACTAACCGAATTAAAACTAGCCGAAGCCTTAATAAAAAAGGAAAGCTGTATTCCCATGGTCGAATTCGCCAAAGAAATATCACCGGTCAGTATTGAAGACGAACTCAAGCAATCCTACCTCGATTACGCGATGAGCGTTATTGTTGGTCGAGCCTTACCCGATGTGCGCGATGGTTTAAAACCGGTGCACCGTCGTGTGTTGTTTGCGATGAGCGAACTGAACAATGACTGGAATAAGCCTTACAAGAAATCTGCCCGTGTGGTCGGTGACGTAATCGGTAAATACCACCCTCACGGTGACTCTGCGGTTTACGACACTATTGTACGTATGGCCCAGCCTTTCTCACTGCGTTACATGTTGGTGGATGGTCAGGGTAACTTCGGTTCGATTGACGGCGATAACGCGGCAGCCATGCGTTATACCGAAATCCGTATGGCTAAAATCGCTCATGATTTGTTGGCCGACCTGGATAAAGAAACGGTCGACTTCGTGCCCAACTATGATGGCACCGAGCAAATTCCGGCAGTATTACCTACTCGTATTCCCAACCTGTTAATTAACGGTTCCTCCGGTATCGCCGTTGGTATGGCAACCAACATTCCTCCGCACAATCTGAAAGAAGTGGTGCAGGGCTGTTTGGCGGTTGTTGATAATCCTGAAATCACCGTTGATGAATTAATGGAGTTTATTCCAGGTCCGGATTTCCCAACGGGCGCCATCATCAATGGCCGTGCTGGTATTGTTGAAGCTTATCGCACGGGGCGTGGCCGTGTGGTTATGCGTGCAAAAGCCGACATTGAGCGCGATGACAAGTCTGGTCGCGAAACCATTATCGTTACCGAGATTCCATACCAGGTTAACAAAGCAAAATTAATTGAGCGCATTGCCGAGCTGGTTAAAGAGAAAAAAATCGAAGGCATTAGTGAGTTGCGCGATGAGTCTGATAAAGACGGTATGCGCATTGTTATCGAAGTTAAGAAAACCGAATCTGGCGATGTTCTGCTGAACAATTTGTTCGCTCAAACACAATTGCAAACCACATTCGGTGTAAACATTGTTGCGTTGGATGACGGTCAGCCAAAAATTCTGAATTTGAAAGAATTGCTGGAAGCCTTTATCAAACATCGTCGCGAAGTGGTTACTCGTCGTACCGTATATTTGCTGCGCAAGGCGCGCGAGCGCGGCCACATCCTGGAAGGTTGGGCGGTTGCCATTTCCAGCATTGATGAAGTGATCGATTTGATCAAACGCTCAGCATCACCCGCTGAAGCAAAAGAAGGTTTGATTTCGCGCGGTTGGGATGCGAGTGCCATGGCCCCATTTGTGGAGCGTGCGGGTAAAGATGCATGTCGCCCTGAAGATCTTGGCCCTGAGTTTGGTATTCGCGAGGGCAAATATTATTTGTCTGCTGAACAGGCTCAGGCCATTCTGGATTTGCGTCTGCATCGCCTTACCGGTATGGAGCACGACAAAATTCTTGCCGAGTATGAAGAGAAATTGGCGCAAATCGCTGAATTCCTGGAGATCCTTGGTAATGCTGTGCGCTTGATGGAAGTTATCCGTGAAGAGTTAACGCAAGTGATTGCCGATTACGGTGATGCGCGTCGCACAGAAATTATTGCTTCTACATTGGATTTGACCACTGAAGATCTGATCAATGAAGAGGATCGCGTTGTAACTATTTCCCATGGTGGTTATGCGAAAAGCCAACCGTTGGCGGATTATCAAGCCCAGCGTCGCGGTGGCATGGGTAAATCTGCAACTGCAGTGAAAGATGAAGACTATGTTCAACATTTGTTGATCGCCAGTACCCACGATACTGTGTTGTTATTCACCAACGCCGGTAAGGTTTATTGGTTGAAGGTGTATATGATTCCGGTTGCGGGTCGACAGGCGCGTGGTCGCCCTGTGGTGAATTTGTTGCCGCTGGAAGAGGGTGAGCACATCACCTCGATTCTGCCAGTGAAGTCCTATGACGATGATCATTTTATTTTTATGGCAACTGCAAATGGTACAGTGAAGAAAACGGCATTGACCCAGTTCTCCCGTCCGCGCAGTGTTGGTTTGCGTGCAATCGAATTGGATGATGGTGATACCTTGGTAGGCACCGCAATTACCAACGGAGCATCTGATGTAATTCTGTTCTCCAGCTCAGGTAAGGCAGCGCGTTTCCGCGAAGCACAAGTTCGCGCCATGGGTCGTACCTCACGCGGTGTGCGTGGTATTCGCTTGGCTGAAGGTCAGCGGGTCGTGAGTATGGTGATTCCGCTGGCCGGTGGCCAGGTTTTGACCGTGAGTGAAAATGGTTACGGCAAGCGCACCGAAGTGGGTGAATTCCCGGCGAAAGGTCGTGGCTCACAAGGTGTTATTGGTATGCAAACCACCGAGCGTAACGGCCAATTGGTTGGTGCGGTACAAGTGTTTGATGGTGAAGAAATCATGCTGATTTCTGATCAGGGCACTATGGTTCGCACCCGTGTTGATGAAGTTTCTGTGTTAAGTCGAAATACCCAGGGTGTGCGTTTGATTAAGCTGAAAGACGGCGAGCGCATGCAAGGCTTGGAGCGCATTGAAGAAAGCGCGGACGAAAATGCCAAGCGTGAATTGGCCAATGCTGAAGCTGGTGAAATCGAAGAATTGCCAGATGATATAGCCGCAGAAGATTCTGCTGGCGATGATTCTGTTGACGAGTAATCAGGCGAGGCGATCGTTCATGTCATCCGAACAAACTGAAGCGGAAAAATTGCAGGAGCTACGCAACAAAATTGATGCGATTGATGAGGAGATTGGTCGTTTGATTTCTGCGCGTGCATCCTGCGCACAAGAAGTGGCAGAAGTTAAAAAAGCGAATTTGCCAGAAGATGCAAGCATTCTGTTTTATCGTCCAGAACGTGAAGCTCAGGTGTTACGCAAGGCGATGGAGCGTAACAATGGGCCTTTAAGTAATGAAGAAATGGCGCGTCTGTTTCGTGAAATTATGTCCGCGTGCCTGGCTTTGGAAAATCCAATTAAGGTTGCGTACCTCGGCCCAGAGGGCACTTTTACTCAGCAGGCGGCCCTGAAACATTTCGGTCATTCAGCCGTGGTTACTCCGTTAGCCGCTATCGACGAAGTTTTTCGAGAAGTCGAAGCTGGCAGTGTGAATTATGGTGTTGTGCCAGTCGAAAATTCTACCGAGGGTGTTGTTAATCACACTCTCGATAACTTTATGGGGTCAAACCTGAGTATTTGCGGTGAAGTGGAGTTGCGTATTCACCACAACCTGATGGTGTCCGATGTCACTAATATAAATAGCATTAGTCGAATTTATTCCCACTCCCAGTCATTGGCTCAGTGCCGCAAGTGGTTGGATGCTCATTATCCAAAAGCTGAACGAGTTGCGGTGAGCAGTAATGCTGAAGCTGCAAAACGTCTAAAGGGTGAGTGGAATGCGGCGGCGATTGCGGGCTCTATGGCTGCTGAGTTGTATGGCCTGAAGGTGATTGCCGAAAAGATTGAAGACCAGCCGGACAATTCCACGCGTTTTTTAATTATCGGCCAGCAAGCAGTTCCGCAAAGTGGTGTTGATAAAACATCCATCGTTGTCGCCATGCGCAATGAACCTGGAGCGCTGCATAATTTGCTTGAGCCATTTCATCGTCACAATATTGATCTTACCCGCGTGGAAACACGTCCATCCCGCACAGGTGTTTGGACTTATGTTTTCTTTATCGATTTTGTGGGGCATGTAGATGACCCATTGATTAGCGATGTGATGAAAGAAGTTGCATCGCGCTGTGCAGATTTGAAGCTGCTTGGTTCTTATCCCAAAGCGGTGTTATAACTTTTATGACACCACCATTAATCAATAAATTCGTTGTTGTCGGGATTGGCTTGATAGGCGGCAGCCTTGCAACCGGTTTGAAGCAGCGCGGTGCTTGTGCCGAAGTCATTGGTATTGCGCGAAAATTGGAAACCTGTGCTGAAGCCGTGAATTTTGGTGTTGTTGATCGTGCTTATACATCATTGCGAGAAATCGCGCATGAGTTAACTGCAGGTGATGTCATTTTCATTGCTGTTCCTACGCTTGCGGTGAACTCGGTTTTTGAAGAAATTAAACAATGTATTTCATCTGATGTAACGATTACTGATGGTGCCAGCGTTAAGGGCAGCGTTCAAAGTGCCGCTGAGGCTGTATTTGGTTTGGTGCCATCCCAACTGGTATTGGGTCATCCTATTGCAGGTTCAGAGAAGAGTGGTGTCACTGCTGCAAATCCAAACCTGTACGAACGTCACCGTATTATTCTGACGCCGGTGGAAACAACCAGTAATGCACATTTGGAGTTGGTTACCCTTATGTGGCAAGCGGTGGGTGCCGAAGTTCTGTCGATGTCGGTGGAAGAGCATGATGAGGTACTAGGTGCGACCAGTCATCTACCGCATGTCATTGCTTATTCGCTGGTGGATACCCTCGCGCAGGATATTAATAATCCCAATATTTTTCGTTATGCCGCTGGCGGGTTTCGCGATTTTACCCGTATAGCTTCCAGTGACCCGGTCATGTGGCACGACATTATGAAAGCCAATAAATTGGCCATTCTGAAATCCATGGATTTGTTTATCGACAACTTGTCGCGGTTGCGCAGAGGGATTGAACAGGGCGACAGTGATTATTTGCTGGATGTCTTCAGTCGGGCAAAAGAGGCTAGAGATGAATTCACTTTGATGCTTGCCAGGCGCCAGGCGGCACCCAAAGAGGATTAGCCTGTCATTTTGGGTACATCCAAACTTTTAGGAATAAACTTAGAAAGATTTAGTCATTAAACCTTGCGTTGCAGACCTATATAATCGCTGCTGATTTTTAAACACTTTTGTAAGTCCGACGCTGTTTCCACATTGGTATCTATTGAATGTCAAACTACAACTTGACTCACCTCAAGCAACTTGAAGCTGAAAGTATTCATATCATCCGCGAAGTTGCGGCTGAATTTGATAATCCGGTAATGCTTTATTCGATTGGTAAAGATTCAGCGGTGATGATGCACCTCACCATGAAGGCTTTCTTCCCTGGTAAGCCACCGTTTCCATTGATGCACGTGGATACCACCTGGAAGTTTCGCGAAATGATCGAGTTTCGTGATCAGCGTGTGAAAGATCTCGGTTGGGATTTGATTGTGCATATCAATCAGGAGGGTGTTGATATGGGGGTTGGCCCTTTCACCCATGGAAGCGCCAAACACACTGATATCATGAAGACCCAGTCGTTGAAGCAAGCGCTCAACAAATACGGTTTTGATGCGGCTTTTGGCGGTGCTCGTCGCGACGAGGAAAAATCACGTGCGAAAGAGCGGGTTTATTCTTTCCGCGATAAAAACCACCGTTGGGATCCAAAAAACCAGCGTCCTGAATTGTGGAATATCTATAACGGCAAAGTGGATAAGGGTGAAAGCATTCGTGTATTCCCGCTTTCCAACTGGACTGAGTTGGATATTTGGCAGTACATCCATCTGGAAAATATCCCTATTGTTCCTTTGTATTTTGCAGCCAAGCGTCCGGTGGTAGAGCGTGATGGCGTAATGATCATGGTTGATGATGATCGTA
>JAGKXA010000375.1 GCA_021151615.1 Cellvibrionaceae bacterium | reverse complement strand
CCTCTACAGGGAGTGTTTATGATTACAAATAGCAGCATCAACAATCCAAAGTTTAAAAAAATCAACCGTACGATCCGTAAACTTATTGGATTCATGATCCCTTGCTTGTTGTTTATTATTTCCCACGCTGTCAATGCTCAAACGTATCCCAAACCAAACATGTCTACCCCCGCAAGTGGTGCGGTTATTGTTCAAACTGGGCAAAACCCTTGCTTCAGTTGGACGCCAGTAAGCGATTCACGCTTTAAGTCCTATGTTATTACAGTTTCACTTTCGACGAATTTTCCCGATCAGCGTTGGGCATACGATATTACCTCTATGTCAACTACGAGCGTATGTTGGAATGGCGGCAGTGGGTGGGTGCCAAAAGGAACAAATCCAAAACCGCTTACCGATGCAATGAAATCAGGTGTTACTTATTATTGGCGAGCCCTTGCAACTTTTAATGATGGCTCTACGGTAACTGGTACAGAAGTTACCGGCCTTCCATTTTCAATTGTTAAACCATCGCCCTCACTTGTATCTCCTGCAAATGGTGCGATTGTTGATGCTTCATCACAAACACCCTGCTTTTCATGGTCAATGCCGAGTAATTCTGAATTTTCGTATTACACCATTACCTTATCCACAACCACCGATTTTCCAACCACCCGATGGACGGCGCCCTTTATTTATTCGATATCCACGACAAGTGTTTGCTGGAATAACGGATCAAGTTGGCAACCTAAAGGAAGTATTCCCCCTGAAACTCCCACAGCGTCCACACTGAAAAATGGAACAACCTATTATTGGCGAGTATTAGCGACTTATGCAGATGGCACATTGACCGGGCAAGAATTTGTTGGGCGTTCATTTGTTTATCGTGCACCATCTAGCTCAATTACTTCTGTGAGCAGCTCATCGCGCTCGAGCAGCTCAGTTGCTCTGACCAGCTCGTCGAGATCAAGCAATTCCAGCACCAATGGATTTGATACAGATAATGGAGTTGTGAACTCAAACCCGCCGACAAATACAAACACAGGCTCACCTGTTGGAGCACTGGCCGGGGAATTTCGGGTCGATGAATCTGGAGCTGCAACCTATAACATTCCAATCAGTGTTCCCGACGGCGTTGCGGGTGTTAAGCCCCAATTAACAGTCAATTACAACAGTCAGGGTGGATTCGGTTTACTGGGGATAGGTACTTCTATTTCTGGAGCAGGCTCAATTACCCGTTGCCGCCAAACCCTGTTACAGGACAGAGCAACAAAACCAATTACCTGGGGCGTTGAAGACAGGTTTTGTTTAAACGGCCAGCGCTTAAAACTATTCAATGGGACTTATGGCGCTCCAGGCAGTACATACAAAATGGAGGTGGACAATTTCTCGCAAGTAACCGCAATAGGCGGCACAACGGGGAACCCCGATTACTTTGAAGTCAAAGCAAAAGACGGCTCCACATCCAGTTATGGAAAAACAACCAATGCCAAAATTTCCGGCTTGTTTGCAACCTTCGCATGGTCACTCAGTCAATTTGAAGACAGTGTAGGCAACCGAATTGATTACACTTATGAAGGAGACAACCAGACAGGCCCACGCTTATCGTCTATTAGCTACGCCTATCCAACCGCAAGATCAAGCACTACCCCTGCAGCAAGAATCAGTTTTATTTATGAAGATCGCACCGACACCACAACAAGTTTTATTCACACCGCTTCATCAACAATGGGTGGCGAGTTTTTTGTAAAGCAAACAAAAAGACTATCTGCAATCAAAACTTTCAACACTATTTCCACCGGAGAAATGCTAGTCAGACGGTATGCTTTTACTTACCTCTATAATTCCTCAGGCCAAAGCCGATTATTTACTGCAACCGAGTGTACAGGCGAAAGCGAATCCAGTTGTTATAAACCAACATTATTTACCTGGGCCACAGCTTCAAAAGGATTTTCAACTTCAGCGCTGTGGTTCAATAAACTCCCTTCTGCCAACTCTTTCAGAACGCATAAGTTTATGGATATTAATGGAGATGGCGCACAGGATTTAGTTTGGGTTAGAGCATCTGGCAGTACTCGATATATTGAATATGGCTACAAGGGTACGCCATCCGGTGGAAATCTTGCCAAAGTAAATTTTACCAATAATGTTGGAGCGTTGGCATATACAAATATTGATTATTTCGAAAATGACACATCAATAAAATTGGAGTCAATTGATTACAATAATGATGGCAG
>JAGKXA010000374.1 GCA_021151615.1 Cellvibrionaceae bacterium | reverse complement strand
CTTCAAATGTTGCTATTTACAATCCGGCAACAAAGAAAGCTGACCGCGTAGGTTTCAAAGTGCTTGAGAATGGCGACAAGGTTCGCGTTTTCAAATCCAATGGCGAAACCCTAGGGGCGTAATGAAACATGGCTAGGTTAAAAGAGCTTTACGTTAAAGAACTCGCCCCTAAACTCAAAGCTGAGTTGGGCTTGGCAAATGTGATGGAAGTTCCACGCATTACCAAAATCACTCTGAACATGGGTGTTGGCGAAGCAACTGGCGACAAGAAAATTCTTGATAACGCCGTTAACGATCTGGTGAAAATTGCTGGTCAGAAAGTGGTTGTTACCAATGCGCGCAAATCCATTGCGGGTTTTAAAATCCGTGAAGATTGGCCAATTGGTTGCAAAGTAACTCTGCGTTCAGATCGTATGTACGAATTTTTAGATCGTCTGATTACTATCGCAATTCCGCGTATTCGCGATTTCCGTGGTATTAGTCCAAAGCAATTTGATGGACGCGGTAACTTTTCAATGGGTGTGACTGAACAAATTATTTTCCCGGAAATCGACTACGACAAAGTAGATCGTTTGCGTGGTTTGGATATTTGTATCACCACTACTGCTCGCACCGACGAAGAAGGTCGCGCACTGTTGAAAGCATTTAACTTCCCTTTCAAAGGTTAAGGTGACGTCATGGCTAAAAAATCTATGATTGCACGCGAAGTTAAACGTGCAGAAACCGTGAAAAAATTTGCTGCCAAGCGCGCAGAGTTGAAAGCGACTATCGTTAGCCCTTCATCTACTGAAGAGCAAGTATGGGAAGCGCAAATCAAACTGCAAAAAATGCCTCGCGATGCCAGCGCATCTCGTCAACGTAATCGTTGCCGCGTGACTGGTCGTCCTCATGGTGTTTACCGCAAATTCGGCCTGTGCCGTCACAAGTTGCGCGAAGCAGCCATGCGTGGTGATGTCCCCGGCTTGGTTAAGGCCAGCTGGTAAGCCTCGGCTTAATTTTAGGAGCAGAATCTGATGAGCATGCAAGATCCAATGGCAGATATGCTGACCCGTATTCGCAACGCGCAAAACGTGGGTAAAGCAGCTGTAACCATGCCTTCTTCAAAATTGAAAGTAAGCGTGGCGAAAGTACTCTCTGATGAGGGTTACATTAATGGTTTTTCAATCAGTGAAGGCGCTAAGCAAGAGCTGACTGTTGACCTGAAATACTTTGAAGGTAAGCCAGTAATTGTTGAGCTTGACCGTGTGAGCCGTCCTGGCTTGCGTAATTATGCTGGTAAAGCAGCGCTGCCAACCGTTCGCGGTGGTTTGGGTATCGCAATTGTTTCTACCAGTAAAGGTGTAATGACTGATCGTGCTGCACGCGCCGCTGGCGTAGGTGGCGAAGTCCTCTGCACAGTATTCTAATTGGGAAATCGTCATGTCACGAGTTGCAAAAAGTCCGGTTGAAGTACCTGCTGCAGTGACTGTCACTCTTAACGGTCAGTCTCTGTCCGTTAAAGGCAGCAAAGGTACATTGGCGCTGCAAGTTCACGCGAGCGTAGAAGTTAAGCACGATAATAACGTACTTACCTTTGCTCCGCGCGATGGTGCCAAGCAGTCAGATGCGCTAGCAGGCACTACCCGTGCGCTAGTCAATAACATGGTTCGCGGTGTTACCCAGGGCTTCGAAAAGAAGCTAACTCTGGTTGGCGTTGGTTATCGTGTTAAAGCAGAAGGCAATACTGTAAACCTGTCTGTGGGTCTTTCTCATCCGGTTAATTACGTTCTCCCTGCAGGCGTTACCGTAGAAACCCCAAGTCAGACCGAAATAGTACTGAAGGGCACTGACAAGCAATTGCTTGGCCAGGTCGCCGCTGAAATCCGTGCATATCGTGAGCCAGAGCCGTACAAAGGCAAAGGTATTCGTTATTCGGACGAAGTAGTACTGCGTAAAGAAGCTAAGAAGAAGTAGGGCTAGGATATGAGCGATAAGAAGCAAACCCGTCTTCGCCGTGCACGCCGTGCCCGCGCCAAGATTCGTGAATTAGGTGTTACGCGTTTATCTATCCATCGTACTCCTCGTCATATTTATGCACAGCTGATCTCTGGCGACGGTGCGAAAGTATTGGCAAGCGCTTCTACTCTGGATAAAGATTTACGCAGTGGCAAAACTGGCAACGCTGATGCAGCAAAAGCTGTCGGTGCTCTGATTGCAGAGCGCGCTAAAGCAGCTGGTGTTACTCAAGTAG
>JAGKXA010000136.1 GCA_021151615.1 Cellvibrionaceae bacterium | reverse complement strand
GCCTAGAAGAAAGGGAATATCCCAGATGAAAGTGGTGCGCGTATTGTTTTTGATCACCTTTACTGCATTTTTGTCGGCTTGTACGACGTTTATGCCGCCAGAAGAGGTGTGCGTGGCGCGTCGTGTTAGTGCGGATTACATCATGACGGGTACGGTCGAGAATATGCGTGCGTATGTGTATGGTAATCGTACGTTTCTTGAGCTGGACACTTCTTCATCCCCTTCGTTGCTGGTGACGGATGAGGTGGGTGCATTTGTCACTTACGAAAAGATAGGTCAGCTATATCGTCTTGCACGTCGTTTGGATAATTTCAATGTGCGTGTCAATCATCAATTAGCGAGTTTTGTGGCTACTACGCCGTTGATGAGTGTTGCTAAGTCAACTAAAACGCCGGTTTTGCTTGCGAAGCCAGCTGTTGCAGTGGCTAAACTTTTTCCGGTTAAGCCACCTGTTGCCACTAGGCCATCTGACAACGATGTTGCTTTGATTGAACAATTGCTTGTTTTGTCAGAAAAGCAACTACAAGCAATGCGCCAGACTAGTGTCAGCATTCGTAAAAAGAGTCATCAATCTCAATCAAAAAGTAACAAATTAAATTCAAACAATCTCAATGCGCGTGTCGACACAATGGAAGAACGTTTTGTGACGGCTTCAGCAGCTAGCCTACAAGTCCATTTTGCGCCAGCTAGTGTGTTGTTTAAACCCAATCCAGAAGTTGAAAAAATCCTGCTTTCTTCTGCTCGGATTGCCCAACAGATTGTTGTGCGTGGTTATACCGACGCAGCTGTCAGTGGACAGATCAATACAAAAGTTGCGCTTAGTCGTGCATTGGATACAAGGCAATTTTTAATGAATAACGGTATCCCATCGGAAAAGATCAAGGTTTTCGCACAAGAGGATGGTGATGATTCTGCGTCTAATTTGACGTCTGAAGGCAAGGCATTTAACCGTCGCGTTGAAATCGAATTGGTGCATCCACTGATCGCTGAGTTGAGGGGGAAAAATAAGGCGGCTCAAGTAGTGAGAGGTGGACAGAAGTAATGCCGTTATTTTCGATTGTTTGAATGTTTTGGTCTCGATTTTTTGTGACTGGTTTTAATTTGTCGCAATTTGATTTAAATCTTATTTGGGAAAGATTTATTAATGATTTAAATTAGATTTAATGATTGATTTTGTTATGATTTAAAACCCTATTAATTGAACTAGAAGGTAAATCGGAGCGTAATAATGAGAAAAAAACTGTTGACCACCCTATCAAGCGTTGCTGTTTCTACGGTGTTAATCGCCGTGCCGATGATGTCGCAAGCAAGTGATGCTGCCTTGTCTACCACCTTAGGAACCACGGGTGTGGGATTACATCTCACCGTACCTGCCATGGAAAACGTCAATGCACGTTTGGGTTTTAATTATCTGGATTATTCACGCTCTGGTAGTACATCGGATGTCGATTACGACATCAAAATGAAGTTGGGTACGTTTGATGCTCTGTTGGATTGGTACGTCAATGGCAGCGCTTTCCGCGTTACGGGGGGCGTGACGTTTAACAATAACAAAATTGATGCAGTTGCTAAATCCAATGCGGCAGGCACTTACACCATTCAGGGACATACCTACAACGCTGCGAGCGCCGGGCAGATTAATGGCACTATCGATTTCAAAAAAGCAGCCCCGTATCTTGGAATAGGTTGGGGTAATGCGCTTGCTAAGCAGGAAAAAGGTTGGGGGTTTACAGCGGATTTAGGTGTCTTGCTGCAGGGCTCTCCTAGCACTACATTGACCAACACGGGTTGTACTGCACCCAGTTCAGTTTGTGCGCAATTAGCGACTGACGTGGCGGCTGAGAACGTCTTGTTAACCGATAAAGCAAATGACTTCAAAATTTATCCTGTCGCACGGATAGGTGTCAGTTATCGATTCTGATTGATGGTCGATTTACCCCCGTCGCTCCACGAGCAATCCTGCAGGAACGACGTATTTGATTGTTCTGTATTCAAAATTATTGCGCCTAATCAACAAACTTCCTTTCTCTTACCAAAGGGAAAGGAGTGTGGTGTATTTTTTAATTTTTCCATGTTTGCATTGCAGGCTTGTTAATAAAAATAGGATGGGAGCATCGTGGTCCAAGAAAAATTAAGACGGGTTTGTGGTTTGTGGCATCGTAGCCAAGCATGGGTGAGTGTGATTTTGGCTGTGCTTTGTGTCGGTTTAACGCCAATAAGTTTTGCGCAGGAAGTGCCGGTACGCGCCACCACAATGACAGCAATAACGCAAAGTGCGGATTCAACGAATACGTTGTCACGCATCCCTTTACACCAGGCACTGGAACTGTACTTTCCGGCTAATTATCAATTTAAAAGTGATGGTGTCGATCTCAGCACCGAAATCCTATATGACACTTTATTACCGTGGACGGAGGCGTTGAGTAAAGGTTTGGCTGGTGTAGGTCTAGAAATGCAAACCAATTTGTTTAAACGGATAGTGGTCATCAAAAAGAGCAAAGCTGGTACGAATCATGCATTGCATGCAGTTAATGCAGCAAATACGGTCAACACAACCAATACAGAGGCCTTTTTGCCTATTGCTCCAACAACTACATCATCCCGCATCAGCATCCAGCAGGCGTTGGCGAAATATGTTCCAGATGATTACGGTATTTCGATTGCCAATGAAATTGATCCTAAAACTCTGATTAGTTATGACGCTTCTTTGCCTTGGCTAGAAGCGTTAGGCAAAGGATTGACAGCCGTTGGTTTGGACGTAAATGCCAATATGTACAAAAAAAACATCGCGGTTACACCATTTCAAACTACCTTGGCTGACATCATCGAAAAACAAGTACCGGCAGATTACAAAGTATTTGTTGATGCCGGAATCCAATCCGATACCCGTGTGCGCTATGCGGAATCTGCTACGCATTGGATTGAAGCATTGAGCAAAGGCGCAATGGCAGTTGGTCTGGATGTAACGGTGAATGTCACGCGTAAGGTAGTTTTTATCAGGCCTGTGAATGCTAAGAGCATTGCAAAAGGTGACGCATGATTGTTTCTAAATTTATTTTTAAATTTATCTTTCAATGCATGTTGTGCATGCTACTTGCAGTTGTTGCGACGCATTATGCGTCCCCCGCACAAGCAGCGATTGCTTGCGTACAAAACAAAACCACAGGCCAATATGAAAGTTTGGGCTCGAAAAAAAACTGTCATACCGAAGATTTAATGGTGGTGATCAGCAATCTAGAAACCATACCAGCATCGAATAAAAGCACTGTAAAAACAATGGAAAGCAAATCGGTTTCCTGGGCTACTTCATCCGCTCATTTGCCATCTTCCCTTCAGGAATGGAGTGTGCGCAAAGATGACAAAACAATACGTGCTGTATTAGAACGATGGGGTGCAGCTGCGGGTTGGAATATTGCCTGGGAAGTGCCGCGCAAAGTGCCGGTTGCTTTTGATGCCACGTTTGTTGGCTCGTTTGAGGTTGCCGTGGATAAATTGATGCGTTCCTTGCGCGGTAGCGATTATCCGCTGGTGAATTGCCAATACGAAGATAACAAAGTGGTACGTATCTTGCGGCGTGGTGAGATTAAGAAGTGTGAAGAATAGTTAATCCGAAAATGTTTACCTGACCTTGTAGGGCGTCAATAAGCGAAGCGCATTGCGCCGCATGGTGGCCTTCGATCAAGGTGCAATGCGCTTCGCTTATTGACACCCTACTTAGCAGGAAAATGTACTCGCTCCCAACTAGCTGGAATGACGTTAAGCATAAAAACACAAGGCAAAAAATGAAAAATAATTTCCTGGTTTTATCCTTCATTTTCATATTCATTGGCATATCAAGCCTGCTTTCAGGTTGTGCGTATATAGAAGCACATCAAGCAGCGGTGCAAAAAAGGGGCGAGTTGTTGGAGCGGGAGATTGATGAAAAACAGGCGCTTTCGAATGAAAGCGTGGTGAATGAAATGTTTACCCTGAAAATCAAGGGCCGGCCTTACATCGGAACGCAATCCTTGCCGCTTGGCGAGCAGGATTTGCTGCCGGCTCTGTTTTCCAAAAAAGTGAATTATGGATTCCCTGGTCGTACCAATCTACGCACGATTGCTGAGCGCATCACCAAGATATATGGCATCCCAGTGCGAATCAAACCGGATGTGTTTACACCGTTGCATGGTATCGGTTCCGCAGCGCCCGTGGCCCATGGGCAAGCGGGGCAAATTGATCCTATACCACCGCTGGTTTCTCCTTTGTCTCGTTCACCAGTGGCAACTTTTTCCAGCAATGGGGCGGAGGACGTAGAAATTACCGATTTTTATGGTCCATTTCCTGATTTGCTGAATTTGATTGCGACGCGGCTGGGGATTTATTGGGAATACCAAAAAGAGTCCATCGTCTTTTATCGCTACCTCACCAAAACGTTTGTCGTCCACGCCGTGCCGGGCGATGCCAGTTTCAATACCAGCGTTGGTAAGGCGGGGAGTACCAATGGCAGCAATTTCTCCTCCACCGGACAAGTCACCAGTAATTCCAGTTGGTCGGTTTGGAATGGGCTGAAAGAAACCCTGTCGCGCATTTCTCGTCCTGACCGGTTTTATGTGTCAGAAGCGCAAGGTACGGTCACGATTACCGATACGCCAGATGTGGTGGATATGGTGGAAAAAATCATTGACCGCAGCAACAGCATGGGTGGTCGCCAGGTTGCGGTACGGATGGAGTTAATCAGCCTCTCGCGTAAAGATGACAACGAAACTGGCTTGGATTGGAATGTCATTTTTCAAAAACTGGAAAACCTAGTGCCGCAGTGGAGCATTTCCATGGCATCGCCAGCCACCTTGACCTCGGTGGGTGCGGGTAGTATTGGTTCCGCCATTCTGGCCCCAGTGGTTGGTGACAACTCGGTGACGCAAAAACTCACCGGTACACAGGCGATGGTGCGCTTGCTCAAACAATTCGGCAACGTCAATACCAATCGATCCGTCGGCACGGTGACGATGAACCGCACGTCGGCACCGCTGGCGATTACCAATCAAATTTCGTATTTGGCACGTACGACGCCAGGTTCGAGTACAACGGGCGGTAGTTCCAGCTTGCCTGGTTTGGAGCCTGGTATTTTGACCACGGGTTTTGTGGCGAATGTGTTGCCGACGATTTTGGACAATAACGCCATTTTGTTGAAGGTGTCGGTGGACTCTTCAGAACTGCAAAAAATCGGTATCGTCTCAACTGGTCAGGGCGCGACGTTACAGAGTATCCAAACGCCAGAAATCTCCAGCGTGACGGCAGTCAATGTGGCGACTTTGCAATCCGGCCAATCGTTGGTGCTGACAGGGTTTGAGTTGGAGCGAGCCAAATACGACCAAAACGGCATCACCGATACCATAGGCTTAGGCGGTTCCTACGTCGGCACACGGCAGCGCGACAAGGTCATTTTGATTATCACGCCAACCGTGGTTGGTGGGGTGTAAAGCATGCACGCAAGGGCGCACATTATTCATGTTGGCAAAGCGCAGTTGGCATTTGGCTTGCATTGGTCCACCTTGCCCGGGGTGGGAAAACAAGCGCATGAGGTGAACAAGCTGGTTCGGGATAATCAGGCGCAGTGTGTGACGATTTTTCAGCGCAATGCAAATAGTAAAGCCATGGTCGGCTTGCTGGGGAATAGTAAGGATAAAAGCGGCAAGGATAAAGAAGGTGGGGGTGGTGGTAGCGAAGTTGAAAACAATCCAGCCCACAATATCCGAAATAAAAAACGCATCCAAAGCGTCAAGGGCAAAACATTGTCTGCCGCCGTGTTATTTGCACGCGTCGTGCCAACGCCGAACGCGATGTTCATTTACCGTTTTCCCGATGATTTGTGTGTGTTTATCGGCATCTTGGATGGCGTGCCGATGCCTGGTTATGACAGTTGTGGTACCGCGAATCACGTACAGCAGTTATTGACGCAATTCATGCGCCTACGGCAGGGACGGCAGGACGTTGCGCTTAAGTTGTACGGCAATATGACTTTTGATGGCGTGGAAGCGCCTAGTAATTTGTCCTTGCAGGAATTGTTGGTGGCGTCGCGCAAAACTTTGCAAGAAGCCGTGCTGACACCCACGCGTTTTCCCGTTTCCACCATCCTTATTGTCGTCGTATTGCTAGCCAGCTTATTGGCTGCCTACGCTGGGTATGGCGTGTGGAAAAAGCAAAGCAGAAAACCATCTTCCATCACACAGCAGGAAACCGATCCAAATCGCTGGTATCAAGAATCTTTGCCTAGAACACTGGCAGAAGCCGGTTATCCAGCGCGTAAAGTCGCACCGCATTTGCTGGATACCATCAATGGCATGGAACTTTTTCATGCGGGTTGGTCGCTATCGTCCATGAAATGCAAACCTGGTTCGTGTGACGTGACCTGGAAAATTATTACGGGAGGCAGTTTTCATTCGTTTAAAGAAGCGCTTTCTACGCAGCCTAATTTACAGAATGTGCAATATCAAAAAGACCTCAAAACCATCAGCGCCACACTGGCTTTTCATTTGCCCAAGGAAATGAAGGGATTAAAGGCAGAAACCTTGCCCAAGCAGGCGGAGTTTGAATTCAACCAAGACGACAGAAATCAGCGCATGACGGGCCTGTATCCATTAATCACCCGTAAGCCAACGCAAAATGTATTAGCGATACCAACGTCTATGGATGAAAGCCGCTTGAACAATGCAGTCAATGTGGGCGAATGGGAGGCACGTGGTTTGTTTCATCAAGCCGATATGTTGCAGGAATTGCCAGAAAACATGACGTTGGAATCGTTGGAAGTGAGTTTTGTTCCAGGTGCTTTTAGCTTGTTTTGCCAAGGAAAATACTATGTTAAAAAATAACAAAAATTGCCTTGCTTGCTTGGGTAAATTAGTTGACAAAGCGATCACCATGCTTTGTGTTTTTATGCTTGGCATTTCTACTAGCATGACGGCTGCATGGGCTGAATCCATCTTTACCGTCAAAGAAGCCACTGAGCTGCAAGCAAAAATTGCTCGTGCTGAACTGGAAGCCAAACAGCGTGAAGTGGAAGGCAAGGGTGGCGGTGCTGCTGGCATTGGACGTGGCAAAGACATCATGCTGGCACCGATTCCTGTGTCTGCGCGTAGCGATGACTTGATATTCGTCGGTCATTACGGTATTGAAAACGATGTCAAAGCGGATTTTTTGTTGAATAACGTGCTGGTGACGTTTTCATTGCAAGGAAAAACTGAAATCGGCGGCTGGCATATCGACAAATTAACGCCTCGAATGGCACGCATGTGCCGTACTTCTGCTAAGCGGAAAAATGTGGGTTGCAAAGATATTTACTTGTCTGCTGAGTCGAGCGCTTCTGCAAAAGTGGGCAACACCAATCCCAATACCAAAAGTGGTGGCGATTTTTCAGTCTCTTCTATGGTATTGCCTGTGCCACCTCTACCAGCTTTGAAATAATGCGCCATTTTCTCACCCGCCTGCTGCGGCCACGCCATTCCACTTTGCTACCTGAAGAAGCTGGCAGCGATGCGCAGGCGCACTTGATGCCGGAATTGGAAAACCCGCTGCATGCTGATCAAGACATCATCAACGACGTCGCCCGTTTGCCTGAATATAAGGAAGTGTTGACTCTGCCAGGCAAGTCGTTTGAGCTGGGTGAGCAAGTGCGTAAAAATATTGCTGCGGTGAATTGCACTGGTTGCATCGTGATCTTTGTCACACCCCAAGCCTACAACCAGGCCGACCATTTATCGTTGCTGCAAAGAATTCGCCAGGTCACATTGAATACCGTGGCGATTGATTCGGTATTGGTGTTGCCTTCGGTTTTGTCGATGCTGCACGACAAATCGTTGGGTCTAGAAAAGCGCGCCAAGACAAAGGCCGATCGCAAAGCCGGCCAAGTCGCTGACACCATCGTCCTATTTAAACAATATTTGTCCATGGCCTGCCGGCAAAATGCCTCCGACGTGCATTTGGTGATCAAAAAAGACAGCAATTCTGGTGCTGTGCTGTTTCGCTTAGACGGCAAGATCACTTTCATCGACCGGATGCCGTTTTCCGACATGTTGGATGCAGTCGGCGCGGCGTATACCAATTTAGCGGAAGAGGGCACGCGCAGCGAGCCGACTTTCAATATCAAAGCCATGCAGTCGTGCCGAATTCCACTTCGCGTCGATGGGCAGGATTACAAATTGCGCTGGCAAAGCACGCCGATTGCCGGTGGTGTACATGTGATTTTTCGGGTCTTGCTGCAAGAAAATCCGGATGCGGAAGTCAAAACGCTGGAGCAATCTGGCTACGCGCCATCGCATTGTCATTTGTTGAATCTGGCCGTTCGGCATACGGTCGGCGTGATTTTTGTAGTCGGCCCTGCTGGTGCGGGTAAATCCACCTTGCTGAAAACCTTGATGATGATGGTGCCCAATCGTTTGGAAAATTTGGCGTATTCGATCGAAGATCCTGCCGAATACAAAATGTTCGGTGTGTCGCAAATTTCGCTCCAGCGCAGCATTACCGATCCGTCAGATTTCAACCCCTTCATCCCCGCCATGCGCATGGTCTTGCGCGGCGATCCAGACATGATTTTAGTGGGCGAGGTGCGGGATAGAGAGTCCTTATCCTTATTGAAACTCATGGTGCAATCAGGGCACGGCGTGATGAGTTCCCTCCACGCATCCAACGCAACCGCCGTAGTTGAACGGTTGACCAGCGAAGAAATGGGCATGAACCGCCAAACCCTAAGCGCACGCGATTTTTTATCCGCCATCGTGTTCCAGCAGCTGGTGCCTTTGCTATGTCCCGATTGCAAATTACCCGCTGCTGAGCATTTACCAATGAATGTGCAGACGATTTTGCGGGAAAAATTTGAGATGGATATCTCGACTATGTTTGTCAAAAAACCAGCTGGCTGCCCATGCTGCAAAAATAAAGGCGTCAAAGGCAGAACCGTTGTGGCCGAAGTCATTTTGCCTGATCACGAATACCGGCGTTTGATTCGGGAAGGTAAAGATGGCGAAGCAGAAGATTATTGGCGCAGCAGCCGTACCGCACGTTTCACCGAATCAGATTGCAATGGCAAAACCGCGTTGGAACACGGTTTGTACAAAGTCCATCAAGGCTTGATTGATCCGTTGGATTTGGAGCGGACTTTCGCACCGTTTGAGGTGCACGATGTTTTGGGGATGAAAATTGATGGTACGTACTAAGTTCTCAGCACCTAGCACCGTCATCCCCGAGTGTTTTAGTCGTGGATCCAGTGTCTTTAAAGCCGCAAAAGTCACTGGGCTCCCGCCTTCGCGGGAGCGACGAATGAGAGACATAAGGAACCACCAATGAACTCCTCCGAATTCACTGAAAAAATATCGCTAGCAGCGGCAAAGTTTTCCTTCCGCTTTTCACGCGAAGACTATTACGAGGACTTGGCCGAATCGCTGGAAGACGATGGCGAGCCCTTGAGCATCATTAGAAAAGACGCCACCCGCGCCGAGGAGCGCAACGATGTCATGGCCAGCTTGTTCAACTTATGGGCCAAGCGCATGGAAGATCGCGCATTTGTAGCGGCGATTGGTGACACGGTGCCCAAGTTGGATCAGATGATTTTGTATTCCTCTGACTCTGCTAATAGTTTGATCAAGGGTTTGCGCTTTTTATCGCTAGCGATTGTCGCGTCTAAAAAAATGACGGGCGCCATCGTCGGGGCGCTGGCGATGCCAGCGATTTTGTTGTTGGCATTTGCCGGCATGCTAGCGGCATTTTCGTATTTGCTGGTACCGCTATTGAGCAAGATGTTAGAGCCAGCCAAATGGCCGCCGCTGGGTAAGTTGGTGTATCACATTGCGACGTTTACTTCTCATTATGGCGTGTGGATGTTGTTGGGATTGATCGCAGCGATGGTGCTGATGATCGGTTCGTTCTCACGCTGGACTGGCAAAGCACGCGGCTGGGCGGATCGCTATTTGCCGCCTTATATGGTGTATCGCGATTACACCGGCAGTCTTTTTTTGGTTTCGCTGGCGGCGTTGATGGAAAACGACGTCGGCTTGCGTGAAGCCTTGAATACCTTGAGCGAGCATGGCAATGCGTGGATTAAATGGCATGCCGAGCAAATCAAAGAGCGCTTATACACCGAGGCAGAAAACCCCGGGCGGGCATTTGACACCGGCATTTTTGGCCGTCGTTTAACCGATCGCGTGATGGATTTTGGCGAGCGTTCTGATTTTCAAGCCGCTTTGTCCAAAGTGGGTTTGAAATCGATCGACAAATCTACGGTCCTGGTCACGCGTTCAGCCAAGGGGTTGAATGGCGTGCTCATTGTGTTTTGCGGCGTGTTTTTGATGACCATGGTGACCGGGACATTTATGACGATTAGCAAGATTCAAGTAGAGAAGAAAAACCAGATGTATCAAGCGCGTTAGAAATTTATTTTTCAATCATAAAAAAGGGAAGAACATGAAAAAATCGTCAATATTGAGAACTTGGCAAAAAGGGTTTAGCTTGGTTGAGCTAAGCGTGGTGTTAGTGGTGGTATTTGGCTTGCTAGGCTTAGGCTTGGTCGCCGCACCACAATTGTTTTCCAGCTTGAATTCAGTCAGTGAACTGAGCGAGTTGCCAACCGTCATCATGAATATCAAGAAAAATTCTAAAAACAGCTCCACCTACAACGGCGTCACGCTTGATACGCTGGCACGCTCCAATGTATTTCCCGAAAATCGCGTCACTATTCCTACTTCCGGCACGTCCACCGCCACCAATCAGTGGGGTGGGGGGGTGACGGTGACAGTGGCAACATTGACGACGACGGATGACATCGTCCGCCTGGTATCCAGAAGCGTACCGCATGCCGAATGTATCGAAGTGGTGCAAGGCGTGGCAAAAATGCTGCGCCGCGTGTACGTCGATAGTGCGAATAGCGGCACCGTAGGTGCTGGTACCTTGGTGAAAGACGATGGTGCTGTAATCAACAATTCCACCTTGGCTAGTGCTTGCGGAACGGGGGCCAACAGCATTACTTACGACATCGGTAAGTCTTAAAAATACGTCATTTCATCGAAAACGATGGTAATACAGGAAAACTTAAACTCGTCGTCCCCGAGTGTTTTAGTCGGGGATCCAGTGGCGTTTAGCAGTGAACAACAAAAGACGCTGGATTCCCGCCTAAACCCGCGGGAACGACGGAGATTAATGGACGATATCGGTTAAATATTTGATTGCGTATCATCTGATGAATTCACCCCCTTTCATGCAAAGAAAACTTGCAGCAGGTTTTTTACTGTTGCAATTATCACTTGCGATGACAGTCGCAATGGTGATGGCGACAATCGGAATGTGGAAAGAAATCCGTACCTTGAGTGAAGAAATCGCAACCGCACAAGCCGATGATTTAATTGTGTTAAGCGCGGCATTGGGAAATTATCAAACCAAGTATTTCCGTGAGTTAACATCACAACCTGTACAAGCGATACAAAACGTGGCGAATCCGCTAGCACCGACGGTGGCTGAATTGATAGAGAGAAAATTACTGGTGAATTTTTCCCCTAATAATTTATATGGCGGCGGTTATGTATTGAGCGTGCAACCATTTTTGATTGCGGATTCTTTGACCGAAATGGATACCAAAGGTTTGACTTGCCTGACTACGCCCATCACCAATCCCAGCAATGGCCGTTTAGATACGCCTTTGCTAGGCACATCCATCGCCCGTGCTGGCGGCAACAGCGGCTATAGCAACGCTGCCACGCCTGGCGTTATCACCGGTTTTAACGGTGGTTGGGCTGAATCCAATCCTGTTTTAGGTGCGAACGGCAACCCGATTTCCGGCATTTTATGCATGCGATCCGGCTACGGCTCGTCCGACGCGCTGCAGGTATCAGCCGGCCTCCTGCAATTCGCCCGCCGCGATGGCACTGCCAAACCAACTGGTCCATGGGACATGGCGGGACAAAACGTGACGAATATCAACCAACTAGGTTCCACCACCTTAAACAATACTGGCGTGGCAACCATAGGGGGCCAAACAAGGACCAATGGCGTCAGCAATACGGGCAACATCACCAACTCAGGTACATGGACCAATACTGGTAACGCCACGGTAGGTGGGACATTGGGCGTCACCGGCCAAACCACCATG
>JAGKXA010000006.1 GCA_021151615.1 Cellvibrionaceae bacterium | reverse complement strand
AGAATGTGTTTAACGTCGTTTTGACGAAAGATGGCATCGTAAATATGCAGGGCAGCGCCGCCTGGATAGCCGAACAGGTACTCAACACCTTCGTCTTTCAGGGCGCGGATGAGCATATCTCCGCCGGAAAGCATTTCCACAATAATTCCCCTTTTAGGATGTGAATCGCAAATGATGCGTGTGCGTCTTTGCCGCAATATGAAAAAAGGACAATGGCAATGATCACACTGGAAAGCGCCGGCACTTAGGGCAGGCCAACGCCGTGAATGATCCACGATCAAAACCCGGCAAGGTCAGGATCGGATCAGCGAAAACCGTGCAGGTAAACAGCGGTTTTCTAAGGTGATGTTCTGGTAGGAACATCGCCATTAGATGGGTCGCCAAGAGGGTGACTTGGCGGGAAGCAGTGAAACGCCCAAGCTTAGGGGCAACTGCGAGCCATCTAGCGGAGTGGCAATTCTCCCAAGATATCGAGTAAAGTCAAGAAATTAGCCAGTTTTTGTTCATTTTTTAACTGTTTATTAACCACAAGGGGAAAAATCGACCACAAACCATCTGAAAATAGCCTTTGCACTTGCTCACAGATTTGCGCGCCGCAGTTTCGTCCAGGCGCCATAAGGTCTATAGTTGGTTGATTCAACAGCAATATCCAAAGGCAAGCTTCATGAAGTTCTCACGCGTTTTAATGATTTCCGGCATTTTGTTAGCCAGTATTAGCCTGACTTGCGCCGCCAAAGGTGGGAAAGTCTACACTTGGACAGACAGTAAAGGGGTGATCCATTATGGCGAGCACCCGCCGAAAGATGTTCAAGCAAAACTGATAAAAACCCGTACCGGCCATAGCGAACCCACTCCCATGCCGAGCACTAATACGCAAGCGACGCCTCAGCCCGGCGTACCCGCAACTACCGATACCGCTTCGCTAAAAGACCCTGACCGTTGCAGCAAAGCCCAGGAAAACCTGGACATCCTCAACTCAGGTGCCCCCATTAAAATGAAGAATGAAAAAGGCGAAAGCGTAATAATGAGCGAAGAAGAAAAAGATAAACAAAAAAATATCTTTCAGTTAATCGCTAATCAAGCTTGTTAACAGCTTACTTTTCCCTTCAAAAAAAACGGCCATCTCTGGCCGTCATTTCTTTCTCGCCTGCAATTAATTAGTTGAGTCGTTTAGGATCAAACACAATTTTTTCGCCCAGCAACTTGCCGTAAATAATTGAACCAGGCATAAATTTACCGGCCAGAATATCCTGCGCCAGCGGGTTCTCAATCATCTGTTGTATCGCACGTTTTAATGGACGGGCGCCATACACAGGATCAAAACCAACACTCGCCAATTTATCCATTACATGATTGTCCAGTTCCAGGGTCAGCTCACGTTCCGCTAGGCGTTTGCGCAGCAACTCCAATTGGATATCGGCAATACCGCGAATTTGCTCGCGTCCCAGCGGGTGGAACACCACCACTTCATCAATACGGTTGATAAATTCCGGGCGAAAATGCCCACCGACCACTTCCATCACCGCATCTTTCATGGCGTTGTAGCGATTCTCATTGTTGAGCGAATTATTTAAATCATCGCTAACAAAAGTATCAAAGCTGACGGTATCGAAGGATTTATCTTCCGCCAATTCCTGGATACGATCCGAGCCCAAATTCGATGTCATCACAATGACTGTGTTGCGAAAATCCACTGTGCGTCCTTGCCCATCAGTCAATCGGCCATCGTCCAACACCTGCAACAAAATATTGAACACATCCGGATGCGCTTTTTCCACTTCATCGAGCAGCACCACTGAATAGGGTTTACGACGTACCGACTCGGTGAGATAGCCACCCTCTTCATAGCCCACATAGCCGGGCGGCGCGCCGATCAAACGCGCGACCGAATGTTTCTCCATAAACTCCGACATATCGATGCGTACCATGGCATCGGTAGTATCGAATAAAAACTCGGCGAGCGATTTACACAACTCGGTTTTACCCACACCGGTTGGACCTAGAAATAAAAATGACCCATTGGGGCGATTGGCATCACTCAAGCCTGCGCGTGAGCGACGCACCGCATTCGCTACCGCCACGACTGCTTCGTGTTGCCCGATAACACGTTTGTGCAACGCATCTTCCATGCGCAATAATTTTTCGCGCTCGCCTTCCAGCATTTTGGAGACAGGAATGCCTGTCCACTTGGAAACCACTTCGGCAATTTCTTCGTCAGTCACTTTATTGCGCAGCAATTTCATTTCCATCATTTCCGCTTGGCTCGCCATATCCAGCTGCTTTTCCAACTGCGGAATAATGCCGTATTGCAATTCACTCATACGCGCCAAATCGCCTTTACGACGTTTTTCTTCCAACTCAAAGCGCGCTTGCTCCAGTTGGCTTTTTATTTCGTGCGAACCTTGCAGCGCGGCTTTTTCCGCGCGCCATATCTCTTCAAGATCGCCGTATTCACGCTCGATCTTATCGATATCAAAATCAATTTTCGCCAGGCGCTTTCTGCTGGCCTCGTCCTCGTCTTTTTTCACTGCTTCGCGTTCAATTTTCAATTGAATTAAACGGCGCTCAAGGCGATCCATTTCTTCCGGTTTTGAATCAATCTCCATACGGATGCGACTAGCCGCTTCGTCAATTAAATCAATCGCCTTGTCTGGCAATTGGCGATCGGTAATGTAGCGCTGCGATAATTTTGCGGCGGCGATAATAGCTGCATCGGTAATATCCACGCCGTGGTGCACTTCATAGCGTTCTTTTAAACCACGCAGGATCGCAATGGTGTCTTCCTCGCTCGGTTCATCCACCAATACTTTTTGGAAACGGCGCTCCAATGCTGCATCTTTTTCAATGTATTTGCGATATTCATCCAGCGTAGTAGCGCCTACACAATGCAATTCACCGCGAGAGAGTGCAGGTTTAAGCATATTGCCCGCATCCATAGCACCTTCACCTTTACCAGCGCCGACCATGGTGTGTAACTCGTCGATAAATAAAATAATGCGCCCTTCTTGCTTGCTAAGTTCATTGATGACAGATTTCAACCGCTCTTCGAACTCACCTCGGAATTTTGCCCCAGCGAGCAAGCCGCCGAGATCAAGCGACAAGAGACGTTTATCTTTTAAACCTTCAGGCACTTCACCATTCACAATACGCTGTGCAAGGCCTTCGACAATCGCGGTTTTACCCACGCCAGGCTCGCCGATTAACACCGGATTATTTTTGCTGCGGCGCTGCAACACTTGAATGGTGCGGCGAATTTCATCGTCGCGCCCGATCACCGGATCCAGCTTGCCCGCTTCAGCCCGCGCCGTTAAGTCGACGGTGTATTTTTCCAATGCCTGGCGATTGCCTTCGGAATCTGCATCCTCCACATTTTCACCGCCGCGCACTTTTTGTATCGCCTGTTGCAGGCGCTGGGCATTACCGTGCTTTTTCAGTAACTCGGCAACCGCGCCTTGGGATTCGGTCATCAACACCACCAGCACTGAATCGCTGGAGACAAATTTATCACCCACTTTTTGCGCGTGACGATCGGCGAGATTTAACAGGCGCACCATATCCGGCGACATAGTGACTTCGCCGGTGGGATTTTTAATTTGCGGTAAATTTTCCAGGTATTCATTCAACGCGGTGCGCAAACCTGCCACATCAAAACCAGCCTGGCTTAATAGCAAGCGCACACTGCCAGCGCCCTTTTGATCAATCATGGCCAACAATAAGTGCCCTGGGTCTAATTGGCTGTGATCCTGCCCAAGTGCCAACGACTGGGCATCGGAAAGTGCGGTTTGCAATTGATTGGTTAAACGGTCGATACGCATGGACTACCTCAAGCGCGATGTGACTAATCGGTTGAAGTAAAGCTGGGGGCGCGGGGAGTATTTTCAAGCGGGCCCAGCGGCCCGCCCCAAAAGAAATAGCAGAATTTGCGTTAGATCAATTGCTGGCAGCCACTATCGGGCGCGGGGTTTCCTGCACATCAAAAAACTTGATCGTCAAAGGGTAGTTTTTGATGATGCCCTTGTTGGCATCCATGGCGCCCATAATGGTAAAAACCACCGAGCAGACAAAAAGAATCGCGAACATCACAAAACCAATCAAAATAAAACATAAGGGGATGCAGATAATCGAATAGATTACCGAACTGAATAGCCAGTTCATCACCACCTTACCTTGCTGATCAACATAAGCATCGTCCTTTTTGGACTGCCACATAATTAAGGGCACAATGATCCCGAGAAAGGGGAAAATCCAGGAGCAAAACTGGGTCAGGTGCAACACCATGGCGTAGTCATAATTATTGGTCTGCATGATGGTATGCGGCTGCGCTTGAGACTGAGCAGTCGCTTGCGCTTGCCCACCCAAAATTCGCTCTTTGGCTTGCTGGTATTCCTCTTCCGTAATCAGGCCTTTTTGTTTGAGATCGTTCAGCTTTTCAATTTGATCGAGATCCATGTTGATTCCTGGGTGTGAGTTGCAGAATAAATAGCTACCTATGCTCAGACACGCTTTTTGCGTATCTGGATTCAAACTTATTCAAGCCAGATCAAGCTCGCCATGCGACCTGTGGTTTTGTCGCGCCGAAATGAATAAAAACGTTCCGCCTCCGCATAGGTGCAATAGCCACCGCCGTAAATTGCGGTAACGCCCAGCGCGTTGAGTTCAGCGCGAGCCAGTGCATAGATGTCTGCAAAAAAATGTAGTGGGCGATGGGCGGAGATAAACGCCGCTGACATTTGTTCGCGGTGCTCATGGCTGCGCGCGGCTTTAAAAAAAGCTTCCAGCACATCCACCCCCACCTCAAAATTCGGTTGCGCGATGGCAGGGCCGAGATAGGCGATTAGATCGCCAGGATTGCCGCTGAATTTTTGCAGACCGCGCGCGCAAATACCCTTGGCAAGGCTGCGCCAACCGCAGTGAAGAGCAGCAACCTGGGAGCCTTTTTTATCGCATAACAGAATGGGCAAGCAATCGGCGGTCATTACCAAACAGGCTTGACCAGGTTGATCGCTGTAACTGCCGTCGGCTGCGCGTACTACCCCATCGGCTTTGGCATTCACAACTTTTACACCGTGAATCTGTTCCAGCCATTGCGGAGTTTTTAATAAACCCAGATTCCTGCACAGTTGTGCGCGATTTTTCTCTACCGCGAGTGGATCATCACCTACATGTAACCCGAAATTATTACTGTCATAGGGCGGCAGACTAAAACCGCCCACACGGGTGCTGATAAACGCTTTCACACTGGCGGGCGCTGGCCAGTCAAGCACTAATCCGTTCATGTCAGTCATCGACCAGGGTATACCCCGTATTTAACGCATCGAGCAGATTTTTAAAGTCTTCCGGCAAAGGGGCGGTCCATTCGGTGTACTCACCAGTGCCCGGATGCTCCAAACCCAACTTAAACGCATGCAGCGCCTGGCGCGGGAAGTTTTTCAGGGTATCGATCAAATGCTGGTTGGCGCCTTTGGGAATTTTGAAACGGTTGCCGTAGGTTTGATCGCCCACCAATGGATGACCTATATGGGCCATGTGCACACGAATTTGGTGAGTACGCCCCGTTTCCAATTTCACGCGAATATGGGTGTGGCTCGGGTAGCGTTTGGCTACGCGATAATGCGTCACCGCGCGTTTGCCTCCCGCACTCAACACCGCCATGAGTTTGCGCTGGATGGGATGACGGCCCATAGGTGCATTCACAGTACCGCCGCCGGTCATTGCGCCCACGGCTACCGCTTCGTACTCGCGACTTACCGTGCGATCCGCCAACTGTTCCACCAAATCGGTGTGCGCCTCCAGGGTTTTGGCGATTACCATCAAACCGGTTGTTTCCTTATCCAGACGATGCACTATGCCCGCGCGCGGCAAATTCACCAATCCGGGAATATGGTTGATCAAGGCATTTACCAAAGTGCCGGTATAGTTACCCGCAGCAGGGTGGACTACCAGACCGGCCTGTTTGTTGATAATGATCAGATCATCATCTTCATGGATGATATCCAACTGGATTTCTTCTGGCTCCCACTCGCCCTGAGCCTCCAGTTCCGCTTTCAACTCAAGGGTTTCGCCACCGATTAATTTATCTTTGGGCTTGGCAACGCGGCCATCGACCTTCAACTGGCCATCTTTGATCCAGCTCTGCAGGCGCGAGCGCGAGAAGTCGGGGAACAACTCGGAGGCGATCTGGTCGAAGCGCATGCCGTTCATCTGGATCGGGACCTGGGCACTCAGGTCAAACACATCTTTCATTTAACAACCTCACGTAAAGCTGTGCTGAACAAGCGCCAACACAGCGGAAATCAGGAGCTTTTGCTGCGGCCAGATTGGTATCCGCCAAGCTCTGTGTTTAAATACCCTGCCCCGCGAATTGGGGTCTACATTGTCAAGATAAGAGTTTATAACCCTATGCGATTCCTGCCCTGTTTGTTGCTCAGCTCTGTTGTTTTGCTGACCGCCTGCTCTTCCAAGGAGCCTGAATACACTACCGAAGCGGATTTGTACAACGCCGCCACCAAACAACTTGAGAACAGCCAGTGGGAAGCCGCGATTAAAAACCTGAACTCGCTGGAAGAAAACTTCCCTTTCGGCACCTATGCCGATCAGGCCCAACTGGAACTTATCTACGCGCAATACAGTTCTGATGAGCCAGATGCAGCCATTGCCACCGCCAATCGATTTATTCGCCTGCATCCACAACATCGCAATGTGGACTACGCCTACTACATGCTTGGCATGAGCTCCTTCACCAAAGACAAGGGTATGTTTGAGCGCGTAATGCCGGTGGACACCACCAAACGCGACCCAGGCGCAGCGCGTGAATCACTCGCTAACTTTACCCAATTACTCAATCGCTACCCGGACAGTTCCTACGCCGCCGACGCCAAGAAGCGCATGATCTATTTGCGCAACTACCTGGCACGCTATGAGATCCATGTGGCTAATTACTATTTTAAACGCGGCGCCTATATTGCTGCACTGGGCCGCGGCCGATATGTATTGGAAAATTTCCCGCAAGCACCAGCAACACCCGATGCATTGGCAGTAATGACCCAGGCGTATTACCTGTTGAAAATGAATAGCCAGGCAAATGAGACCCTGGAAATACTGAAGCTCAACTACCCGGATTATCCGGCCCTGAATAAAGACGGCAGCTTTAATCAGGAATTTATGTACAACAATGGCAGATCACGCGTGCTGGCCTGGTTAACCCTGGGTGTTTTCAGCAAAGACGAAATTACCGGCTTTGATACGCGCGAGATTTACGATCCGCAATATAAAGACTCAACGCTGGTTTCCCGCCCGGAGTAAGCAAAGCCAATCGCCAAGAAAGGCCGCAATTGCGGCCTTTTTTATTACGCTCAAAACACTTAATCGCCCATTTTCCAGCCAGATGTGATCGGATAGCGCCTGTCTCGCCCAAAGCCACGCTGAGTGATGCGAATTCCTACAGGCGCCTGACGACGCTTGTATTCATTGACATCGACCAATCGCACGGCGCGCTCCACCTGCTCACGATTAAAACCGCGCGCAATAATCGCTTCGGCGCTCAAATCCTGCTCTACGTAAAACTCCAAGATTTGATCGAGAATGTCGTAAGGAGGCAGGCTATCTTCATCTTTTTGATCCGGCGCCAACTCTGCTGACGGCGGACGCGTGATTACCGTCTCCGGAATCACTGGGCTGATAGCATTGCGGTAATGCGACAGCGCAAACACCAGGGTTTTGGGCACATCTTTCAGGGCATCAAAACCACCGGCCATGTCGCCATAAAGCGTGGAGTAACCCACTGCCATTTCACTCTTGTTACCTGTCGTCAGCACCAGATAACCCTTTTTGTTGGAAATCGCCATCAACAGGACACCGCGGCAACGAGCCTGCAGGTTTTCCTCTGTGGTATCGCGTTTAGTACCAGCAAACTCATCGGCCAGGGCCGCCATAAAAGCTTCGTACATAGGCTCAATGGAAACGGAGCTGTAGCGCACACCAAGGCGCGCCGCTTCATCTGCCGCGTCATCCTTACTCAGGTCAGAGGTATAGCGGAAGGGCATCATCACCGCTTCGACACGATCAGCCCCTAAAGCATCTACCGCGATCGCCAGGGTCAGGGCGGAATCTATACCGCCAGACAACCCGAGTACCACGCCTTTAAAGCGGTTCTTGGTAACATAATCGCGCATTCCTACTACCAGGGCTTTGTAAACGGCAGCAAGATTGTCGGGAATAGCCTCCAGCGTTTGCATCGGAACAGAGATTTGCTGTTGATCCCAATGCAATACGACCGGAAATTGCCCCTCGTCAAACGCCGGTGCGCGGAAACAGGTTTGGCCGCTGGCATTGATTACCACCGAGCCACCATCAAAGACAAGTTCATCCTGCCCACCAACCAGATTGGTGTAGATCACTGGCATTTGACCTTCGCGCGCGCGCGCCGCCACTACCGCTTCACGTTCCAACTGTTTACCCTGATGATAGGGAGAAGCATTGAGGTTTAACATCAATTTCGCCCCGGCCAGCTTCGCCTGAGCCATGGGCTCCGGGTGCCAGATATCCTCGCAAACACTCAGCGCGGTTGGCACACCGTTCAAATCAAACACGCAGGGTTGATCGCCCGCAGCGAAATAGCGCTTCTCATCGAACACCTGATAATTGGGCAGGCATTGTTTGGCATATTCAGCGATTAACTTACCATTCCGAATGACACCTGCCATATTGAAGAGCTTGCCAGCGCGAAAACGCGGATAGCCAATCACCAGACAGATCGGCAAGGCTGCATCCTGAATCTGCTGCAGGGCTCGCTCGATCCGCAACTCCAAGCTAGGCCGGAGCAGCAAGTCCTCCGGGGGATAGCCGGTGAGCGTTAACTCGGGAAACAGGATCGCATCTACAGCCCCCTCGACCAACGCCTCACGCGCTTCAGCAATAACCTTGGCGGTATTACCAGGAATATCGCCTACCAGCGTATTTAATTGGGAGAGAATCAACTTTAATGGCAACATAAGCGCCCTGAAAATAACTGGAAAAAAGAGAGATAGGCGTAACTCATGACCTGTAGCTCAGCAACTTGCCCGCAGGTCTTCTACACTCGCCAAAGGCGCGCATTGTCCGCGATCCACGCCACTAAAGCCAAGCGGATTTTGCACAACCATTCGACGACAGGATCACCGCACCCAATGAACGCTCCCGCGCCCAACGATATTCGCAATTACAATCCCTATGACCTGTTGCGGATCTACACCTATTACCGCACCCTGCTGGGCAGCCTGTTATTGATCATGTTTGAGGCGCAGTTTGCTCCCAAGGTACTGGGTAGCGACAACCCAGTCCTCTTTTTCTACACCTCTGCTATTTACACAACAATCAACTGCATGACCTTAATAGTCATGTGGCAACTCAAGTTCTCCCCTTCCCAGAGAAAACTGTTTGGCTCATTACTCGTCGATGTTGTAGCCATCAGTTTACTGATGCATGCCAGCGGTGGAGCGGTGAGTGGTTTGGGATATTTGCTGCTAGTGGCGATAGCGGCCGGCGGGATTATGCTGCGTGAGCGCATTTCATTTTTTCTCGCGGCAATCACTACGTTAATTGTTCTTAGCGAAGGGATCTATCGATTCCTGATTCTCACCCAGGAAAATAAAGCCATTTTTGCCTCGGGTACACTGGGCGCCCTGGCATTTTTAACCGCACTGCTGTTCCAGCATTTAACCAAAAAAATTCGCCTTTCCTATGCTGAAGCGGAAACTCAGGCAGCGCAGGCTGCTCATTTGCAGAAACTAGCACAGCTCATTGTCGAACGCATGCGCACTGGCATAGTGGTGTTAAATAAAAATATGGAGCTGGAGTTGTGGAATCAATCGGCTACCAAACTATTGGGCACTCACTTCAACACTGATTCAACCACCAAGCTGGATCGTTTTCCCGAACTCTATAAGAAATATCAATCCTGGCTGCATAATGCCGGTAATCACTCACCGCAAATGAAAATTGAAGGTCAGGCAACGACCGAAATAAAGGTGAACTTCGCTCACCTTGAGCAAGGCAACCCAGCAGAAACACTGATATTTTTGGAAGACGTACGCTCGCTCAACCAACAAGCCCAGCAATTGAAACTCGCATCCCTCGGTCGTTTGACCGCCAGCATTGCGCATGAAATTCGCAATCCACTCGGTGCCATTAGTCACGCCAGCCAACTATTGGGGGAATCGCAGACATTGCCCCAAAGCGATCAGCGCTTACTTGAAATTATCAATAACCACAGCAAACGGGTAAATCAGATTATTGAAAACATTTTGCAGCTCTCCCGCCGCAAAGCAGCAAATCCGGAGCAGATCAACTTGCAGCAATGGCTACCCAGTTTTGTTGCTGACTACAAAGCCGGAAAAAATAACGGCCACCAACTTGCGATTGACGTTGTTGAAAAAAATATTGGCGAAACATCCAATCAACACGAATATGATGATTCAAGCACAGGTATACACTTAAAAGCCAAGTTTGACACCAGCCAACTGCAGCAAGTATTAACCAACTTGTTTGATAATGGTATCCGCCATGGAGAACCCGCTTTACGCATTGAGATTGGCGTGGACATAAGTCACCAGCAACCCTATATTCGCGTAGTGGATTTTGGCCCGGGCATCAGCGACGATAACGTCCGCCATCTGTTCGAGCCATTTTTTACTACGGAGAACACCGGCTCTGGATTAGGTCTTTATATTTGCAAAGAACTCTGCGAAGCAAACCAGGCAATTATTTCTTATAAACGCACTGAGGCTGGCGAAAGTAGTTTTCATCTACAACTTGCCCACCCGGAAAAAGCGACTTAACAGTGGAATCAACCATGAGTGCAAAACGCGCGCTGATTATCGATGACGAACCAGACATTCGTGAACTATTGGAAATTACGCTGGGGCGAATGCAAATCGATACCCAAAGTGCTGCGGGAATTCAGCAAGCAAAACAACTACTATCCGAAAATACTTATGATTTATGTCTGACTGACATGCGCCTGCCCGACGGCAATGGATTGGAAATAGTCGAATATATCCAACAACGGCAACCGCAACTTCCTGTTGCGGTAATCACTGCGCATGGAAGCATCGACACAGCGATAGAATCAATGAAAGCGGGAGCATTTGATTTCATCTCCAAGCCGGTAGATTTGGCCACACTGCGTAAACTGGTGAATACCGCCATAGAGTCTAGCCAATTAACGCCACAACCAGTTCCCAAACTAACTCCGATCATAGGCGAATCAAAAGCCATCCAAGAATTAATCCGCAGCATTGAAAAACTGGCGCGTTCACAAGCGCCTGTATACATCAGTGGCGAATCGGGTTCGGGTAAGGAACTTGTTGCCCATTCCATTCACGATCTGGGGCCGCGTGCAAACAAACCTTTTATTGCCGTAAACTGTGGCGCTATTCCACGTGAACTTATGGAAAGCGAATTTTTTGGCCATAAAAAAGGCAGCTTTACTGGCGCACACCAGGACAAAGTGGGGCTATTTCAAGCTGCTGAGGGCGGCACTTTATTTTTTGATGAAGTGGCAGATTTACCGCTCGATATGCAAGTTAAATTGTTGCGTGCAATTCAGGAAAAAACAGTACGTCCGGTAGGTGCAGCCGAAGAGGTTTCCACTGATGTGCGAATTTTATGTGCAACCCACAAACATTTGGAAACAGAAGTAAAAGAAGGGCGCTTCCGACAAGATCTTTTTTATCGTTTGAATGTAATTCAGCTAGCGGTAGCGCCATTGCGAGAACGCCGGGAAGATATTCCGTTATTAACTCAACATTTATTAAATAAACTTGCCAATGAAATTGGCATGCCTGTACCAAAACTCTCACCCCATGCACAACAGGCATTGGCGACTTACCATTTCCCCGGCAATGTACGCGAATTGGAAAATATTCTTGAACGGGCCTTCACGCTCTGTGAGGCCAACATAATTGACGCTGACGATTTACAGCTGCGCGACACGCCTGCTCCAGAAACCTATGAAAAAACCTATGTCAGCACCAGTAATAAAGCAAATGTTCGCGGTAATAACGGTATCGTAGATTATCCTGCCCGCTGTGCGGAGTACCCTTCACTCGACGATTACCTGCAGGATGTAGAAAAAGAAATTTTATGCAATGCGCTCGAGCAAGCAAGATGGAACAAAACACTGGCGGCGAAACACTTAGGGATTAGTTTTAGATCATTGAGGTACAGACTGCAAAAGCTCGGGCTTGATGATGAATAAAAAAAGCGGCCATCTTGGCCGCTTTGCGTTTCTGCACCATAGTCTACCAACATACTTTTGGTAGCTGAACCCCTTTGCTGGATAACGTCAACTCGTTGCAGCCTTCTTTAGTATCTGCAGTTTGCGGTGCTTTAATAGCCTTCGCTGTTAACAAATATGCCGTTCTGGTCGGTTCAGCATCGAGAGCACCTATGGTAATTTTATAGAAACCCGAACCGCGCGTCACAACCCCACCATCCACGAGGTCTTTATATACAGCGCAGTTCTCCCTATCATCGAATCGAGCCAACCCTGTGTAACAGCGTTGCAATCGCTGTGCAATATCCATTAATTCCGTTTTAGCTTCCGCACGATTCGTTTTCCGCACAGATTCCATGTATGAGGGGTAAGCAATTGCTGCGATGATTCCTATAATCGCCACGGTAATCATGGCTTCAATCAAGGTGAACCCGTTACTGTTTTTCATCTGCACCTTCCAAACTTATTGAAGTTGTCGCCAGGATTGTCGACCTTCGCCACACAAATCATAAGTGGTCGAAGCATTCATGAGTGTCGCATTACTGCCACTGCCAATAATCGCTGCCTTTCCGCTCGCTCCCTTACCGCAATCATCACTGCCAACGGATGATGAGGAGGAGGAACCAGTTGAAAGAGGCGGGAAGCCTGTGCCGAGATCGCCCAGCACAAGATAATCATTCAGGGTTGCCCCCGGTATAGTCGTGGTTGACGACGTTGGCATGGGCGCACTGCTCAAGCCGACCGCCTTGACCTGCATTAGCCAACTTTTCCCACCGTACTCACAGGCAACACCTGACGGAATTAAGGTTGGGAAAATTAGCCGATCCTGCAACAAAATCGCTTTCGTAGTAATACGTTCACCTGCGGTATCGTTAAAGTCCAAATACCACCCTTTCTTAGTGGCCCAGTCAGGCGCACTCACGGGCGTTGAAGAATCTTGTACAACGCTTCTTGCCCGTGATGAATAACTTGTACTCAGCGTTTTTACAAACATATCTGAGCGCGTTATCAACGCCCCTGTGTCCGCCACAGCATAGAAGCTGTATTGCGGTGACGAGGGTGTCGCGTTATCGCCCAAATCAAAATATTTTCCGGTGCCGAAATACACCATCACCTTATTATTCATCTTTGGATTTAACCCCAAGGTTGGTGCGGCACTAATAGGTTGCGCAGTGCCTCCGGAATCTACCGCTTTGAAGATCAAGTAATCTTTTTTCCAGGCACTTCCACCACTTGCACTGGAAAGGTCAAAACGCCACAAGTTACCACTTAAATCACCGGCATAGGCTGCTTCAATCTGACCGACCGCATTGGGGAGTAACTCGGGCGCGGACAAGCCAATGCCAGCCCCCGTGTTCAACACGCGGGAGTAACTCGTATTTCTGGGCTGCTCGACATCGATAACGAGCAAGCTGGAGAAGCCACCACTCTCACTCCCATTACCCATAATTACCGCCCAGCGATTATTTTTCATGGGCGCAATTAGCGGTTTGCCCATCATATAACCTAACTCGGGAATATCCGTGGTACTTAACTCCCACAACACCTTAGGATTTAACTCCTCCGTAACATCTAACGCATAGATGCCTTTACCCCCTGCACCCAAGGTTCCCACAATGATGGTGCGCCACCTATCTCCGATGTAGACGTCCCCTACGCTGATCGGTCCGTCAACAATAAATTGATGCGGGTTTGCGCTGGTTCCATAATCCGGTTGTGTGAGCTTTGCTAATTTGGGAAACACTAAATTGGGTATATAGGCATACAACTCCCTGAAGACCTCGCCGCCGGCGATATCTCTGGTTGGTGCCTGAAAGGCATGAACCATTCCATCATTGGCGCCGACAAATACACGCGGGATCCTTGTCTTTTTGCTCTCTACAAATTCACGATAACTGCTTCCACCGACCGGTAACCGCTGATATCTGAAATCCCAAGCACCAACATAGGCAGGGCTTGAGTTGACTATGTCGCCCAATATAACCCGTGCGTCACCAATACCGCGCTCGCGCAAACCGGCAGCGTTGCTTTCATGGGTGCTATTACCTAAAAGCCAATCCACACGTTTTTGTGCATTTAAATTGGTTGTTTCTGAGCTTAACTGGAGTGCGGCTTGCTGGCTCCCAAGACCGGTGGTTAACTGATCCCACGCAAAGTTTTTCCGTGAACTGCCGTCAAAAGTATAAACAGTACGACCAGTTCCGCTGCGCGGCATAGACGCAGAATTAGACGTTGAAAAGGTAGGCAGCGTAGGTAATTTGCCACTCTCATCAAATTTGAATGCATTCAGGGTTCCACTCCAGTTCTCGCTATTAAATTGAGCTTGAAATACATAGGAACCTTCAGAAAGGCGTGTTGAATTGGTTGCAACTGCAGATGAGGAGCCAATACTCGCAGCAATATCATTTAACGCCGCCGCTAAAGAGGCCTCCAGCGTTCTAGGGTCAGTCGCAAAATAGTAAGACTCGGGCTTTGCAAGACTATTAATTTTTGCGAGCACATTATCCTGTGTGTAGTAATTCAAACGGTTATTTGAATTATAACTACTAGATCCTATAACACCTTTTACCAAAGACTCGCTAAACCCACCCCATTTGGCAGCGTAGTACAGCGGTGTAGCCAGAAACTTATCCGTCGAAGACCCTACAGGCCAATCTTTATAAACCATGCTATTTCCAACCGCGCAACCGGAAGAACACTCATACTCATCGTAGTTGTTGATCCCACTATGAAAGTGCGGCCCGTCTTTTTCATTCGTCCCACTGATCACATAACCAAATCCAATTTTATTGGAACCCACGGAGGAAATAAGCACATCTGTTCCAATCGTAGCGGTTGAAGCAGTTACCGAATAATCGATTATTCCCCACAAGTCCTGATCATAGTCACCGCCCTGTTCACTATCTTCCCAGTTCACATAAAGCCGGCCGGAGTTAACGGTTGTAGTGCTTGTTTGCGATAAAATTTTAAAATCCACAATTGCACAGGCACCGTTATTAGGAGCGGTTCCCACCCCCTTTTCACGACATGCGGGTAAAATCGTGATTTTTTTTGTGCTGCTACCGGGTACCGGAATTTCAACTTTGGGTAGCGCTGGGGCGAGCGCAACTCCATAAGTTCTGACAGTCTGGGTCCCACTCACGCCAGAGATAAAATCATTCGTGCGCGCATAGTATGCCAAACCAGCCAAATGATAACTTCCTTCCAGCCTTGGGGCATCAGGACAAGTTCCTTGAATATCGGATAATACTCCGAGAGATTTTGCGGTACACAAACCATTCGCTAATGAAGCATTTTTTCCAACAAAATAATTTCCGGAAAGAGCCTCACGCTTTGAATCAGCGATAATATTAGTCCATGCATTTAACGTGCTCGGACTTGCAATAACATCAGTAGCAAGCCCCAAGCCATCGCCGTCATACGAGGTGGTAGAGGCGTTAAACTGGAGCACGCTCAGGGGCGCGCAAGCGTTAGCGGAGGTTACTGGTGCAGACCATGCAGCCGTAGTCAACCCGGAAATTTTGGAAGAATCGTCTGCATTAAATGCGTCATTAACCGATTTACCCGCCAAATAACGCAATGACTCCAAATAGATTTCTGCTTGAGGGTTACCCCAGTTAGTACAACTGTTATCTGAAAAGGAATTCAAGCCCCACGAGCAATTATCGCTTCCTGTGGCATTGAAGTAGGTTCCATCTTCGTAGCGGTAACCGTATATTCTCAACAAATTTAGCGTTTTAATTACGCCAGCGGTATTAGTGAATGTACCGTCAGTGCTGGAGTTAATTTCGCTCGACATATTGCCAATATTTTTACGAAGCACGCCACCGGATTTATTTTTGGAGTAAGACCCAGTCATCAATCCAAAATTTACTTTTGCAACACTCGCACCGCCTCGCACCTCCCCAAACTCTTGCAACAATCCCTGTGGTTTTTTATTGCCGCTCGGGTAGGTATAGCAATTACTTTCTTCCAAGCCTGAGACACAGACTTCTACTCGCGCATAGTACTCACCACTGGCAGAACCAGAGCCCAATTTATTAGCATTTACAGGTGTGTTGCTGTATGCGTAAACCCCCGTTGTTGCAGGATCATTACCGTTAGCTGCACTTACTTCGCTATTCCAGCGACATTGCCAGCGCTCGTTACTGGCCCAAAACGTATAGTTGCCCTTCGCCACACGCAGCAAAGGCGCATTAGTGACGTTTTGCGATAATGCTGTTCCACCTGGCGTTGTGTTACATATTGTGATCCCTGTTGCAGAAGTCCCCGACAGGTTTCTCGGGACAGCTGCCGAGTCATTGAATGGCGTCAAGCTGGATAAATCGCTACCGTTATAATACTTCGCAAATGAGTGCGCATCGTGCGGCAAAAATGCTCGCTCCAGTACCGTTGTGCTTGATGTATCGGTTGACCGCAACCCACCATATAAAATTTTCCGAATGGAATCCATGCGCGTCATGCTGGCCCAGTTTAGAAAATTTCCGCTCCATTCGTTTGTCGTTCCACCATAGTTACAATACTTTGTGTCGCTATCCACTTTGCGGGAAGGTACAAATCGGTTGCTGGTAGTGCTGTAGGTATAGCATTTTTTGCTATCAAAATACCCATAGTAGTCGTAGCTATTTTTATAGGTATTATCCGGGGTTCCATCGCCATCCAGGTCTGAGTAGTCATCATAAACTTTGAAGTAAAGTTGATGATCTTTTGACATGTTTAACATCATAATCGGCACAACGGGATTGGATAAAAACAGCGGAGCTTGAGCGGGCGCTGCACTTGCAACGTGAGCAATCGACACGCTCAGCAATGCAAACACCAGTGACACATTCAGCTTCTGGAAGGAATGGCGTTGCAAAAGACAACGTAATTTTTTGATACATACATTCAGCATAGTTTCATCTCCACTACTGACGGCGCTTATAAGCCGACTGCACGATAACTTGAGTATTTTCGTCCAACCCGTAGCCCAACGCCGTAATTCGATAGGGAATACATTGCCCTGACATAGCTAAGCTCGCATGCCCAATCGCACTTCCCTCGGACGCAGCACAAGACCCAAAGTCAGAATCCAACAGTTCGATAATTACGCGAGGCTGACGCTCAACCTTGTCAAAATCCAAATCCACCTCTCGTGCCAACTCTTCCCAATCCTCTTTTTCCCAAAAGAGCACGGAGTTGGCGCGACCTGTTTTCTCCAAATCCTCACACACGCCCTCAGTACAATCCGGAGTGGGAAGTGTATTGCCTGCCACCCTTGCTTCACCGACACGCAAGGCAGACTCAGCGGATTGAAAAGCGGTATTTCGATCCCGCATGTTGCCTGCCATGCCCTCTTGCAACCCAGTCCCTCGAATTGCGGACAAGCCCACGATTGTAATGAGTAGCACCATCACCAATCCAACTATCAGCACCACACCTCGCTGAGCCTTAGTGGAGCTGACAGCACGCCGGTTTTTGTAAAGATCGCTCATATTTTCAAACCTAAGGAAGACGATTACGAAGACCAATGGTTGCAGTAAATACTTGCCGCAGGTATCTATCGGCAACGCCGTCGTCAGGCGCAGGCGTGACAGTCACACCGCCCAGCGTATATGGCTGTGGGGAATCCACCAGGTTATTGTCCGCGCTGCGCGCCACCAACTCGATTCGCATTGAATTCACCTCACCCCATTCCGTTGCTGTGAGCGAACTCGCCAAGCGATAGCTTTGGTTTTTGAAAGTGGCGTAGGTAACCCTAAGTTGCTCCACACCCTCCAATAGTTCCACCGGTGCTTCTATGTTGGTTCTCTGCCATAAGCTTGGCTGCCCGCTGGCGCCTTTCGCTAAAAAATAGATATTCGTGTTAATGGCAGCGATTTCACCGGACGCAAAATTTTCCACCGGGGTACCACCTCCGCCCCAGCCTGCGTTGTGCCGAAAGTATGCTTCATCGCCGCTCACAGACGGCGCAACCGCCAGACTGAAAACACGCGCTTTAAAACAGTCGCTCACAACGACCGCAGAGCCAACGCACATTCCTTTAACGCACCCGTTTCTATCGGCCGGAACTGGGGTGTAAGCATAAATACCATTCGCATCATTGGGCTTTGAGATAGGTAAACCTGCACCGCTTACTGAGCGAATCACAACGACATTGGCCGATCCCTTGGTCAGCGGGGTAATGCTTACCCCTGCGGCAGAGGTACCGCCGGGTAAACTGGCAAGAGAATCATATCCGCGAACCCCTTCGGCAAAATTGCCATGCAATCCAGCAACGACCATAGTGCCATTTTGTAACTCCGCGCCCGGCATATTGGTTCTGGGTTTGTAGCAGCCATAGAGACCCACCATTCGCAGATCCCTCGTCAAAAATTCCACTCCCAATCGACCAGTTTCTTGTATTCGAGACAATCCTTGCTGCGAGGAAAACACCGATTTACTCGACAAAAATATCTGCACAACTCCGGTCATCAACACGATACCCAGCGTGATGGAGATCATCAGTTCAACCAGGGATAGACCTGCTTGTCGCTTACACATTGGAATACTCCTCAAAACCTGGCGCTGTAGGTGAACTCTGAAGTACTCTCTGATGCTTCATTATTGCTGCTGAGTTCCTTCCAAGTAATTGTTACCGTACAAATATTCGTTGCAATCACGCAGGAAACACCGCCCTTACCATCGGGTAACACACTGCTAATGTTGATGCGCCACGCATTAAGATCCGCTGCCGCCAGAGATGATGCCACCTCTGACGAAGCTGGCCCTGCCAGGGCAGAGTGATAGGAGCCAATATTGGTCAAGTTAACGCGCATGCGATCCAAAATATCGTACGCAAATACATTAGCTTGCGAACGCATATAGGCACTTTGATTAAACTGTAATGATCTATTCTGCATCGCGCCTAACGCGAGTAGCGCCGTAGATAAAATCAACAAGGTCACAAGAACTTCAATAAGTCCGACACCTTGCTGCCTATGGTAACGACGCAAAAAAAATGGATACCCCATAAGATCAATCCACCTGATTAAACTCAAACAATTTAACTAGCCGAGCATGTGACATTCGATACTGAAACCATGCCAGATAAACCCACAGTAATTTTCCGCGCAGCACTCATAGTGCATTTTTTCATTTCGGCAGTAACAACAATTTGCTTTTCTGTTACGCGAGCAAGTGTGCCCAACCCGGTGTAGCGGATAAACGTGACATCATCTGTGTCACTTTTCGCAGTAATAACAGCTCTCAAATCGAGCGCGCCCCAGACTTTCAATATGGTGCCGACCACTGGAACGGGATCAGTATCTTTGGCTGCCGTATCGATGAAAACAATAAAACCATCGGTCCACGCACCGTCACAATCAGTACCAGACTTGCTAGCACAAATTGCTACTCGGGTAGAACGCTTTACCGCCTCAGACCGCGCCAAATTGATTGCGGAAGCCAAATCCTCACCCAATGAGATCGACCGGTTATTAAGTATTTGGGATTGGAAGGATGGGACAGCCACAGAAAGCACAATGGCAGCCACTGCCAGGGTGACTAACAATTCAATCAAGGTAAAACCACATAAAGATTTACGCATTAGGGCGATCTCTTGAACCTAAAGTGTTGGCCCTGTCCAGTCTCTTCCACATAGACAGCACCAACCACATTGTTTATATTGATTCAGCCTATCATAGCCCTCCAAGTGGAATGCTAGAGGGGCGACATATGGTCAAGGCGGGTTTATGAATGGCCGCTTTGGCGCCAGATTAAACACTGCTTTTTTGCACTTCATCCAAGGAAAGGAATTAATGAAATACTACGGATTTACCTTTATCGAACTTCTCATCACCATCTCAGTAGTCGCCTTGTTAGCGGCCCTGGCACTCCCTGATTTTTCCCGCCAAATTCAAAAGGCACACACTGAAACAGCAACCCAAGAACTAGTGGATGCAATCGAAACGGCTCGCAGTAAGGCCGTATTTGCCAACCAACGCACGGTTTTGCGAGCAAAGAAAAAATGGCAGCTGGGCTGGGTATTATTTATTGATGTAAATAATAACGGCGAACAAGACGAGAATGAGCGGTTATTACAGGAGCACGCCGAACTTAAAAATACAATCATTCATGATAGCTTTCCGGTTTCTAACGAAATATCGTTTATCGGCACCGGAGAAGGCAGAACGCCAGGGAGAAGAGATAGAGGCGCCATTGTGATGGGCACAATCACAGTGTGCGCGGCAACGGCGGATGAAGGAATCAAACTGGTACTAAATCGAGCCGGACGCCTGCGATCGGAAAAAACAGCGGCAGGTGAATGCAAAAAAACCTGATTCAAAATCAGGCCTTAAACGCGCAATGCTTTTGGTAACGAAAAACTAATATTTTCCGGTGTCCCATCCATTTCGATGGGCACTTCAGCACCACAAGCTTTTAATTTATCAATAACCTGTTTCACTAAAATTTCCGGTGCAGACGCACCGGCAGTTATACCTATGCAATTGCGGTTTTTAATCCACTCAGGGTTAATATCATCAGGACCGTCAATTAAATAACTTTCCGTACCGCATCGCTCAGCAAGCTCACGCAAGCGATTGGAGTTTGACGAATTGGGGGAGCCCACAACCAATACCAAGTCACATTCAAGTGCAAGCTGGCGCACCGCATCCTGGCGATTGGTCGTTGCGTAGCAAATATCGTCTTTACGCGGCCCCTGGATTTTAGGGAATTTATTGCGCAAGGCTTCGATCACCTTGGCGGTATCATCCATTGATAGAGTAGTCTGGGTTACATAGGCCAGATGCTCTGGATCGCGGACAATTAATGCATCCACATCGGATTCATCTTCAACCAGATAAATAGAACCACCGCTGGCCGTGCTGTATTGCCCCATAGTGCCTTCCACCTCAGGGTGACCTTCATGGCCAATCAAAATACATTCACGCCCTTCGCGACTATAGCGAGTCACCTCGATATGCACCTTGGTGACCAGAGGGCAGGTCGCATCAAAAATTTGCAGGCCGCGATCTTCTGCCTCTTTGCGTACCGCCTGTGAAACACCGTGGGCGCTAAAAATTAAAATAACATCATCGGGAACCTGTTCCACTTCATCGACAAAAATTGCACCGCGTTCGCGCAGGGAGTCCACCACAAATTTGTTGTGTACCACTTCGTGGCGAACGTAGATGGGCGCACCAAAAACGTCGAGCGCGCGATTAACAATATCGATGGCACGATCGACACCGGCACAAAAACCACGGGGATTGGCGAGCTTGATTTGCGTCATGATCAGTGCACCTGCACAGGTTCAATTTTGAGGATAGAAACTTCAAACAGAATGTCGCGACCGGAGAGCGGGTGATTAAAATCGACTACCACCACCTCATCATCAAAACGCTGCACGACGCCCGGCAACTCGGTTTTTTGCGCATCAGCAAACGACAGCATTAAACCCTCACTTAATTCGAGATCTGGACTAAATTGACTGCGCGCAATTTCCTGAATGTTATTTGGGTTGCGCTGACCAAAACCATCTTCTGGTTTAATCACCAGGGTTTTATGTTCGCCCTCAAACATACCAAATAACGCTTTTTCAAAACCAGGTAACAGATTTCCATCACCCACGGTGAAAGTGGCAGGATTGCGCTCAAAGTTGGAATCAACTACATCGCCGTTATCCAACTGCAAAGCAAAATGCAAAGTCACTTTGGTACCGGGGCCAATTGCCAGATTACGCATGGGCTTTTTTCTCTTTACTCAACAACATATCAATGATTAATACCGCAGCACCCAGAGTTATGGCGGAGTCGGCGAGGTTAAACGCTGGCCAATAATTATCCTGGTAGTGAACCACAATAAAATCCACCACGTGCCCCAACACGATCCGGTCATAAAGATTGCCCAATGCGCCGCCCAGAATAAATGCCAAGGCAAACGCTTCCCGCACTTTGACAGCGGCAACACGGCCAATCCACACAATGAGCAGTATGCTCGCCACCATGGCGATGATGCCGAAAAACCAGCGCTGCCACCCCCCTGCATCCGCCAAAAAACTAAAGGCGGCGCCGGTGTTGTAAGCCAGGGTAAAATTAAAAAACGAGGTGAATACTTTTGTTTCACCATACTCAAATGCGGCTTCGATTGCATGCTTGCTTGCCTGATCCAGTACTAGCACTACAAACGCAGTGGCGTACCAGAACCAGGGCTTTTGATAGATTTTTTCAGTCATTAAATTCTTACCTTTGAATCCCCTCCCAGCCTCCCCTTTGACAAAGAGGAGGAGCCAACTCCCATCTTTGATGGTCAGACTGGTACTCCCTCCCTTTGGTAAAGGGAGGGTCGGGGAGGGATTTAATTAAGCAAACGCGCGACTTTCACCTGCGCCATCGACATTGGTGATGCAACGCAAACAAATAGTTGGATGCACTGCGTTTGCGCCCACATCGGCGCGATGATGCCAACAGCGTTCGCATTTGGTGTATTCCGATTTTTTCACCGCCACTTGCAGGCCACTCACTTCCGTTGCTTCTGCATTTTGCGCGGCACTCAAGGGCTGCACATTCGCAGTGGATGTAATCAACACAAAGCGCAATTCATCGCCCAATTTCTGCAGTTCGGATTGCAACTTATTATCTGCAAACAAGGTTACGTCTGTACCCAGTGCACCACCCACTTCACCGGCTGCACGCTTGGCTTCGATGACTTTATTCACTGCGGTTTTCACATCGGCAATCAGCGCCCAGTAATCATCGGCGAAAGAATCTGCTGGCAATGCCGGCACAGCAAACCATTCAGCGACAAATACATTGGCATCGCGCTTGCCCGGCAAAACTTGCCAGATTTCATCGGCAGTAAAACTTAAAATGGGTGCAATCCAGCGCACCAGAGCCTCAATCACATAATACAAGGCCGTTTGCGCCGAGCGACGCGCAAGCGCATCGGCTTTAACGGTGTATTGGCGATCTTTAATAATATCCAGATAGAAACCACCCAATTCCACAACACAGAAGTTGTGCAGCTTCTGATAAATCATATGCAGCTCATAGCTGTTGTAATAGCCGATAATCTCCTGCTGCAGTTTTGCTGTTTGACCAACAACCCAGCGATCCAGCTGCACCATTTGTTCCATAGGAACCAAATCTGTTTCAGGATTAAAGCCCACCAGATTCGACAAAATAAAGCGTGCGGTATTGCGAATACGACGATAAGAATCGGCGGTGCGTTTTAAAATTTCATCCGACACGCGCATGTCGTTACTGAAATCCGTAGCAGCAATCCACAAACGCAGAACATCCGCACCGTATTCATTCATGACTTTTTGCGGTGGCACTACGTTGCCCAGGGATTTGGACATTTTGTTGCCGTTAGCATCCACCGTAAAACCGTGGGTCAACACAGTTTTGTAGGGCGGTACAGCGTGCATTGCCATAGAGGTTTTCAGCGATGATTGAAACCAGCCGCGATGCTGATCCGAACCTTCCAGATACAAATCTGCCGGGAAACGCAGGCCAGCGCGCTTGGCCAATACTGCGTAGTGAGTGACGCCGGAATCGAACCACACATCCAAAGTATCAGTAACTTTTTGGTAAGCCTCGGCATCAGCACCGAGCAATTCTTTTGCATCCAGTTCAAACCAGGCATCCATTCCGCCCTGCTCGACTTTTTGCGCAACGGCTTCAATCAGACGCGGAGTTTCCGGATGCAAATCCTGGGTTTCTTTGTGCACAAACAAGGCGATAGGCACGCCCCAGGTACGCTGGCGAGAGATACACCAATCCGGCGAACTGGCGAGCATGGCATCAATGCGCGCCTTACCCCAATCAGGTACCCACTGCACACCATCAACGGCGGCAGCAACCTGATCGCGCAAATTATTTTTACTCATGCTCACAAACCATTGCGGCGTCGCTCGGAAAATCAGCGGAGTTTTGGTACGCCAGCAATGCGGGAAGCTGTGAGTGATTTTGCCCTGCGCAAGCAGCGCGTGTTTTTCAATTAACAACGCGACCACTTTTTCATCCACTTTATACACATGATCGCCGGCGAAAATTTCTACATTGGGGCGATAGGTACCGTGATCATCGATGTAATTGAGAGTGCCTATGCCGTATTTCAAACCGACATTAAAGTCTTCTGCGCCGTGATCCGGTGCAGTGTGTACAAAACCGGTACCGGCATCGGTAGTCACGTGATCACCGAGAATCACCGGCACCTGACGCGCATAGAAAGGATGCTGCACCTGCAAATGCTCCAATGCGGCACCTTTTACCCGACCAACAATTTCTGCGTTTTCTACTTGTGCGCGCGCAACAACACTGCTTACCAATGATTCTGCAACCAACAAGCGCTCCACACCAACTTGCACTACGGCATAATCGATATCGGCATTGGCAGACACTGCCTGGTTTGCTGGCAGAGTCCAGGGAGTAGTGGTCCAGATCACCAGCGAAATTTTTCCGCAGCCGGTTAGACCCTCGATGACATTCTCAACCGCATGCTGATCAACAAAGGCAAATTTTACATCGATCGAGAAGGAGGTTTTATCGTGGTATTCCACTTCCGCTTCAGCCAGTGCAGAGCCACCCACCACGCTCCAGTAAACCGGTTTGAAACCGCGCAGCAAATGGCCGTTTTCGGCGATCTTCCCCAATGAGCGAATAATGTCAGCTTCAAATTTATAATCCATGGTGAGGTAGGGATTTTCCCAGTCGCCCAATACACCCAGGCGAATAAAATCCTTGCGCTGGCCCTCAAGCTGGCCCGCCGCATATTCGCGACATTTTTGGCGGAAGGTTTTTACATCCACCTTATCGCCGGCTTTGCCGATTTTTTTCTCTACATTGTGTTCGATGGGCAAACCATGACAGTCCCAACCGGGCACATAAGGCGCGTCAAAACCGCTCAGGGTTTTGCTTTTAACAATGATGTCTTTGAGGATTTTGTTAACCGCGTGACCGATGTGAATATCACCATTCGCATAGGGTGGACCGTCGTGCAAAATAAATTGCTCACGACCGGCGCGCGCTGTGCGAATTTGTTGATATAAGTTGTTTGCTTGCCACTTTTTCAGCATTTCCGGCTCGCGTTGCGCGAGGTTCGCCTTCATGGCGAATTCAGTATTAGGCAGGTTTAGTGTTGCTTTGTAATCGGTCATGATTCACGGTCAACTTTGTTAACAAATTTAAAGTAGAAAAAATTGTTGGGCCTGGGCAATATCCGTTTGCAATTGGATTTGCAATTCTTCCAATGAATTGAATTTTTTTTCATCGCGCAATTTGGTGTGGAAGGTCACATCAATCATAGCCCCGTAGGCCATACGCGAAAATTCAAATAAATGCACTTCCAGCAGCGGTTTTTTATCACCCGTTACTGTCGGTCGCACACCGACATTGGCAACGCCTTTATACAGGCTACCGTCAGAAAATTTCACGGAGACAGTAAATACACCGTGCAGGGGTGATCGATAGCGCCGCAAATGCACATTGGCAGTAGGCACGCCCAGTTTGCGTCCCAACTGCTGGCCGTAAGCGATGCGACCATTGATGCTGTAGGGCTTACCGAGCAATTGCTCGGCGCCGGCAAAATCGCCCTGCTCCAGCAATTGGCGAATGCGGGTACTGCTAACCCTCTCACCCGCTACTTCCAGTGTCACAGTGTCGGTCACACTAAATCCGCGCTGGCCGCCAATGGCCTGCAATAGCGCAAAGTCGCCGCGCCTGTCACAGCCAAAACGAAAATCATCGCCCACCACCAGGTGCTTGATGCCCAGGCCATCAATCAGCACCTTTTCCACAAAGGCTTCCGCCGGGAGGCTGCGCAAGGCATTGTTAAACTGCAAGCAGAGCACGCGACTAACGCCTGCTGCGAGCAGCGCCTGGACTTTCTCGCGCAAGCGCATCAGACGGGCTGGCGCTTTATCACCAGCAAAAAACTCATGCGGCTGGGGCTCAAAAATAATCGCGACTGAGGGTAATTGGTGTGCGCTGGCAACCTGTTGCAACTGTTGCAGGATCGCCCGGTGGCCAAGGTGAACACCATCAAAGGAGCCAATGGTGGCCACGCAACCACGGTGCCAGGGGCGCAGGTTATGTAAACCGCGAATAAACGCAGGTGCCGCCGGATTCACGCTGGGTAACGCCCTCAATCAAATCGACCAAAAAATGAAGGCGGGCAGTATACAGGAGCGACAACGCCCGAGCCTACCCCGAGACAAGATCCCCGGGGACAGAATCGCAACGAAGGTATTAGTGATGGGCTTTGAAATCGCGCGGACGCACGCCTACTGCCAATAATGCCAGCGCATAGGCCAGCAAACCGGCGACGCAGACCACTGCCAAACGGACGACTCGCTCCAGTAGCGGCCATTCAGCCCAACCGGACCAGAACTGCAAAATTCCTAGAAGCACCTCCACCATAGCCAGATTGGCGACACCATAGCGCAGCCAGATTTTCGGCCAATGGCTGGTTGGGGTGTAAACCTCCGCCTTGCGCAGGCCACGATAGAGCAGGAATGCATTTACATAAGCAGCCATAGCTGTCGTAAAGGCAAGGCCAACATGCCCCAAGCCCCAGAGCATTGCCAGAGGGATAACAACCAGCGGCTTCATCAGGATATTGGCAAAAATCGCCGCTATGCCGGTGCGCACCGGGGTTTTCATATCCTGACGCGCAAAGAACCCGGGCACTAGCACTTTGATCAACATGAAGGCGAATAGCCCCAGCGCATAGGCCTTAAGGCTGTGGGTGGACATCGTAATATCATGCAGCTTCATCTCTCCGTGGTAGAACAGGGTGAACAGAATCGGTTCAGCCAGAATGATCAATGCGAGGGTTGCCGGTAGCGCGATCAACACCACAAAGCGAATCGCCCAGTCGAGCATATCGCTGAATTTTTGCGTGGATTGCGCCGCACTCAGGCGCGATAGCCCCGGCATAATTACCGTTGCAATCGCCACTCCGAATACCCCCAGCGGCAACTCCACCAAGCGGTCAGAATAGAACAGCCAACTCACTGCACCATCGCCCAGCATGGTGGCGATAATGGAATCCAGCAGCAGGTTTAACTGGCTGACGGACACCCCGAACAATGCCGGTGTCATTAACACCAGAATGCGTTTCACGCCGGGATGAGACCAATCCAGTTTGGCCGATGGCAACAGATGAATCTGCTGTAAAAACGGCAATTGGAACAGCAGCGAAAAGACCCCCGCCACCAGTACACTCCACGCCAACGCATAGGCGGGGTTGGGAAAGAAATCGGCAAACAAGAGCGCGCCGGCAATCATAAAAATATTGAGGAAAACCGGCGTTACCGCTGGCACCGCAAAACGGTCATAACTGTTGAGAATCGCCCCGGCAAAACCGGTCAGCGAGATCAGCATCAGGTAGGGAAACATGATGCGCACCAGGTCCACTAGCAGCGAAAACTTCTCCGGCTCATCGGCATAACCCCATCCAAACACATAGGCAAACCCCGCTGCACCGACAAGCCCCAGCAGGGTAAACAACACCAGGATAGACCCCAGGCAACCGGCTACCTTGTCCGCCAACTCTTTTACCGCGTCGCGCCCACCTTTTTCCTTGTACTCCGCCAACACGGGAATAAATGCCTGGGAGAAAGCCCCCTCAGCAAACAGGCGGCGAAAGAAATTGGGAATTTTTTGTGCGATAGCAAAGGCATCCATTGCACCACCTGCCCCCAGTACACTGGCGAGCACAATATCGCGCACCAGCCCCAGCACCCGCGAGGTCATAGTCATGGAGCCGGTCAGCAAACTCGAGCGCAGCAGACTTTTGGGTTTGGTCTTTTGGGTAATTGGTTGTTCCGGAGATGGATCAGGCAAATCAGACACGGGCAAATCCTGCGCGGGCAAAAAGATGCAGCATTATCCATGGCTGATATACTCAGGCACAACACCTATAGCACAGCGGAGTTTGCGTGCAGCCCTATCGCAAGACCACTTTTTTCTGGCATCGCCTGATTTGCCTACCGGGCATACTCTTCATTGGTTTATCAGCACGGGCAGACACTCTGCTGCTGGCTAATGGCGATCGCATCAGCGGCGAGCTGCTCGAACTCAGCCCAAACACAGTAAAAATCAAAACCAGTTATGCCGGAACCTTGTCGCTGGATATAAATGCTATCCAGAGTTTTCATACCGATAAACCACAGCACTGGCAAATCAATCTCAAACCCGGTCACCTGCTTATTCAGGAAAACGCCCACCCAGGTCATGTCACGGTCGAAGGTCATAAAATCGCAATCCGTGATTTACGCTTATATCCCAACCAGCCGCACTGGAAAAAATCCGGCCTGCTGGAGACTTCGCTAGACGTGGATAACGACGATAGGCGTAAAGAAAAAATTCACATAAATACCGAATGGAAGCTGGAGTCCAAACACTGGCGGCACGAGTTAAAAGCAGAATCAAAACGCGATAAAGAAAAAAACAACGTTACGGAAGATACCATCGATTTTAATTACACTCTGGATTATTTGTTTGATACCCACTGGTTTGCACGCCTTGACAGCACTTATCGCGAAGAGGGAGTGGATATTACCAGCCAATATTGGTACCTCGGAACCGGGCCGGGTTATCGTTTATGGGGCGAAGGCAAAGACAAACTGGATGTAATTTCCTCCTACAACCGTTTCTGGTTTAGTACTGGTCAAATCGACTTTGAACTGAGCGCCTGGGGGGTCACACTGGATTACGAACAATATTGGTTTAACGAAAAACTGCAAACTTTTTCAGATATTCAGATTGCCTACCCTACCGTTGATGCAATTGATTACATCGCCAACACCAGTAGTGGTCTACGCTACTATTTCGAGCACAATATTCACATCTCATTTAAATATGACTACAACGAAACCCAATTCATACTCGGTACAGTACGCGACAGCAGTTACATACTGGGAGCCGGCGCAAATTTTTAATAGACTTCACTAAAAAACAGCTGCTTGAAGCTAACGCGAGATTAGGTACGATCAAAAACGCTAAAAGTTGCAGCCGCATAACAATATTTTTTAAAACCGCCTTTTTCGCCGAATTTTGATTGCCGCGTAAATTTTCCCCCACCATAATCGCCCTCGCTTTCGCTGGCAAGAAAAATGGATTGCATGCATCCCATTTCTTTTTATTAGCGAAATTGCACACACCTATTTCAATTTAAACCCGTGTATTTCTGACATTCTCTCCTCCGTCAGCACCAAAACGGGAACACTTCAAGGAGCTGTTATGAAGTTACGAAAACCGTGTTTTAGTAGCATCAAAATCTGCCTGTTGGCAATAACCTTCGGCGGCCCATTAATTAGCCAGACATCGGTTGCAGATGTGCACAACCCCCAGCAAACTTTTTTGCAGCGCGATTTGGCCGCAGCAGATGGTTATGTTGCCAACAGCACGCTGACCAATTATCTGGATGCAGTGGTCACCCAACCCTACGGTATTGCGCCATCGGCATTTACTTTTTCCCAATGGAAAAATCTCAACCAATTTAATAGCTCGACACCACTTACCGCCAAGTATTTTAACAGTGCCGACCTGGGGTTGGGGCGCAATATGAATTGTGTTGCCCAAACCTCACTGGAAGGCGCGCGCGGCTTGGGCGCAATGGCTTGCTATGTATCCAACCACGGAAAAATCGGCGCCGGTGCCGAGCTCGCCTTTAGCGAATTAAACAATCCTAACTCGGCTGAATTTGCCACAGTTGCCATGGAGTATCACCCCAGCGCTACACGCAACAAGGTTCGCTTTTTTGTATTTGACTCCCAAGCGAACGGAGGCAAGTTAGTAACTGCATTAAATATCGCATTGGATAATGGCACTGGCCATGAACAGCCAGGCTTATGTTTGGCTTGTCACGGTGGAGAATTGAAAAACACCACCAGTGCGAGCACCATCGACATTCAGGACGCGCACTTTTTACCCTTCGATATTTTTTCGCTGGAATTTGAAACACCGGAAAAACGTGAAGCAGCACTGCCCGCACTCAACAGTATGAACCGTTTGATTCGTCGCGCCGAGCGCTCGGCTAATCACACTAACCAGCGCATTGCAGAATATTTGGAGGGTTCATACTCACCGTCTATTGATACGCAAACCGCACCGATGAACGATCTTTATACACCATCAACGTTCAATCAAAACAACAATGACAAATATCTTTATCACACAGTGGTAAAAAACTATTGCCGCACGTGCCACTTGTCATCGTCGTTTAACCTGACCCCGGCCATTACCATTGCCTACCTGTGTGGCAATCAGGATATGCCCCATGCGGAAGTTAACGAAGCCAATGCCCTGCGCCATATGGCATTCATTGCTCCGCAAATTAAAAAGAACAATGGCAGCGACCTCTGCTTTAACAAACCAATACTCGTTGATTTCCAGGATGACCTGGTGAACGACCAGGCGGTCGCCATTAATGGAATGGAAGCAAAACTGTCGAGCAAAACCCTCAAGGCAATGGCCGGTACTGCCACCGCTACCACCACCACATTGGATGGCGCCAACCAGCAGCGCCGCACCCTGCGCATTAAAGAAAAAGTTCAGCATGGCGAAGTAACAGTAACCAACCCAACCGGGCGTCAGTTGAAGTCAGTAAAAATACTGGCGCGCACACTGGTTCCCAACCAGGCTGCCAACGCTCAATTTGGCGTGGGCTGGGACGACCTCTTTTTCTCCACATCTAACGACGGAGCAATCTATGATCCACGCACACCGATCATTACCTCAATCGCAGGAACCGACTTTGCTTCAGTGGCCAGTGGTGACTTACAAACCAAGAAATACTTCCGTATCAATGACGCTGAGTCCGAGATTGAATTACCGTCCAATCCAAAGCGGGAAGTGGAAATTGACAATCTGTTAATTTTTGCCAATGCCCCCAGCAAAACAATTATTACCGAAGACTTTGAGGGAACCCTGTCCGGCTTCAATACCAGCCTGACCAATATCCGCGATTCATGGATCTGCCCTCAGGTTTCAAACAGTAGTACTGGTTTTGTGGTGGGTAATAGCTTGAAAGTCAGTGCGGATAGTGGACGTTACAGCTTCCATACACTCCCCAAAGAGTGCGCTGGAATGATGAATGTGTTGATCTTTAGTAACCTGCACACTCAAGCGATAAATGCCGGCATTCCCATCACCGAGCAGTTGCTGCAGTTTGACTTCAGCTATGAACCAGCGAAGGGCTCGGCCTATATCACATCAGTTGCCAACATCGCCCCACATCTGGACCTGGTGGAACACGCCAAAGCCAATGGCAGCCTGAGCATTAAAAATGGCGTTGCCCGCGGCCGGGTTGTATTGCCAATAACAGCCAACTTCACCGAATCCAGATTGCGCTTTGTTACTCTTGAGGACTCAGGTATCAACGGTAAACCGGTACATGGCCTCGCGATCGACAACATTATGATCAGCTCGCGCAATTAAGTAATAAACAGCGCTTGGCGTCCGGCCCCATGGCATCGCCATGGGGCTTTTTATTTTTTCATTGACAATTGAATCGCAGATTATTACTGTATATAAAAACAGTAACAACACTTTCGAGGGTTTACCCATGGCAGTAGTCGCCGTATGGCTATGTGATCGGGATGGCAGTATGTTTGAAGATAGAAAAGTCGCAGAAGAGCACGATAAGTATCTGGAGCTGGCCGCCAATATCACGCAATTGATTGAAGACAATATTCCCGGTATTGATGAGAAATACAGCGAAGCTATTGGTATTTTACTGGCCCAGCGCCGCGAGTTACTTGCCAAAGCCTGTAAAGGCAAGCCCGATGAATTATTACAGCCTTTTACTTACGAAAAGCCTGTAACCCTGAACAGCAAAGCCACCCCCGCCAAGGACTAGGAATACCAGGCAGAGGTAGTTGCTGTAAGTACCGGTTCGCCCACATCAAACCGGTGCAGTTAATAGCTGCCCACACGGCTGTTAACACACAAACAACTGAATTTTCCATCAATGCTGCATCCATAATGCGTCCGGCGATTGATGGGCCCTTCCGTGGTTTGTGACGTGTTTAAGTGAGCATTTTGAATGGCGAAGTCACTTCTCCCCAGCGGTGATTTCACATTCAACTTGCCCACTTGCTTCCAATGACTCATTGCAGCCAGGTCGTTCAGCCACACCCGGACCAGCACTGAGCCACTTTTACCGCCGCACCTTTTCTAGTGATTAAACACAGGAAACCTCAACGGGTGCGGTGGCTTTTTCCCCTTCTTTTCGTCATCACCAGCGGTTAAGATGATTTATGCGACGTGCAAAATCTGCGCTTTCAGCTAGAGTTAGGAGACTGCAGACTAGTCGGCGAGCCGCACCAATGAATTATAAAAAAGTAAAACCCATGTCAATTTCATTAACCTTGATATGCTCCTTAATAGTATTTTGTACGATCATTAGCCCTACCCAAGCGCAGACCAAGCTGCGCGTGGTGCAGGGTAATAACTCCATAGAAACCTATGCAAAGGGCCTACTGATGTTAGCCCTGAGCAAATCATCCAACAAATACGCATTAGACGAAGCGGTACCCAACACCAGCGAAGAGCGTATGGTGACAATGCTGATGGAGAACCAATTAGATGTGGTCTGGTATGCAACCACCAATGATTTGGAAGAGCGCTTACAGCCGATTCGCGTTTGTATTTATCGCGGCCTGTTAGGGTATCGGGTGTTGATGATTAAAAAAGGTGCCCAGAGCAAGTTTGATGGCATTAAAACCTTGCAGGATTTAAAGCGCGTATCTCTGGGACAAGGGCGCTTCTGGGCAGATACCAATGTGCTAACCGCCAACAACCTTAACGTAGTGAAAGTACTAAAATACGAAGGCCTGTTTTATATGCTGGATGGTGATCGCTTTGATGGTTACCCGCGCGGCGTTCACGAACCCTGGTCGGAGATTCAACGCTACCCGAAACTCGCTCTGGATGTAGAACAGAATTTGCTATTGTCTTACACCAATCCATTTTATTTTTTTGTCAGTAAATCCAACACCAAACTTGCCAATGAGATTGAGCAGGGGCTGCGTGCAGCGATTGCCGATGGTAGCTTCGATGAATATTTCTTCAACGATCCAACGGTGAAAGATGCGATCGAAAAATCCAACTTAAAAACTCGTACACTGATCAAATTAGAAAATCCCACCCTGCCACCCAAAACCCCGGTGGACGACAAATCACTCTGGTTTGATCCCTATTCGCGTTAATTATTGACATTTACACGTGCGCATACATGTTGATGTATTGCACCATGCGTGGAAAATCCGCTCGGTTGGGGCTGCTGCCATGGGGCAGCGCCTGATGCCAAATAATTAAATCCCCTGCGCTAGCCGCAATCGCTTTTACCGGCCACTGCGACCAATCCTGTTGCTGCAAATCAATTCCCAGCGGCTGATGCGCTAACCAGTCGTCAATTTTTTTGTGAAAACCAGGTACGCAGCAAAATGCCCCCTGGTGCTCAGCAACATCAGTTAAATAAATTAATGCCTGGGTGCCAAAAGGAATAGGCGCGCGCAATTCCAAATCCCAATGAATGCCAGGCCCAGGAAATTTCCACTGATTGGTTTCGGGTGGATTAAATCCTGTACGATCGGTGGAGACCACTAAATCATCGCGCTGCCAAAGCTGATTAAAAATAGCGCGAATGCGAGGGGATTGCCGCGCAACCTCCAACGCGGGATGGGCAAACAATTGCACCATGATTTTTCTCATATCACCCGTCGGTCGATACCAGGACGCCGGATCCGTCTCGCTGATATGTAAATAATCCCAAATGGCGTTGCGCGCTGCGGCTGTTTCTTTCGCCGACAAGACGCCAGGCACAATTACATAGCCCTGCTCTTCCCAATGTGCCAATTGCTCACTACTCAACGGCGAATGATTGTTATCGGCCAATACCGATATTTCATCGCACTGGCAAGCCAGTAACGCGCTATTCACTCGCTCAACGATTAGTGGATCAATAGCGCCGCCATTCGCAAACTCTAACCAGCGCTCAAATTCAATCAATGAGGTCGATTGATAAACTTGCGCAATTGCAGGCTCCAGACCCACGCCCAATTTATCCAATAGTATGCGATCCAATTGCCATTCTTCTGTTTTAATTTCATGCAGCTGCGCCCGTGCCGTAGCCGAGCGATTGGCGCGCCGTTGCAATTGCGCCTTGTGCCAAAAACGTTTCAGGTGATACACCCCCAGCGATGTTTTTTCATAAAAATCCGGCAGTTCTAATTCAGCGATCCCCGGTCGGCGTTCATAGGCAAATACAAAACGCGGATAGGTTCCCTGCTCGTAACCAAAGCGCAGCAGGCTATTCGCCAGCGGACGCGCATCTCGCTCGTACAGCGGCAGCGTTAATTGCGATTGATTTTCACGCAACACCAACGCATCAAACACACGGATCTCGGTGGTTAATTTTATATTTTCTAACTCGGCAGAATGGTGGGGCACAGTTAAATGTCCGTGCAATGGCGATTGATCGCCGCGCCCGATTTGCTGCGCAGTGTGTTTATCCAGTTGAAAAATGGTGCCCAGGTGCAATGGAGTAATTTTGTTACTTCCCGCACTGGACAACCATAAATCCAAACGAATTTGCTGCGGAATTAACCAGCCTTCAGAGGCTAGAAACTGTTGCAGATGGCTAAAAATAGCGACTTGCGGTTCCTGAATTAATCCCTGGCGCATGGTCTCGGAAATAATCAGGTCAAATTCGCTGGATGCACGCCACTCACATGCATCAGCTTGCACAAGCGCTTCAATCAAATTGCTCTTTTGCAACTGCAACACTTCGAGCAATTTTTGCAAATGCGCAAGCGATTCAGCGTGGATATCCAGCAAAGTGACTTTAATGTTCTCATGTTCAAACAGCGGCAATAAGGGTACTAGCAACAAACCAAATGGCCCAGTACCCGCATAAAGAACACGCACAGGTTTCTGCGCACCACCTACCATACCGATCGATGTACGGGTTGCCAGTTTTTTCTGCAAGGCTGCATAAACACCCTGCATAAATACGCGCGTGCGCTCCACATCTTCTGCACACTGGGCAGCCGTTGTGGGCGATACAGCCTTGCCCCGGGAGGTAATACTCGCTCCTTCATCCAGAAAAGAATCCGGATGCAAATCTACCTGGGTTATTTCGCACAAAAGCCCAATTATTTCATCGACCAAAGGCTTGGCCGGGCCAGCGTGAGACGTATCGAGTAAACGCGAAACCAGCGCGATTAATGGGTGAGGCATAAACCTTATCCTTAATTGAATGTTATGTTTACCAGCGATCAATCAGCAACGGGCATCAACTCCACCAGCTGTTGCCAAATCAAATGCTTGGCGACCGGTTTTAATAAGATGCGCGCCGGTGCGAGGAACTGGGCGGTTTGTACATCCTGATCAATAATATTCGCCGTAAGGAAAATAATCGGTGTCATCCGCCAACGCTCACTGGCGCGCATATTTTTTGCCACTTCAAAACCATCCAACTGCGGCATTTGCAAATCCAGAATTACCAGATCCACCTGCGCCTGATCCTGCAGCAATTCCCAAGCTTTTAAACCATTGTTAGCCTCCAGTAACTGCGCCCCCGTGTGTTTTAATTGCTTGTATAAAATCATGCAATTAATCGCATCGTCATCGGCAAATAAAATGGTCTTCCCCTGCAAACCAGGTGCATGCAACACCGGAGCAACCAACGCATTGGAGGCCTGTTGCAGCTCCTGCTCGGACGTTACCAACGGGAATTGCATAATAAATCGCGAACCTTTACCCAGCGTGGATTCAACATGAATCTGGCCGCCGTGCTGTTCAATTAAATAGCGTGTTACGGTTAAGCCTAAACCAGTACCACCCGAGCGGCGATTGGCAGAAGCTTCCAACTGGCTAAAGGGAATAAATAATTTGTGCATATCTTCCGGCGCTATGCCGATGCCAGTATCCTGCACAATTAATTGCATCGCGTCAGTTTCACGTTGACTAATCACCGCCACACTGCCTTCATCCGAATATTTAATACTATTGCTTACCAAATTTATTAAAATCTGTTCCAGGCGATTGGGATCTGCCCAGATACGCTCATCCTGCGCACTGCTATTAATCAACTGCAAGTTTTTATTGGCGGCGAGCGGCTTAACAATCGAAAATACTTTTTCAATCAGTGGATGCAATTCCACCCAGCATTTAAATAACTCAATATTGGCCTCCGCCATTTTGGTGTAGTCGAGAATATCGTTGATCAAATGGCTCAGCCGACGACCGCTGGAAATAATCAAATCCAGTTTTTGGCGCGCATCCCCCGGTGGTAATTGCAGTTCATCCTCCAGTGCCGAAGCCAAACCCACAATACCGCTGACGGGTGTGCGCAATTCGTGCGAAGTATTGGCAAGAAAAGCATCCTTAATGGCGTTGACACGCACCAGCGCGTGATTTAACTGCTTTTCTTTTTCCAAGGCGGCCAACTCTTTCTGGTGGCGATACATTAAATAAAACACGCCCACCACTAACAATGCATAACCAAGATAAGCCCACCAGGTATTCCAGGGCGAGGGTAAAACGCGCACTGCAATATCAACTTGCTGATCGCTCCACTGGCCGCCACTATTGGCGGCTTTCACTTGGAAACGATAAGTGCCGGCAGGAATATTGGTGTAGGTGGCACTGTTTTTATTGCCTATATCATTCCAATCCTTGTCGAATCCCTGCAAGCGATAGGCGTACTGGTTAAACGCTGGCAAGTGATAGCTGAGTGCAGCAAATTCGAAAGTAACCATACTGTGCATATGCGTTAGTTCCAACTGCTCAATTAAATTTACACTCTCTGCCAGGGGTGACTCATGAGCACCAGGCAAGACTTCGCGGTTGGTAATTTTCAGGCGCGTGAGTCGCACCGGAAAACTTGTCGGCTCCCGGATCATACGCGCCGGGTCAAACCGGCTCATGCCTTCCACCCCGCCCACATACAACTCACCACTACTCGCGTACAACAGGGCACCGCGGTTAATGGTCACTGCGTTAATTCCGTGGCTGTTGTTGAACGCTGAAACCGAGAGCGTATTTGGGCTCACCCGTGCCAGCCCCTGGTTAGTACCCAGCCAGATATTGCCAGCACCATCTTCTGTGATTCCGGTAACTACCAAATCCGGCATGCCCTGCTCCAGCCCCAGAGGCATAAGTGGTTCATGGTCGCCGAGCCAGATAAACACCCCGGCATCGAGTGTGACTATCCAGACGCGTCCACGCGAATCTTCAAACAGGTTGCGCGCCATCAAGCTGGGCATGTGTCGATTACCCGCATCATGGCGACCAAAGTGCAGGTAGCTATCGCTGGCCGGATCGTAGCGGTCCACCCCATTGGTACCCCCAATCCACAGGCGCTGTTGGCGATCGCGCAACAAGCTGTAGATATCCTGACTGGAAATACCTTCCCCGGCCCGCTGGGGCAACAGCACCATAAAGCTACCTGTAACCGGATCAAAGCGGTTTAAGCCGCCCTCCTGGGTTGCCAGCAAAACCTCGCCATTAAGGCCAGGCAAGATATCCCAGACAATATTGGCGCTGAGGCTGCCGGGGCGCTGATCCGCGAGGAAATGGGTGAGCTTGCCCTGGGGATCCAAACGATAGGCACCATCACTCCAGGTACCTATCCAGGTATTACCGAGCGAGTCGCGCGCCAAACTCGTGATGGGTTTCTTCGGCAAGGATACCGGCAAACTGGCGGCCGAGAGATCGGTAAAAGCCTCGCTGGATGGGTCAAACTCATTCATCCCTTTTTCAGTACCTATCCAGATACGTTTATCCGGCAGCTCCATAAAGGTGAGCACGCCCTTGTCGTTCAACTGAGGGGTGGCGGGGCTCTGTGTTTGCTGGAAGTTACTGACTTTATCGCTACTGCGATGGTAGAGACTGATACCGCCGGGGAAGTGAGTGATCCAAAGATTGCCCTCGCGATCAAACAACAAACCCACCGTCTTGTCGCTCGAAAGGGATTGCAAGTTACCCTGTTGCTGATGGTAGGCAGTCCAGATTTTGCTCTTCAGGTTGTAGCGCAACAGGCCACCGCCGTCGCTGGCGACCCACAAGTGGCCCTTCTGGTCACTCCGGATCGCCCATATTGTATTGCTGCCAGTGGTTTCCAGCGGAGGCGAGTGCTGGAACTCACCAGTGTGCGGATTAAAGATATCCAGCCCGGTAATATGCTGGCCCAGCCATAAATTCCCCTCGGCATCTTCCGCCAGCGCGTTGATTCTGTGACCGGAGCTACCGGTCGCATCGCTGCGAGTGTGCGGATAAAAATGAAATTTCCCGCTCGCCAAATGGAACTCGGCAAGCCCGGCATCGCTGGTGCCCAGCCAGATACGCCCGGTAGAATCCTCGAACAGCGAGCGAATCGTGGTAGTGCGCGCAGTGGACTCACCGGTCGGCCACTTGAACTCCTGCACCCGGGTGCGCTCTGGGTTGACGACTATCAAGCGCCCACCATCCCCCACATACAAATTGCCCCGGCGATCTTCCAGCAAAGAGTAAACGTTATTATGCAGGCCCAACTCGGCCTCTTTGAATTGCACAAACTCGTCGCGCTGGGCATTGTAGCGACACAATGCCTGCTCAGCGCCAACCCATAAATCGCCGCGGCTATCGCTCAACAGCGCCTGCACAAAGCGCCCGCAGATATTGTCGCGATCTGCTCCTTTGCCCGCGTAGTTTTTCAGCTCAACTCCGTCATAGCGCAACAGCCCCTCGCCACCACCAAACCACATAAACCCCTGGCGATCCTGGGCGATAGCGACCAGATTGTTCATGGCCTTTTGGCTCGCCAAATCATCCAGCCGGATCTGCTCAAAATGAATATCTCCCCGCGCCAATGCGCAGGGCATCAGCACCAAGATCAACAAACACGTGCGGTTGATGGCAGAGCTTATAGGTAACCAGTTCATGCTCCAGAGTTTAGACCGCAGGGGTAGACTTTGCCGCCTGTTAGCAGGACTTTACCCAGGCGATCCGGCGAGCCAGCAATCACAAAAACGCTGGTTATCGCCAAGCTGTCATCAAAACAGCAAAAATTTTTAACAATGCTTATATAGGTTTTGCCGGGAACCCAAACACTCATCATGAAGGAGCCTCCCATGTTTAAACCTCTGCAACTGCTGGCCAGCGCCGCGCTGGCTTTGCTTATCTCACTCACCGCTGCCGCCCATAGCGACAGAGGTGAAAGTTACTCCAAAGGAGATAACAACAGCGCCAGCGTTCAGCTCGGCCCACGCCCGTTTTATTTAGTAAATGATATGGACGAAAGTTCACTCAAGAAAAAGCTGCAAAGTTGCGCGAACGGCCCGTTTAAAAAAACCAATTTTTCGATTGGTCATCGCGGTGCACCGCTACAATTTCCCGAGCACACCAAAGAATCCTATGAAGCCGCCGCCAAAATGGGCGCAGGAATTTTGGAGTGCGATGTCACCTTCACCAAAGACAAACAACTGGTATGCCGTCACTCCCAATGCGATTTGCACACCACCACCAATATTCTCGCCACACCACTGGCCAGCAAATGTACACAACACTTTTCGCCGTTCGATCCGGTGAGTGGCAAAGCGGCCACCGCTAATTGCTGCACCAGCGATATCACCCTCGCCGAATTTAAAACCCTGCAAGGCAAAATGGATGCATTCAATCCAAAGGCCACCAACGTCGCTGAATATTTACAGGGCACGGCTAACTGGCGCACTGACTTGTACGCAAGCCGCGGCACCCTGCTCACCCACGCAGAAAGTATTGAACTGTTTAAAAAGCTCGGCGTAAAAATGACACCCGAATTAAAATCCGCGAGCGTACCTATGCCCTTCAACGGCTACACCCAGTCCATGTACGCGCAGCAATTAATCAATGAATACAAAACTGCCGGTGTAAAAGCGCGCGATGTATTTGCTCAATCCTTTGATATTCAGGATGTTCGCTACTGGATTAAAAACGAACCGGAGTTTGGCAAGCAAGCCGTTTACCTGGACGATGCCAATGTGCCCGCCGATGTCCCCACTGCCACTGATCTACAACTCTACGCGGACGAGGGCTTCAAGATTGTCGCCCCACCCATTTGGGTTCTGTTAGCGTTGGACAACAACAATAAAATCGTTGCCTCGGAC
>JAGKXA010000135.1 GCA_021151615.1 Cellvibrionaceae bacterium | reverse complement strand
TCAGAACACTCTACGTTCAACAGAACATAGTGAGCCTTGTGCACTTTGTTGATTGAGTAGGCCAATTGACGACGGCCCCAGTCTTCGAAACGGTGAACTTGACCACCGTCGTTTTTGATAGCAGAGGTGTAACGCTCTACCATTGCAGGTACTTGTTCGCTTTGGTCCGGATGAACCAGGAACACGATTTCGTAATGACGCATTTATAGCTCCTTACGGGTTAAAGTCTCCTGTTCGCCTTGTTGTAAACGCGGGTAGCAGTGAGACAAGGAGTAGCCGGTTTTAGATCTGCGCGAGCAAACCATTGCCCCCGGCCGGTTTGGGGTGCGGAATTGTACGGATTTCGCGCCAGCCTTGCAAGGCGATAATTATCGCCCCACATGAACTCCCCCAAGTGTCAAGCTAAGGCCGCTTTTGACGTTCAGATATAGGCTGCATCTCTACATTCGGTTTACTGACGGCAAATCATTTTTACCTGAACCAAGATGAGTATTCGCTGGGAGCTGCCTCATTCGTTAGACGACCTTGGTGATCACCGAGCTCAACAATCCGCGCAATTGATTGATCAATGCGGTGCGCTCGGAAACCAAACCCTGACGAACCCGATGCACGCAGAGTTGGGCTTGTTGCTCGGCGGTTTTTACCGGTACAAACCAAATGGTGGAGCGACCAACCGCTTCGCAAATGGCTTCGGCGTCGTTGTTGTCATTCTTGCCACCTTTGCGAAAGGGGGGAGATAAATTTGCTGGCAATAATGCCGACCTTGTGGCCCAGCCTGGTAAATTCCCGGCCCCAATAGTGCGCTCCGCTGCAGGCTTCCATACCAATCAAGCAGGTCGGGCACTGTGCAATAAACGGCAGCAGTTGTGTGCGTTTGAGCGTTTTACGCAGCACCACTTTGCCGTGCTGATCCATGCTGACGAGGCTAAAAGAAGTTTTCGCCAAATCAATACCGAGTGCTTTAAGATTCATGGATATCACTCCTCTGGTGGTTTGATAGATCACCGATAATTTACGCCGGCACAGGGCTGCGTGTTAAGAGGGGGAGTTATATGCAATGAACAACACAAAAGACGAATACATTGAGAAACCCCTATGGGTTAGACTTATCTTTGGTTTACCTTCACTAAGCCGCTTGAATCGCTCCAGTCTAATAAGGCATGAAGCAATCCTTGTTATTTACTCAATTTTTGCCTATCTAGCATCTTTTATTGTACCAAGAGTGGAGACCGCATATCGGGGTTTAACCACTGTTGATCTACTATATTTCAGTGCATTTTCGGCATTGTTCGTTGCTTACGTTGCATCAGTTACTTTTCGCCTCCGAGAAAAATTCAAAACTTTGGGGCCAACTTCAACTTGAGCAAAGCACATACAATTCGTTCCAGCATCGCACCTACGGTGCTGGACAGTTTTTAAGTCGCATCTTTGTGGTTTTGCTGCGCAAAAGTATCCACAAAGCCATTAACTTACAAACTGCCATTGAGCACGTTATAGCTTTACAGCTGTGAATCATAATCCATGCTCTTGTGTAGGATACGCACTACTAAAATTTTTGCTGAAGTGCTGCGTTTGTAGAAAATTATGTGGCTGCCTTGTGGAAATTTCTTGTATCCCTCACGAATGTAATCACATGAAATTCCTAGCCCTGGAGTTTGTGCAAGCATTAAAAATGCTTCGTCCAATTGTTTAATGTATAAATTTCGCTGTGTTCTGCCCCAACGGTTTTCTGTAAAAATGGCAATTGAGCGCAAATCATTTTTAGCTTCTTTGCTTAATTGAAATAGTTGCATTAGCGCTTTTGCTCATCCAGTTCGGAGAGGAAGTCTTTATAGTTATAATCGGCAATACCGCTTTCCTCGCCTTGAAGGAGCATTTGCCTGAGTGCCTGCAGCTTGCTTTCCGAGTCTTCAAGTAAGCGCAATCCAGCCCTAACAATTTCACTGGCTGAACCGTAACGGCCAGACTCAAGCTGCGAAGAAATGAAATTATCAAAGTGGTCACCCAGGGTAATACTGGTGTTCTTAGCCATAGAAGCCTCCAAATCAATAAGCACCAAAAAATACCATAGTATGGTATTTTTGTCTTTGTTCAAGGTCTTTGATGGTAAAGGTCAGCTAAAACAAGCCACTGCAGCACCGCACACTGCGTTCATTGGAAAGTTTGTAAGGTGTGCCGAGGGTAAATGGGTTGCTACTGGGACAGTGTGGTCCGCTTGCACATAACTCGTTTTAACCTGTACTGATCACCTTGTTTGGTAATTCTGCCCAGGGGACTATTTCCGCCGGTGGTGCATTGTCTGGGTACCCAGCCGAGCCAGGCCGCAAATTGGCGGGAATTTTTAAAGAGCATGGGGTCAGATACGCTGGCGACTACACTCGACGCCTCTTGTTCGCCGACACCGGGAATGGTGAGCAAGCGTTTTGTTACTGGGTGATGATGGGCTTGCTTGTGAAGCTCGCGGTCATAAAACAGAATTTGTTCGTTGGCGATTTTGATGCGATCCCACAGTTTGCCAATCATTTGCCGTGCTGATCCATGCCGAAGAGGCTGAAAGAAGTTTTCGCCAAATCAATACCGAGTGTTGCAAGATTCATGGATATCGCTCCTCTGGTGGTTTGATCGATCACCGATAATTTAGGCTGGCACAGGGCTGGGAGTTAAGAGGGAGAGTTCATATCATTCGTTATACCTTGTTTTACAGACCATACATCTGTATTGAGTAATGTGATTAACCCCCTTTATGACTTCAGCACTCAACCTGGTTTCCTCTCTTCCGACCGCTGGTTCGACCAAAGAAAAGCTCTGCCTCGAACGCTCCCGCATAAACTGGGAGTTATCACTTTAGGCTAAAACCCAAAGTAGGTGGTTTGCCGTCCCCGTGTCGTTTGAAATTGCCTGACCTTGCGCGAGCAAGGCCCCCTGCACGCGAGGGGCAAATCTACTAACACAACTCGGTGAACAATAATGAACAATAAACTTCCCGGTCGCATTGCCAGTGGCAAGCACCCTATTATTCAACGTAAAACCCTGATCGCCAGCCTTCTCGGAATAATCACCGGTAGCTTGCTCTCCAGTATGGCGCTGGCCGATGTAGCCCCGCTCTCTGTAAATGGCAATAAAATTCTCGCCGGCGGACAGGTTGCCAGCTTTGCAGGAAACAGCCTTTTCTGGAGCAATAACGGCTGGGGCGGCGAAAAATACTATAACGCCGACGCTGTTCGCTGGCTAAAAACCGATTGGGGCTCCAACCTGATTCGCGCTGCTATGGGTGTCGATGAGGGCGGCGGCTATTTGCAAGACCCGGTAGGTAACAAAAACAAAGTTAAAGCTGTAGTGGATGCAGCCATCGCCAACGACATGTACGTAATAATCGACTGGCACACCCACCACGCCGAGCAATTTACCTCGCAGTCCATCGCCTTCTTCCAGGAAATGGCACGCACCTACGGCAATACCAATAATGTTATTTACGAGGTGTACAACGAGCCGCTCGACTCCGCATCCTGGAGTGGCGTCATCAAGCCCTACGCGCAGCAAGTCGTGAATGCGATTCGCGCAATTGACCCGGACAACCTGATCATTGTCGGTACCCGCACCTGGTCCCAGCGCGTGGACGAAGCGTCACGCGATCCTATCGCTGGCAGAAACATTGCCTACACATTGCACTTCTACGCCGGTTCCCATGGCCAGGGCGTGCGCGATTTTGCCCAGACCGCCCTGAATAACAACGCGGCTATTTTTGTGACCGAATGGGGCTCAGTGAACGCCAATGGCGACGGCGGGGTTAACTATGGAGAGACCAACGCCTGGGTTGACTTCATGAAACGCAACAATATCAGCCATGCCAACTGGGCATTGAATGACAAAGCAGAGGGTTCCTCCGCCCTGGTTCCCGGTGCGAGCGGCAGCGGTGGCTGGGCGAGTTCGCAGCTCACTGCATCAGGTGCATTCGCCAAAGACATCATTCGCAACTGGGGCGGCGGCCCAACCCCACCAACACCAACCTGCAGCACGATTAATATTGGCGACAGTATCCAAGCGGAAAGCTGGTGCCAGGCAAGTGGCGTGAAAACTGAAAATACCAGCGATGCTGGTGGTGGCCAAAATGTGGGCTACATCGACAGCGGCGATTGGATGACCTACTCAATCAACGTACCTGCAGCAGGCACCTACAAAGTTAGTTACCGTGTAGCTGCTCAGGCAGGTGGCGGACAGATCCAGTTAGAAAAAGCCGGCGGCAGCCCGGTGTACAGCAATATCAACGTACCCGCGACTGGCGATTGGCAAAATTGGCAAACCATCACTCACAACGTGGCATTGCCAGCGGGCGAACAGCTCATCGCGATATCAGCAGTTACCGGTGGCTTTAACATTAACTGGCTAAAAGTGGAAAGCACTGGTACCACACCACCAGACACCAACCCAGGCACAGTGATCGCCACCATCCAGGCCGAAGATCACAGCCAGCAACAAGGTACCCAGCAAGAAACCACCACTGACGCCGGTGGCGGTAAAAATGTGGGCTATATCGATGCGGGCGATTGGTTGTCCTACGCTGGTACGCCAGTGAATATCCCCAGCACTGGCAACTATGTGATCGAGTATCGCGTTGCCAGCCAAAACGGCGGCGGCAGCCTGACCTTTGAGGAAGCTGGCGGCAACCCAACCTACGGCACCCTCGCGGTTCCACCAACTGGCGGCTGGCAAAACTGGACTACCATCAAACACACGGTAAGCCTGAGCGCTGGCAGTCACAAGTTTGGTATCAAAGCCAATGCGGGCGGTTGGAATATCAACTGGATCCGCATCAGCAAGGCCAATTAGTGATTAATTGATACAACTCTTTCCCGTGAGTAAAGCTATTGCCGCCTTCGGGCGGCTTTTTTATATCCGGAGAAATTCACTTTCACCCGAGTAGGTTTACCTAAGTTTTCTCCCGCCTTGTTAAACCCCTGTTAGAATTTCAGGGGTAGAGGGGAAATACTATGAACGCAGAATTCTGGGAAATTGGTAGTTATGTGGTAACCACCCTGGGTTTGCCCATGGCGATTTTTGTCTTCCTGTATGAACAGCGCAAAGAGCGTGAAAACGAGGAAGAAGAGGTTTATCAATTACTGTCTGATAACTATCAGGACTTTTTAAAAGTCGCATTGGAGCATCCTGACTTACGCCTTTTTTCCACCACCGGCACCACCAATCTCAACGAAGAACAGGAAGAGCGCCTACTGATTATCCTCAGTATGCTCACCTCCCTGTTTGAACGCGCCTACCTGCTGCTGTACGAAGAAGACATGGAATCCAAGCAAGCACGGCGCTGGAATTCCTGGGAAGACTACATTATGGAGTGGTGCAACAAGCCGCACTTCCGCGATATGTTACCCAAGCTGTTAACCGGCGAAGACCCGAGCTTTGCCAGCTATATTGAAAAGATGGCGGAGCAAGCGAAAAAAAGTGCTCCTCCTGCCATCATCCACCATGCGAATTAATAGTCAGCGCGCCGATTGATTGACCGCGACTGAGGCAAGTGCGCGCTGCGCCTGCTTGCGGTATTCCGAGGGCGTCATCCCCACCATGCGTTTGAAGAATCGGTGAAAGGCAGACTGGCTGTTAAAGCCGGATTTGTAGAGGATATCCAGCACTGTGTCACCCGCACACTCCGCAGAGGCTAGCAGGCGTTTGGCTTCTTCCACCCGTTGGCTGTTGATGAACTCGAAAAAATTCTGCTGGTAATGGTCGTTAATAATGGTGGATAGCTCGCGCGGCTTTACCCCCACCTGCTCGGCAAACCGCTCCAGATTGATCTGACTTTCCAGGTGCAAACGCAACTGGCGAATACCGTTCTCCACCGCTTGCAGTTTTTCGTCCACCTGCGGCATTTCCTGCAGGCGATCCTTTTCCGGTTCCACCGCAGCCACCAGTTCCGGCAGCAGCAACTGGCGGCCATTACGCCAGCCGAATAAAAAGAGGCCATTCACGAGCAGTACCGTCAGGTAAACATTGATCGTACCCAACAAGTCATTGGTTTCTGCACTGACATAGTCTCCCAGGAAATAGGTAACGAAGGACCAAATCCAGGAGAGAAAAAAGCCGCCCAACACCAAATCCGCCAGGCGCAACTCAAAGTCCGCCAGGTTGGCATAGATTTGTCGCAGCTGACGGCGCAAACGAATTTCAGTCACCAGGCAAGCCACCACATAACCCAATGGTGAACACTTGACCAACGCCCACACAAATGCGAGGGCGGCGCGGTCATTGGGCGCCAACTGCGACCAATGCCAAGGCATCCAGTCGTAAATGCTCAGGTCATAGATAACGACCACCGCCGCCGCCACCAAGGCCGGAACCAGGTGAACCGCCTGCGACCAGCGGCGCAAATTAACCGGGTGAGCCAAAGAGCGCAGGTAAAAATAAAGTACCGGACCCTGCAACATCAGGCAGGCAGAAAGCAATGCCGGCACCCAGGGGTAATTGGCAATAGCCATGGCCTGGAAGCTGACATTCCAGGTCACGAGCGTGGTGGATAGGGCTCCCGCTACCAACAGGAAAAATACCTGTAGCAGTTGCCGCGGCTGGCGGCGCCCGCCCGGCAGTATCCCCAGTACAACACAGAGGATCAGGGTTTCCAGAATGGTCAGGGCGATGACCACTTCATGCAGGTTGAGTAGTAGACTTTTCATTATTTTTATACACCTGGTCCGACACTGCGGTAGCCCGACATGTCGGTAATCCGGATTATTGTGTTTTAAGGGCGAGACCGAATCGGGTACAGCGACTGTAGTTACCCGACCTAGCCACTAAATTACCACCGAAACTGGCAATTCCACATGTCCCACTTTGTTAATTCCGTAAGTGGGGCTTCTCAGTTTTCTACATTCTGCAAAAAACAGGAGGTAGGTCGCTAGCCTTCGATGAAATAGTGCACAGCATGCGGCACATGACCGCATCCACTAACAAATACAAATCTAACAATAACGATGAGAGGCAATATGAAAAAAATAGCCAGCCTTGGCCTGATTCCCTATACCTTGCTTTCAGCAGGAACTTTACTAATCAGTCAGTCCACCTCCGCTCAAACCTGTGGTTGGAACCAGGTGTGGCGCGATGACTTTGAAGGCACTTCACTCAACCGCAATTATTGGTCGCAAGAAATCAATGGCGACGGCGGCGGCAATGGTGAACTCCAGTACTACACCGACCGCCCCGAAAATATGTGGCTCAGCGGCGGCCTGCTGAATATCAAAGCGATACGCGAAGCCTATAACGGCAAGAGCTGGACATCTGCCCGTTTGCGCACCAAGAACGCCCAGGACTGGACCTACGGCAAGATTGAAGCACGCATCAAGATGCCCAAGGCATCCGGCACCTGGCCTGCCTTCTGGATGATGTCTACCGAATCGCAACGCGACAGCCACGGCTGGCCAAACAACGGCGAGATCGACATCATGGAAGCGGCAGGCACCCATGAAGACATCAGCGGCACCCTGCACTACGGCGCCTACTGGCCTTACAACGGCAACACCGGCTGGCCGAATCCCGACAACCTGATCGCCCCAGAGGCGGGCCGCACCAAAACCGACTGGCACACCTACGCCGTGGAATGGTACGAGGACCGCATGGTCTGGACGATTGACGGCGTGCCCAAAATCTCCAGCTCGCGTACCAAGCTCGACGGGGTAAACCCGGTACGTTCCAATTGGGACTCCTTCTACAACCGCCCCTTCCACGTCATCCTCAATCTGGCGATTGGCGGCTGGTTCCCCGGTTTCCCTGACGGCAGTGAAGGCCCCGAGCAGTTGATGCAGGTCGATTACGTTGCGGTCTTCAAGAACGATGCGAGTTTTTCCATTGAGGGCGATACCTACGTCTATCGCGGTGAAACCTTTAAGAAATACCGCGTTGATGGCCCTGCCAACGCCAGCTACAACTGGTCGGTTCCGGCGGGTGTGAGCATTGTGTCCGGCCAGGGCACGCGCGAAATTGTTGCCTCGATTGGCAACTCAGCGCGCTCCGGCAACTTCAGTGCAACCTTCAACTCCGGCTGCAGCCTCAAAACGGTCAGCAAGCCGGTCACCATCGAACAAGGACGCACCCAAACCCTCGCCGCTTATGAAAGCGGGTTAGGGCTTACTCACCTTCAAAACGGTGTAGCACTTGGCACCGGGGCAATTGTTAATAACCCTGCGCCAGGCACCGTCAACACCTCCAGCAAGGTGCTGCACTATGTGCGCGATGCCAGCCAGCAGTGGGATAACCTCAAACTGACCGGTTTTGGCAAGCTGAACGCAGGCGAGTTGCGTTCTGGCCGCGCGAAGATTTTTGCCGATATCTACTACCCAGCCGGCGCTGCAAACCTGCTCGGTAAAGAGATAGGTGGTGGACTGGAAAACAACGCCGTGGTCAGCGTCACTCCCGCATGGGATGGCAATACCGGTCGTTTGGCACGCTTTAACGGCACCATCGGCAAAGCGGGTGAATGGCATACCGTCGAGCTGGGCTATACCAGCACGCCTGATTCCGCCATCGCCGCCAGCCAGGCCGATAATCTGGTGTTGATGGTTGAGGCAGGTTCCAACCGCCCGGCCGACTTCTATCTGGATAACATCCGTATCGTCTGGCCGGACAATGGTTACAGCGTCAAACAAACCCTCGCCAACTTTGACGGCACCAGCAATGGCACCATCAAGGCGGCACCTTACACCAGCGGTGTGCGCACGATTGTCGCCAACCCGGCGCCTAACGCGGTGAATTCATCGCCGAATGTGCTGCGCTATGTGCGTGATGCCGGTGCCACCTACGATACTTTGGCGTTCAACGGCATTACCGGTATTCCCGATGCGATGGATGCACAACATGGCATGGTGCGCGTGGCAGTGGATGTTTACACCACGGCGCCAGTGGGCACGATTATCTCGATGAACCTGGAAAACGAGCTGCAAGTGAGCGCGGTGACTCCGGCGGATTGGCAAGTGGGCCGCCACAGTTTCTACCAAACCGAGACCACCAAAACCGGCCAATGGGAAACCCTGGAGTTCAACTACAACTTCCGCGCGGCTCTGGGCGATTGGGCGAATAACAAGGCCTCTGCACCTTTCACCGGTGTGGATCAGTTGATCTTCCTCATCACCCCCGGCGTGGCCAGCACCGGCACCTTCTACTTCGATAACTTCCGCGTGATGGAATACAACAAGGACGCACCGGCAACCTCGGGCAACTCCTCGTCTACCACCAGCAGTAGTTCAATCGCGCCGCCCTCCAGCGTGGCGAGCAGAAGTAGCAGTTCAGTGGCGCCAAGCAGTGTTGCACCTTCCAGTGTCGCGCCCTCAAGCGTCCCGCTGAGCAGCTCAAGAAGCAGCGTGGCGCCCAGTTCTGTGGCCCCAAGCAGCATCGCCAGCTCCAGCTCTGCCGGTTGCACCAACTGCCCACCGGTATTGGTATCACAAGGTCGCACTGTCACCGCCAGCACTGCCTTGACCGCCGCAGCGAATGCCGTGGATGGCGATGGCGGCACCCGTTGGGAATCGGCACATGCCGTTGATCCAAGCTGGATTATGGTGGATCTCGGCAGCTTGAAAGCACTCAGCCAGGTAGTGATTGATTGGGAAGCCGCCAACGCCGCCAACTATCAAGTCCAAGGCTCCACTAATGGCACCAGTTGGGTAAACCTCAAAACCGTCACTGGCGGCACCTTCGGCACCCGTACCGATACCCACGCCGTGAGCGGCAGCTATCGCTATGTGCGCATCTACGGCACGGCGCGCAGCACCGGCAACCAATGGGGTTATTCCATCTGGGAACTGAAAGTCTATGCCCAGGGCACGCCAGCAAGCAGCTCGGCGGCCAGTTCCAGCCTGGCACCCGCTGCACCACTGGCAATTGCCAATGCTGTGGCCAGCACCGCCTTGACGCCTGCAGCCAATGCAATCGACAACAACAGCGGCACCCGCTGGGAATCCGCACATGCCCTCGACCCAAGCTGGATCACCCTTGATCTGGGCAGCGCCAAAACCCTGAGCAGTATTGCCATCGATTGGGAGGCAGCCAACGCGGCGAATTACACCGTGCAGAGCTCCAATTCACCTAACTTCGCGGACAACACCAACTGGACCACCCTCGCCACCCGTACCGGCGGCGCCTTTGGCAACCGCACCGACACCCTCCCCATCGCTGGCAGCTACCGCTATGTGCGCATTAATGGCACCGCGCGCAGTGCGGGCAACCAGTGGGGTTATTCCATCTGGGAAGTGCGCGTGCTGGGTTGGTGATCCATGCCCTCCTCCCAACCTCCCCCCAGAGGGGGAAGGGGTAAAGAGCCACTTTCTTGCTCCTTCTCCCTTTGGGAGGAGGCCGGGAGGAGGGTAACAAGCTCCCTCAATCCACCCCCTTGGGGGATGGGTGACGCTTTTCACCCGGCAGCGGTTTTGCCGGTCGCCGGGTGATTTTTTACTTCTAACAATAACTATCAACCAATAACCATAACTCCTCTGGAGGAACTATGAACTTCAAAATCAACCCGCTGGTATTGGCGCTGCTCGGTCTGGGCGCAGGTACAGCACAAGCCCAAACCGCCTACAACGATCCCTGGTGGGCAAGCCCCAACGCCAACACCAGTTTTGTCGATCAATTTGATGGTGTGAGCATCAACCGCACCAAATGGCTGGTAGAAAAAAACATTTTCGTTAACGGCGAAGATATCGACTATCAAGACGTGGAATACCCTGCCGCTGACTGGACTTTCCGCGTCGGGCAACCAGATGCAGGCGCTAGCGATGGCAAGGTGCTGAACCTGAAAGCGCGCTATATGGATGGCCAGATCCAGGACTACTACGGCGGCACAGCAGGCCAGGGCAAACCACTGTTTATCCGCGCCGGCCGGATCGAATCGCAAATCGCCGATGACTCCACCTTTGTATTCGGCAAATTCGAAGCCCGTATCAAAATGCCGCCCGCGCGCAATGGCGAATTCCCCGCATGGTGGCTGTTAGGTAACTTCCCGGATGTGGGTTGGACTGCCTGCCAGGAGCTGGACATTATCGAGTTCACCGGCGCCAACGCCAGCAAAGCCCCGCAAACCCACTGGTCAGCACCCTACCCGGCCTACGGCGGCAACCCGTTTGGCACCACTTACGCGCAACTGGGCATTAGCCCGAGCGACCAGTACATCACCTACGGCGTGATCAAAACCCCGGAATACGTGGAGTATTACGTCAACGGCGTGAAGACCTATACCTGGACCAAAGCCGAGCGCGGCGACCAGCCCTGGCCCTACCTCACCCCTATGCGCATGATCCTCAACCACGCCATCACCCATGTGGAATGGCCGGATGTAGGCAATTACAACAAGTTCAGTACCGATGCGAATGTCGCCAACAAAACCGGCTACACCCGTGTAACCAACGGCGTGACTGAATACGAATATCTCGATACCGCGAGCATGAACACCAATATCGGCCGCGCGGGTACTGACTTCCTCGTCGATTACGTCGCCCACTGGCCGCTGCCCACCACCGACAGCTGGAAAAAATATACCGACGAGAGCAAATACAGCTTCTTCCGCCCCACCAACAACACCAAGGGTTTCTACCCGCTTAAAGGCTGGATGGCGCCGGTGTCGGTCACTGCGGATGCCTACTTGCAAGAAGGCGATAACGCCTACCGCGACAACAGCGCCAAAAACGCAGCCGATGGCTATGTCGGCTCCAAGTGGGCGACCCCGCGCGACGACAATATGCACTCGGTCACTATCGATTACGGCGTGGACAAACCGATCAAATACTTCTGGATCGAGTGGGCCTGGAACCTGCCCAAGTCTTACGACATCTACGGCAAAACCTCGACTGGCAACTGGGAATTTATCCGCACCTCGGATCAGCAAGCGGTCGGCTGGGCTACCCACACCTTTGATGTGAACAAGACTTACCGCTATGTGAAACTCGTGACCAAAGGCCGTATCGACAAGGCCGAGCCAATCTGGCTCCTGGAATTCAAAGCCTTTGAAGATGTCGCCGACGTCTATCCAAAACCGGCGGGTACCGCGCAGGTTGACCGCGCCATCAACGTGTTGAGCAATGGCAATTTCGCTACCGACCTGAATGGCTGGGTGGGCGAGAATTACGACGGCTCAGGTGCAGCCTACGCCGCAGTGAATGGTGAAGCGCGTATTACTGCAGCCGCTCAAGGTACTGGCGCTGGCTCTTACCAATTGCACACC
>JAGKXA010000134.1 GCA_021151615.1 Cellvibrionaceae bacterium | reverse complement strand
TTGGTTATATGTCGTGGTGCACGATGCTCAATTGACGGGCCTTTTTGTGATTTTTTTGTCCAGGTTTTAATCTGGTGCATAAAAAATACCAGTAAAAATAGGCTGATTCGTTTATGTGGCTTGTTTATTGCTTTTTTTGCATCAAAAATTAACACGCAGCCTGGTGCCTGGATCTTTAATGGTGCATCAATGCATGGTCTTGAGTGATGGAAATACATCAATGAACGAATGGCACCTGAACAGCAATTTGAGTTTCACCGTCGGGCAATTTTCCTCGGCCGGTGTGAAAGCACAGAACGAAGATGCAATGGGTATTCGTATTCCCGAAGGTATGTTGCTGGATACCAAAGGTGCCGTGGCGATTATCGCCGACGGTGTCAGTGCCGCCGAAGCGGGTAAAGAGGCGAGCGAAACCTGTGTGCGTAATTTTCTTGCCGATTATTTTTCCACGCCCGATACCTGGACGGTAAAAAAATCCACCACCCAGGTGTTGGTGGCATTAAATCGCTGGCTCTATTCGCGCGGCCAGCATTTTCGCGATGCGCAAAAAGGTTATGTCAGCACCCTGAGTAGCATTATTTTTAAATCGCAAAGTGCGCATATTTTCCATGTGGGCGACTCGCGTATTTATCGTTTGCGCGCAGGAAAGTTTGAGCAGTTGACGCGCGACCACCGTACTATTATCAGCGCCGAGCAATCTTATCTGGTACGTGCAATGGGGCTGGATGTTTCGCTCGATGTGGATTGCAAAACTATCGAGGTGGAAGAAAAGGATATTTATTTGCTAAGTACCGATGGGCTGCACGATTTTGTCAGCGACGAGCAGCTCGCCAGTGCATTGCAATCGGCGGGCGATGATTATGAGGCTCTGACCCGGCACATAGTTGCAATGGCTGCGGCCAATAACAGCGATGACAATATCAGCTGCCAGGTATTGCGGGTGGATTCACTGCCAAAACAAAATGTCGATGACGCTTGCCAAAAACTCAGCGCTCTACCATTTCCGCCGCATTTAAATCCGGGTATGGTGATTGATGGTTATCGCGTTGAAAAAGAACTGCACGCGAGCAGCCGCAGTCAGGTGTATCTGGTGAAAGATATTGAAACCCATCAGCTTTACTGCATGAAAACTCCCTCGATCAATTTTGCGGATGATCCTGCGTATATTGAACGGTTTATTCTGGAGGCCTGGATTGGCAGCCGCATTCATAATTCCCATGTGGTAAAGGTGATTGCGGCCAATAAAACCAAAAGTTGTCTCTATTATTTGATGGAATATGTGGATGGCATTACCCTGAATCAGTGGATTAAAGAAAATCCGCAGCCATCGGTGCAGGATGTTATCTACAAAGTCGAACAAATCAGTAAAGGCCTGCGTGCTTTCCATCGCCGCGAGACACTGCACCAGGATTTGCGTCCGGCCAATATTATGGTAGATCGCCATGGCGAAATTAAAATTATCGATTTTGGTTCCTGTTTAGTGCAGGGCATTGCGGAAATCAGTTCACCTATTGCGCGCGAACGTATTTTGGGAACTGCAGAGTATTCGCCACCGGAAACTATTTTGCATGGCAAGAGCGATGAAAAGTCCGATTTATTTTCGCTCGCCGTGATTGTGTTTGAAATGCTCACGGGCAAACCGCCCTTCGATGGCAAACTCGGTTCCTGTCGCAGCGAGCGCGCCTATTTAAATACCCGTTACACCTCCACCTATGAACTGAATCCACTGGTGCCCTTTTGGGTCGATGGTGCGATTCGCAAAGGCCTGCGTTATGACCCTGAACGTCGCCATGGCGATGTGTCAGAATTTTTGCACGAGCTGCAACATCCGAACCCAAAGTACAAACAACACTATCGTGCATTGCTGCAAGATAAGAATCCGGTACGTTTTTGGCAGTATCTCTCCGGTGGTTTGTTTGTTGCGTTTTGTGTAGCGCTGTATTTTTAATGGTGCATTTTTAGCGGACGATGTAATACCGGTGTATTTGCACTGGCGCTGATTCTTGGCTATAAGGCTGTTTCCCTTATAGCCAAGGAGTGAGTGATGCTTGCGTCCGTTCTACAATTTAATCCTCTCCATCAATTCAGTCGGCTGTTGCTGGTCGGCTGGCTGCTGTGCCTTGCTGCTTGCGCCACTCAATTAGCACCACCTTATGACAAAGCCATTGCCGATGGTCTGGTCAGCGTGAACCAGCAGGCGATGACCTTGTTTGCTTCTGTGTCTTCCGGTACTGGAGGCGATTCCTATGCCCAGCGCGATAATGCCTACAACACCTTAATTGGTGCGTTAGATGCCCTGGCTTTGCAGGCGAAATCCCGTCCCATTCCCAAAACCAGTGTGAACGAAAAAGTAAAAACCTTTTTAAGCAAACGCGGAGTGAGCTTGCCGGAAACCGGCGATGCGCCCAGTGCGGCAGCGCTGGAGCAAATTTCCATTAGTTTTGCCAAAATGCGCGATACCGATAAAAAGCAGGGCGTAACGGCCTTTGAAGTGGCGGCATTTAAAGGGCAGGTGGTGATTTATCTGGATCAGGCGTTGACCTACGAAAACTTTTTAGCGCGGGAGAATAATTAGTCATGGCTGCCATCGATATTTCCAGTTTGATCCAGCAACTGCAGACAACTGCATCGCAGGTCGCGCAGAAAGATATTACGGTACTGCAGGGCTTTTCTGATCGCCAGATCAAAGCGATTGCCCAGCAGGCGGCACTGGTTAGTGCGGGCATTGCCAGTGGCCAGATTACTGAGGAGACCCAGGAGTTTTTTCTGGATAGCTTGAAAACCATGGCCCAGAGTTTCGCCAATACCCTGCAAGGTCTGGCTAACGTGACCATTGAAAAAGTGTGGAATGCGCTGGTTGGTGTATTATGGAGCGCCATAGGCACCGCAACTGGCATTAGCTTGCCGGCGATAGCCTGATAAAAAACATACTCATAAGACGTTGCGCAGCAACAGGGACTAATAACTACCACTGTTAATAACTATTATTAAAAGACCACTGCAATTCTGGAGTGCTGTTTAATTATTCCCGAAGTAATAAGCACACGAGGCAGATATGAGAAATTTCCATCCGCGCGCATTTTGTTGCGCGCTCTTATCCACACTGGTTGCAGCGCCCGCGGTTGTAGCGCAAACCGAAGATTATGTAGCCGATAAAGTATTTACCCAGGGTGTTGAAGGCCCGGCCGTCGATGCACAAGGCAATTTGTACGCAGTGAATTTTGCCGAAGAAGGCACCATCGGTATTATCGATAAAAAAGACAATGCACAGTTGTTTGTGACTTTGCCTAAGGGCAGCACTGGCAATGGCATTCGCTTTGATCGCAAGGGCACTATGTATGTGGCCGATTACTCCGCGCATAACGTGTTGAAGGTCGACCCCAAAACCAAAGCGATTAGCGTGCATGCGCACAGTGACAAAATGAATCAGCCCAATGATATCGCCATCGCCAAATCCGGTGTGGTTTATGCAAGCGATCCCAAGTGGGCGGACAATACCGGCAACCTGTGGAAAGTTGCCACCGATGGCACGGTGACTTTGCTGGAAGCCGATATGGGCACCACCAACGGTGTGGAAGTCAGTACCGATGAAAAACATTTGTACGTGAATGAAAGCGTGCAACGCAAAGTCTGGAAATACGATATCGACCCCAAAACCGGCAATGTCAGCAACAAGCGCCTGCTAATCGAATTTAAAGATCACGGCATGGACGGTATGCGTTGCGATGCGGCGGGCAATTTATATATCGCTCGTTACGCCGCTGGCGAAGTTGCAGTAGTTTCGCCGCAGGGAACTCTATTGCAGCGTATTAAACTCAAGGGCCAAAAGCCTACCAATGTTGCCTTTGGTGGTGCAGATGGAAAAACTGTTTATGTCACCCTGCAGGATCGCGGCGCGATAGAAACCTTCCGCAGCGATTTGCCGGGGCGTGAGTGGTTGTTACACGCGAAATAAATTTTAATCTACCCCAGCCCCTCTTTTTCAAAGAGGGGAGTCAGTCTCCTCCCTTTGTAAAAGGGAGGCAGGGAGGGATTAAAACGGTGTAACTAACAAACGTTATACAAGCGAGAGTTTGCTATTTATTTTCTCCTGCAAACCGATCCCAGGTTTCCTGCGCATCGTAACTGTTTTTCTCCGGGCGAATGCCTCTGCCCATATGAATATCCAGTAGCACCAGCGTGTAGTTGTCCTGCTCAGCGAGTGGGTCGGTTCTATCTGCGCGATAAGTTTGTGTTTGGCAGCCGAGCAAGCCGCAACGACGAGTGCTAATAGTTTCAGGGCGCTCGGCGGTATTTTCGCGCGTAGCTATCATCCGGCGTTTTTGTTTGCTCACAATAAACCAATCGTAACCCGCGTTCAGGGTTAATTCGGCGGCGCGTTGCAAGGCGTAATTCTGAGCAGCGGTACGCTGGTTGCCGCGCAGTGTGAATTGCACGCGGTAACTGGTGCCGTCCAGTGCTATTTCCTTATAGCCGGGGCCATCGCCTTTGGCGGCGCGGTAATTGGAGTGTGGTGTCGTTGCGCAAGCGCTGAGCATGGCAATAAGACAAAACATCACTACATATTTCATGGCAAATACTCCGCGCACTATTGCGCCCAGCGCGAATCAATCGCTTGTTGTTCAGCGGCTGTATCAAAGGCTTCGCTTTGCATCATTTCATCCAGCCGGGTATCCAACAGTGAACCACCGCTGGCAGTTTTGTAGTCGCCCTCTGCCAGGGTTTCCAGTGGTTGGCTGATGATCAATTCCCAGCGATCATTGTGGCGGCAGGCAATATTCTCGCTACTCTGTTCGCCTTGGGCCAATTGGTATTGGCGACAGTAGTTACCCTGCTGGTCGATAAATGTGAGGCGCGGTTTAACACGGCTGCCATCATCAAACTGCTGCTCATTGCCACTGATATTTTGCTCCAGCACTTGCGCAACTGCATTCCAATTATTCGCGCTCTGGTGATTGCCCGGCAGCAATTGCACCATGCCAAAACCAATCACCAATAGAACGCTGGCAGCAAGGGCGGCGTGTTGTTGTAAACCGCGCTGCACTCTTTTCCAGAGTGGAAATTGAATAAGGTTGTTATCCATTTCTTTCGTTGTTGGTTCTGTCGTGTGTGCAAGCAATTGTTCAACGGCTGCAGGCAAGGGGCGCGTATCTATCTGGGCATAGTGACTGGCGACCTGCTCATCCACCATCGCCAGTTCTGCCAAACGATTCGCCAGATTTTCATCGTCAATTAAACCCTGGCGTACCAATTCCATTTCATCTTCAGGTAATTCTGCATCCAGAAAGGCGGAGAGTTGTTCATCGGAAATTGTCATCGTCATTGCCTCAATGTTGGCTCAAGCGCTGGCTGGATCTGCCGTGGGGTTTAAAAATTTCACCAGCGCAACACGCGCACGTGCCAGGCGGCTCATCACCGTGCCTTGCGGAATGCCGAGGGTTTCGGCCACCTCCTTGTAAGACAGCCCCTGCACCGCCACCAACGCCATGATTGCGCGCTGCTCATCGGGCAGCTGGTTCATGGCGGCATCTACCTGGCTCAGGGTAATTTGATCGTGAATGGCCTGTTCACCATCCGTGGCCGGTTCTTCGGTATCGTCCAGTGAATACACATTTTTCTGGCGCACCCTGCGCGCGCGGTATTCGTCAATCCACAGGTTGCGACAGACACGAAAAGCCCACTTGGCCATTTCGACATCTTCCGGAATCGCCTTGCCCAGCAAGCGCTCCAGGGTATTTTGCAGCAGGTCATCGGCATCGGCGGCTGAACCTGTGAGCGAATAGGCAAAGCGGCGCAGCGCGGGCGCTATCTGGGTAAGCTGCTGTTTCAGTTGATCATTTCTCATAGGTTTTTGGTCTTTGCTGGATCATCAGTCGTAGGGCTTCTATCCAGTTAACGGCCCAACACGCATTTTATTCCCGCGCAGTGAAAATCTTTTAGTGGAATTTTTCCGGCTTGCCAAACGTTTCTAATGAAGATGAGGCGGTTTTTGTGTTTAATTTCTCTATTCATGCCGAGTGTGCCCTATGAAACCCGTGTATTCGAAACCTCGTTATTTGAAATCAGTGTCTCTGAGCCTGATCCTCATTTGCCTGTGCCAGGGCGCCCAGGCGCAATTGCTGGATCGCCTGGGTAATCAGGTGGACGGTGTAACCCGTGAGCTTGAGCAGGTGACGAAGGACGTACAGGAGCAGGTGCGTAAAGCGGCGGAGGATGAATTGTCTGGCAGTCAGGATAACCCGGTTATAAATCCGCTGACAGATACCCTGGGTCAAGCGACCGAAGGGCTAGCCAATACCGCAGCTGATTCGGTAAATACCCTGGCATCGCGCCTGCCCATTCTCAATCGCTCTGGCACTACTGCCTTTGTAGAGGTGCGGGTGGAGAATAACTGGCGCGCGGTAGAGCGTGAATGGTTGATGCTGCTCGATCAACCCGGAGTGAAAGCCCTCGCGGCGTTGGATGCAGAAATTATCGAACAGACACAATTTGCCGATTTGGGCTTGCAGCTGGTGCGCTTTCGCGTTCCGGCTGAGCTGGATTCACTGCGCGAATTAAAAAAACAGCTGCCTGCTCATTTGCATGAACAACTGGATCGCAATCACATTTACCTTCCACAAAAAGATAATGCACAAAAAGACGGTCCCCAACGGGGCGATCCTCAGGGCGTAAATCAAACCAAAGAAAATCATTCCTCTGTTAATCTGTTAGTGCCTGGTTCGAGATCAATGTGCGATCAAGCGGTGAGTGTTGGTGTGATTGATACGGCGATAAATACGCAGCATGTCGCGTTTGCAAACAGTCATATTGAAAGCAAGGATTTTGCCGGCGCAGAATTTGAAGCACCGCGCGCGCATGGCACCGCTGTGGCGGGCATTTTGGTAGGCGTTGGTGTAGGGGAGGGGCACCATCAGCAATTAATTCCTTTATTGCCGGCAGCAAAAGTATATGCCGCTTCTGTATTTTATCCGCGTTCAGATTATGCGCAGGGCGCTACCATGATCAATCTGGTGCGCGCGTTAAATTGGTTGGTAGAAAAAAAGGTGCGCGTTATTAATATGAGCCTGGCGGGGCCGGATAATAAAATTCTCGCGTTGGCGATTCAAAAAACTGTCCAGGCAAATATGACTATTGTTGCCGCCGCCGGCAATGAAGGCCCGGCAGCACCGCCCGCCTATCCCGCCGCTTATGCCGATGTTATTGCAGTAACGGCAGTGGATAAAAACCAGCGCATTTATCGCTGGGCCAATCGCGGCGATCACATCGATTTTGCAGCCTTGGGTGTTGCCGTTTTTACCGCGCGCAGCAGTGGCGATTTTGGCCATGAAACCGGAACCTCTATGGCCGCGCCTTTGGTGACTGCCGCTGTTGCTTGCACTACGCCAGGTGCATCTGTCGTTGCACAGCTAAAAAAGCACGCACAGGACTTGGGTGCTGCAGGGCGCGATCCGGTCTTTGGCGATGGGTTATTACGTCGTCCTTAACTAGCGTTAAAAAAATCAATTTAAAAGCTTGCCTTAAGCGTGAGTGAGCTTATGGTTTCTGAATAGTTGGCAGCAGCCAGATTGGAAACGTAATTGCCGCGCTCTACTTTGCCCACCAGGCTTAACCATTGAGTGGTTTCTATTTGCCATTCCAGCGTGCTGATACGGCGCTCATCCGCGCGTTTGGCCACTATCGCCGGTGTTACTGCGGAATAATCGCGCTGCTCGTAGCGATAACCCAGCTGCACGCGATTTTTGATATTACCTAGCGAAAACTGGTGATTGATGCTGGTGCGAAAGTTCACACCCTCATAATCAAATTCATTTGCACCCGCGTTTTCTGTTTCGCCGGTGAGGCCGAGGGTAAAAAAGGTTTTTCCCTGATTGAAAAAGAAAAAGGCATCGCCTGAAAGGTTTTGGTTATCCGCATTGCGCGTGCTAATCCCGGGGAACTGCTTGTCCTGGTCATTAACGGCTGCACGCAGAAAAATTTTCTGGTTAATCAGGCGTGAAATATACAGGCTGCGCTGTTGCAGGGTCAGGAAATCCTGATCATGCAGTTCAGCATCGGCGTAGTGATAGCTCAAACCCAGTGTCAGCACATTAAAATCGTAGCTGGCGTCGGCAGAAGCCTGTTTGATGACCAGATCAAATTCACTGAAATCCTGATAGGCTTTGCTGCTGTAGCCCAGTCCACCTTTTAATTTAATTTTTTCACTTGCTTGCCACTGGCTGTTGAAACCTGCGTTAGCCAGGGCAGACCAATCACCTTCGGCAGAATTTTTGTCCAATTCAATCACCGATAAATTGGAATCGTATTCCGCACCAGTTTCCAATTCGAATTTGGCGGAAGGTGTTGCTGCTGCAACCTGAGTGGCGCTGGCGATGGTACAGCTTAGCAGTGCAATTCGAGCGAGTGATGGGGAGTAAGTGTTCATGGTGTTTTCTCCACACAGACTAAATATTTTGCAGGTTGTGATAAAAGCCATCGGCGCCGCGGCGCCGATGCAACTGTTATTGACAAATTATTACTGACCAAGGGTTAGGCTATCGTTAAGCGCCGTGGTAATGCTGCCGTCTACCGCGCTATCAATCGTTGAGTTGATAGTCGAGTCAATTGTGGAGTTAACCGCCGAGTCGATAGTAGAGCTTACTGCTGAATCAATAGTTGAATTAACCGTTGAGTTAATGGTGTTCTCCACACCGGTTTGAACACTGTTGTGCAGCGTGTTGTTGATGGAACCATCGACGCTGGAGTTCATTGCATTTAAGTGCTGACCCAGTGCGGCATTAACTTGACCAGTCACTGATTGCACATTTTGTTGTGCCTGTGTATTTAAATTGCTGGCAGCCACAGTTTCTTTTTCACTTTCGCCTTCAGCCTTGCTGTCATTCATGGTGGCGGGGGCATTTTCTTCTTCACGGGTTGCTGACACAGCTGGTTGATGTTGTGCAGAGCCGCTGAATGCAATGCTGGCTCCTTGCGGATTGGCTTGGTTGTCAGTGGAGACTTGTGTGTTGGAATCAGCGCTGGCAGCGACTGAAAGATCGGCGGCCCAGCTGCTGGAGGTAAGGCTGAAAATAGCGAGCATCAAAATTTTTTTGTTCATGGTGTTAATCCTCTGGGTTAATAGGCAAGCTGGAAATTCCGCGCTTGTATCCTGTTAACGCATGAGGATTAATTTTTATTCCCTTTGCGGGAAAATATTTTGTGTTGCTAGCCGCCACGGCCTGGCCGGCATAGGTCTGAAAGCCGCCGTGACCGGAGCCCCCCCGGCTGGCTTGGGCTTCGTTCACCATCGCCCCCTAAACCTCTACCGCCGCCTTGGCAGCCCCCCAGGGTTGCAGGTGCTGGCTTTGATGTTCAACGGCGGCTGAAAATCGAACCCGGGTTCGACTTTCAGCTTTGGCGACATAGCGCACCTTCTGCTTCCTTAGTGCCCGGGCTATTTTTAATGGTGAAAACTTTTTACAGGGGCTTCAAAAAACTTTCACATAAACTGGTTTAAATGCCATATTTCTGTAAATAATTTTCTTCTCATGGCGCATTTTTGATGGTAGCCTTGGCAAAAATGCTCGTTTTTTCTGCTTTTGTTGGAAAAGCACCAATGCCAAAAGAAAATAATTTACAGAAAGCACTTGAAAGCAGGCTGCTTGGTCCAGTGGGTAAAGGCCTTGGCGATGTGACTACACAACCGCTGGTGGCCGATACTGGCCTGCTGGGCTGGAGCCTGTTGCGCGAGGATGTCAGCCTGCCAGTGGCCGTGTTGAGCGAGAGCCGTTTGCAGCACAACCTGCAATGGATGAAGTCTTTTATCAGTACCTATGGGCTGAAACTCGCACCTCATGGCAAAACCACCATGAGTCCGGCTTTATTCCATCGCCAGTTGGAAGAAGGTGCCTGGGGCATTACTTTGGCGACCGCACCCCAGGTGCAAGCCGCCTATGAGTTTGGCGTGCGCCGGGTGATTATGGCTAACCAGTTGGTCGGCAAAGCCAATATGGCGATTATCTCCCGCCTGCTGCACAACCCTGGTTTTGAGTTTTATGTGATCGTCGATTCGGCAACTAACGTCGTCCAACTGGGTGAATTCTTTGCTGCCGCTGGCCAGCGCTTGAACCTGTTATTGGAGTTGGGTGTTGCCGGTGGCCGTACGGGCGTGCGCGATGTCGCCACCCGCGATGCGGTGCTGGCCGCTATCGCCCGTTTTCCCCAATCCCTCGCTCTCTGTGGCGTAGAGGTTTATGAGGGCGTACTCAAAGAAGAGTCCGCTATTCGTGACTTCCTGCGCCTGGCAGTGCGCGAATTGCTGACGCTGGAAGCCAATGGCCAGTTGCATGGCGAGCGCAGTATTCTCACTGGCGCTGGCTCGGCCTGGTTTGATCTGGTGGCAGAGGAATGGACTGGCCTTGCCAAAGCCTGGAATGGTGACCAGATGGCGCGCCCGTTGGATATAGTCCTGCGCCCTGGCTGTTACCTCACCCATGATGTGGGTATCTACAAGGCGGCCGAAGCGCGCATACACGCCAGCAACCCGGTGGCGCGCGCGATGCAAACCAGCCTGTTGCCTGCCCTGCAACTTTGGGCTTATGTACTTTCTATCCCTGAGCCCGGCCTCGCCATCCTCGGCCTGGGTAAACGCGATGCCGCCTTTGACGCTGGCCTACCCATTCCCGCATTCCATTTCCGCCCCGGTCGCGATACAGCGCCCGCCGTTGCATCAGCGGACTGGAAGCTCACGGCCATGATGGATCAGCATGCGTTTATGCAAATTGCGGCCGACGATGACCTGGCCGTGGGCGACATACTGGTGCTGGATATCTCCCACCCCTGCCTGACCTTCGACAAATGGCGGCAGCTGCTGGTGGTTAACGATAAATTCGCGGTGGTTGACGCCGTAGAAACGTTTTTTTAAGGGGCTGTTGTGGATACGTTACTTGGCCCCGGTCCCCTAAGTCATGGAAGTTGGTTGTTGGTGTACGCGCTCATCAGCATTATCGCGCTGATTTTATTGATCGCCCGCTATCGCCTGAATCCGTTTATCACCCTCACGCTGGTATCGCTGGGCTTGGGGCTGATGGCGGGAATTCCCGCCAAGGATGTGGTGTTTGTTTACGAAGCCGGGGTGGGCAAAACCCTGGGGCATATTGCGTTAGTGGTTGCGCTCGGCACCATGCTCGGAAAAATGATGGCTGAGTCGGGCGGTGCGGAACAAATTGCGCGCACGCTGATTCGCTGGTTCGGCGAAAAAAATGTGCACTGGGCGATGGTGTTTGTCGCCTTCCTGGTGGGCTTGCCGATTTTTTTCGAAGTCGGATTTGTGTTGCTGATCCCGATTGCGTTTAACGTTGCCCGTCGCACGGGAACTTCAATGCTGTTAGTGGGTTTGCCGATGGTGGCAGGTTTATCAGTGGTGCATGGACTGGTGCCGCCACATCCCGCGGCGATGATCGCGGTGGGTGAGTACCAGGCAAATGTTGGCCGCACAATTTTCTATGCGTTAGTGGTAGGAATTCCCACGGCAATTATTGCGGGCCCGATTTTCGCCAAATGGATTGCTCCGCGTATTGAATTGCCTGCGGTAAATCCCCTTGAGCATGAATTTATTCACGCCGATCAGGAACGTGAATTACCAGGGTTCGGCATCACACTGGCGACAATCATGTTGCCAGTAGTGTTGATGTTACTCGGTGGTTGGGCGAATCAAATTGCACAGCCCGGCACGGGATTGAATGAATTGTTAACCTTTGTTGGCAATTCAGTCGTGGCCCTGTTGATTGCAACCCTGGTGAGTTTTTATACGCTGGGATTAGCGCGCGGTTTTAATCGCGATTCGATTTTGAAATTCAGCCACGAATGTTTAGCACCAACGGCGGGAATTACCCTGTTGGTCGGCGCCGGCGGAGGCCTCAATCGTATTTTGGTGGAAGCGGGAATCGCCAAAGAAATTGTTACTGTGTCATCAGGTATGGCCTTAACACCTTTAGCGATGGGCTGGCTGGTCGCCGCGCTTATGCGTATTGCTACCGGCTCTGCCACTGTGGCCATGAGTACGGCAGCAGGTATTGTTGCGCCTATTGCCATGGCGGCCAATTATCCGCACCCCGAATTGCTGGTTATTGCCACAGGTGCAGGTTCATTAATTTTGTCGCATGTGAACGATGGCGGTTTCTGGTTGATTAAAGAATATTTTAATATGACGGTAACCCAGACCTTAAAAACCTGGACAGTACTGGAAACCATAATAT
>JAGKXA010000133.1 GCA_021151615.1 Cellvibrionaceae bacterium | reverse complement strand
GGGTTAGCACCATGCCTTTGTAGGTGAATGGGCCGTAGGGGGTGTCACCAATCGCGTAAGCGATAAAGTGGGTGTCGCCGGTGGAGTAGGACAAATAATATTTGCCGTTGTATTTATGTACCCAGGCCGCTTCAAAGAAGCGGCGATTGGTGTCGGTGCCGAGCAAAGGCACGCCGCCGCCATCGATAATTTGTACGTCTTTCGGTGCTTCCGCAAATTGCAGCAGGTCATCGCTCAGCTTGGCAATTTTGGGGCTATAGGCGGGTTCATTGCTGGCGGGATATTTATCTTCCGCCACATAACTGCCGCTCGCCCAGCGCTGCAGTTGTCCGCCCCAGATGCCGCCGAAATACATGTAGTAGGCGCCGTCGTCATCTTTAAAGACTGCGGGGTCGATACTGAAACTACCCTTGATGGGTTCGGGTTCCGCTTTAAACGGGCCGGTGGGGGAATCGCTGGTGGCGACGCCCATTTGGAAAATGCCGTCTTTGTTTTTCGCGGGGAAATACAAAAAGAATTTGCCATCTTTTTCAGCGGCATCCGGCGCCCAGAGTTGGCGGCTGGCCCAGGGTACGTCTTTCAGGTTGAGCGCTTCGCCGTGATCCGCAGCGGTGTTAGTGGCTGGGTCGTAAGAAAAGACGCGATAGTCTTTCATATCAAATTTATCGCCTTCGCCTTCGGTAGTGATGCCGGTGTCCAGGTCGTGCGAGGGATAAATATATAACTTGCCGTTGAATACATGGGCCGATGGGTCGGCGGTGTAGATATCTTTCACCAAAGGCTGGTTAAGGAATTTGGCCGGGTCGATGGACGGGTCTGCCACTACCGCAGTTGCAGTTACCGAAGCGGGAGTGTTTGCGGCCTCGGGGGCGGATTTATCCTGACAGCCGAGTATAAAGATGGCGCTGCTGATGATGCTGGCAGCAAGGAATTTTTTTTGTATTGTCATTGCGCTTGCTCTCTCTTGCGGGGGTTGTGAATTGCCGTTGTTATTAATGGTAAACGTTGTTGATGGCAGGCACTGGGCTTACCAGTGCCATAGGGTACCATCTTCCAGGCGATTTACGGGCAGGCAAGCGCGTTTGTAAGGATATTTTGCGGCTAGCTTCTCATCGATATCCACGCCGTGACCGGGTGCTTCACCAGGCGTGAAGTAACCTTTATCAAACACATAGGCGTGCGGGAATACTTCTTCCATTTGCGCACTGTGTGCCATGTGCTCCTGAATACCGAAGTTGGGTACCCAGTAATCAAAGTGCAGCGCCGCGCCCATACAGACCGGCGACAGGTCTGTTGCGCCATGGAAACCGGTGCGTACATTGAACAGGCTGGCGAAATCCGCAATGCGACGCACATGGGTGATACCGCCGGCATGGACGATGGTCGAGCGAATATAGTCGATCAGCTGATTCTGGATAAGTTCGCGGCAATCGTGGATCGAGTTAAATACTTCACCGACTGCCAGGGGCGTGGTGGTGTGTTGGCGAATTAACTTGAATGCTTCCTGGTTTTCTGCAGGCACTGCATCTTCCATCCAGAACAAATGGTAGGGTTCCAGTTCTTTGCCTAAACGTGCGGCTTCAATCGGCGTTAAGCGGTGATGCACATCGTGCAGCAAATGAATATCGCGACCAAATTCCTTGCGCACGGCGGCAAATACTTCGGGAATAAAATTCAAATATTTTTCGGTGGACCAAACTTCTACCGACGGTAAATCGGCATCGGCAGGTTCGTAACTTTTTTCGCTTTTGGATACGCCGTAGGTTTTTTCAATACCGGGAATACCGCACTGGATGCGAATGGCTTGATAACCTTTTTCACGCGCTTTTCTCACGGCTTCCAGCGTTGAATCCAGATCCTTACCGTTGGCGTGGGTATAGGTGAGGATGCGCTCGCGGCTCTTGCCCCCAAGCAATTGGTAGAGTGGCATATTGGCGGCCTTGGCTTTGATATCCCAGAGCGCAACATCAATCGCCGCCAACGCGGTCATGCCGATAGGGCCGCGCCGCCAATAGGCACCGCGATAGAAAAATTGCCAGATATCTTCAATTTGGTGCGGGTCGCGGCCAATCAGCGCGGGGATTAAATAATCCTCCAGATAGGAGACTACACTTTTTTCACGGCCGTTCAGGGTCGCATCGCCTATGCCGTACAGCCCTTGGTCGGTGGTAATTTTTAGCGTTACAAAATTTCTGCCGGGGCAGGTGACTATGACTTTTGCATCAACAATTTTCATTCAACAGTGTCTCTACTACGTTGGGGTTATAGGGTTGTGTTTGTGTTGATTGGGCCATTCTTATAAGTCGGTTGGAGCATTCCTGGAATTGGAGCATTTTTACAAATAGTGTGGAGCTGATTTTTTGGCGATGAATAGCCAAAGCCGCGGGTGTTCCTGCGGCCCTGAATAACCTGGTTAATACTGGTTTAATTGGGTACTGGATGTAGCTTGTATACTAGTATGACTTAGTATAATCCAAGGTGCACTGATATTGGCAGTAGCGGTAAACGATTTTTTACCGTTTTTGCAGAGGGTTAACCCTCGTTCCTGCTATCGAATGGGTCAAACTGTGGCAATTGAACCTGACTGAGGCCAAATCACCCAGGTGAAATAGCCTCAGCGAAAAATACTTGCGGATTATTCTGCCCTGGCGTGTATGCCTAACAGGGTTCCGACAAAGCCGCCGGCAACTTCAGTGCTGAGGATCCTGGCATCGGCTTTTTTCAGTGCATATTGATATTTACCTTGGGTGTCTTTGTAGGAGAAGTGTATTTTTCCCCTATTGCCCTCAATTCGTAAATGAATAGGTTGTGAGAGATCTTTGACCAGTTTGTGATAAATCACCTCGGGTGATTTTTTATTGGCTTGTTCGATAAAAATCTCTGTGCCTTTTGCTCCTTGTCTTGTACCGAAATAGTAGTGGGCCGTTTCACTTTGCAGGGCGACAATGCCGGCAGATGTGTGTGGCGCAGGTAATTCAAATTCGGTGTTGGCGCTAAAGCGCGTGTGTTGCTGGCGGCGCCCTAAAAATGCTGGCTGCTCAAGGCTATCCAGTTTTACCTTTAATGCCTGGAGTTCAATACCGGATTTAGTCAGCTGGTAAAACGGCGAGTCACCACTGCGCAAACTGACCCATTCGAAGCCTAATGTTTTGTTGGAAAAATTATCTTGCCAGCTAAAATTGCCGCTGAGTTTATCGGGGTTTGGCGTGCGTGCGTGAATAGCCGGCGCTTGCAGTTGGTAGGGAATTTCCTTCCCTTGTTCAAGAATGATTGGCCAGCCATCTTTCCATGCCACCGGTAGCAAAAAAGTTTCACGGCCAGTGTTGTAAAATTTTTTATCGTAAGCGCGGGTGGCAAGAAATACCGCCCACCAGTCGCCTTCTTTGGTTTGAATTAAATCGGCATGGCCCGCTGTGGTAATCGGGTTGTTACGATTCTTATTTAAATCGCGTTGGGTCAGGATTGGATTTTTTTCATAGGGCACAAATGGCTCTTGTAAACTTTTGCTACGGAAAATTACCGCCGAGTGATCCATTCCGGTACCGCCTTCGGCACAGAGGAGGTAATACCAGCCGTTGATTTTGTAAATATGCGGGCCTTCAATCCAGATGGGCTTTTTAGCAATATCGGTACCGCCATTAACAATCACGCGACCGGAGTTTTTAACTATCTGTTGAGTTTTTTTATCAAACTCCCATAGCCAAATGGCACGATGGCCGTTGTACAGTGGCTCACTAACCGGGCCGTCGTTGTGCGCGATATACGCTTTGCCGTCATCATCAAAGAAAATATCGGGATCAATGCCGCCAATCTCGGGTAACAGTACAGGCTCAGACCAGGGGCCGGCAGGATTTTTCGCCGTCACTAAAAAGTTACCGCGCACATCCACCAGGGTGGTGATCATGTAAAACACCCCGTCGTGGTAACGAATGGTTGGTGCATAAATGCCGCGCGATGTCGGTTGATTTTTAAGTGGCAAGTGCGTGGCTGTGGTAAGCACGTGACCGAGCGATTTCCAATTCACTAAATCCTTGCTGTGAAAAATGGGCACACCGGGAGAGTAAGAAAATGAAGAGTTCACTAAATAATAATCATCACCCGCGCGGGTAATGCTTGGGTCGGGATAAAAGCCGGCGAGGATCGGATTGCGGTATTCATTGGCTTTCAAAGGTGTGGAAAACACCTGATCATTTCCTTCATAGGAAAACTGATGAAAACTAACGCTGGCGGCGATGCTGGTATTTGATGCTGCCAGTGCGATGAAAAAAGATACATTGCGAATAACTTTCATGTTTTCCTCGTGCTTAAAATAAACATGGGCAGCGCGTTACCCGGCTGCCCATGAAAGGTTTTTCTATCGCTACTTTAATTGCACACTTATTTCATTGAGCGCTTACAAATTGGTGCAATTAATACCTTGCAGTCCGTCGGCAAAACCGCGCAGTGACGGTTTGTCGTTGTAGTTGTTGTCGAACAGCAGTGGCCATGCAATGGCTTGACCGTTGTAGGCAGCAGTCGCTGTCGTTAACCAGGTGCTTGCATCGGTTGTGCCCCACACCGTAATTCCACCGCGTTGGTTGGCGGGCACTGTATCCATGTAGGCTTTGATAATTTCGCAATAACGTTGCTTTTGTGTGAGTGCAACTGTTTGGGTAAAGGTAGTAATTTTATTGCCCGGCCAGCCACCGCTGTAGGGGTTGTTCACCGCCACATCCAATTCGGTAATTTTCACTTTGAGCCCCTTATCAACCACTTTCTTCATTGCTGCACTGATATTGGCAATGGGTGGGTAATCCATAAATACGTGCATCTGGAAACCCACGCCATCGATTGGAATATTACGCGCTTTAAAATCAGTGAGCATTTCAATCAATTTAGTAGTTTTGGCATTATTTTGGTCGATGTTGTAGTCGTTGTAATAGAGCGTTGCATCTGGCGCTGCGGCGCGCGCCGCCTGGAAGGCTTTTTCGATATAGACGGAGCTGTTACCACTTTTCACATAGAAGGTGGAGTCATTGGTACGGAAGTTGGCGGTGGGGCTACCATCATTGATCGCCTCGTTCACGACATCCCAGCTTTTTACATTGCCTTTGGTTTCAAAATGATCCACGACAGTGGTGATATGGGCTTCCAGCGCAGTAATAAAGTCAGCAGAGGAGCCGCTCCAATTTTTCATAAAGCCGGGCACCTGGTAATCGGAATGCCACACTAGCGCATGACCGTGAACCTCGATGTTTTTTGATTTGGCATAATCCACGAACGCATCGGCATTGGCGAAAGTGAAATTGCCTTGCGTAGGTTGCAGGTAACTCATTTTCATAATGTTGCCGGCAGTCATTTGGTCAAAATGTTTTTCAACCACAGCTTGTTCTTTCACGTTGGTCAAAATGTTGTAAGTTTGCGAGTCGTTATTCGATACGGCAGCCCCGATGGGAAAGTCGGCTAGCTCGCGCAAACTGGTTACATTCGCGGAATAAACGCTGCCAGTGCTGGAGCTGGTGCCATTGCTTGAGCTGGAGCTTTGTTTGAGCGTAACTTTTGTGCTTTTAATGGTGACGGTGCCAGCAGGAGTGCCCTTTGCTTGCACGCCGATTTGTACATCGAATTCGGTTTGATCGAATTTTTTATCCGCTTCGCTAATGGTGCAGGTAATTGCTGAATCGGTACTCGCTGTAAGTACTTCATTGCCTGACCAGCAATTCCATTCACCCGCCCAGGCACCGCCTTTGATTTGCGCAATAATTTGCAGGTTGGCGCCCGAGGCTTTGAATTCCGGGCTGACGTTGACCACCATATCCACAACCGCATCTTCCAGTTGCACCGGTTTAGCCAAATCGGTAACTGCCCCTATGTCGTCGCCACTGGCAGCAAAGCTTACCCCATCGCTATTAACATTCACGCCCGAGTTGCCGTTGCCGTTGCCGCGCCAGCCACTCGCCATACTCAGGTTGATGACCGTGGTAGCCGGTGCCGAACTGGCTGCAACCGACGATGGTGCTGCTGAGGAAGGTACGGTTGATGACGGCGTTGCAGATGAAGGTACAGCCGATGAAAGGGGCGCTGATGATAGCGACGAACTGATAGTGGCCGGGTTGCTGGATGAAGCAGTTTTTTGGCCTCCGCTGCCACCTCCTCCACAAGCAGTTAGCCCGAGGCTGATTAATGATAGATAAAGCAGTTGCTGATATTTAGGCATGGTCCGAATCTCGTGTTTTATGGTTTATTGTTGTGGTCAATTACACCATAAGCTGCGAGAGCTTGTATACCGGCTAATGTAAGGATTGGTAATTCCGATTGTTCGCGCGCGTGGTGGCAGTTTGCTTGCGGCTGAAGGTTCTATCTAACAGGGTGCGGCTTTTGCGTTGTAACGGTATTTCAATCATCTGTGAAACCAGCATAGGTAAGGCTGTGGCCATGGCGGCGACTAACAGCCACAAGGGCTGGAAGTGATGGTGATCCAATTGAAACAGGCTTGCACCGTAGTAGAGCACTAACACATGAATCAGATAGATTGAGAAACTCGCTTGGCCGATTTTGCGTAACGGTGTTGAGGCGAGAAGCAGGCTGCTTGGTTTGCTGTCAAACGACAAGATATAGATCGCTGCGGCAAAGGCAATACTCAAACTAACAGAATCGTAAAAAGTCTGTTCGTTGTAATTCCGGGTTAGCGGAAAAAGTATGGCGGCAAGCGCTAGCAACTGTAAGGGAATTAACTGCCTGGCTCCCCGATGAGTTTTCCAATGGTTGCGGGGCATTAGTGCGGCCAGTGTGCCGGCCAGGAAAAAATGCAATTTGTTGGGCAGGCTCAGGTTGGGCCAATAATCATTGGTGGCTATCAATACAACGCACATAAAACCTGCAAGGGGGAATGCCCATGGCATTTTTTGGCGCAGGCTGAGGCTGTACCAGATAACCACGAAAAACAGGTAATACTGGATTTCCAGTGGAATCGACCAGAAGGGGCCGACATTACCCGCCAGACCATAGTGGCGGATCACGCTGGTAAAGTTGTCAATCCGAAGTGGAAAATCTGCTCCTTCAAACAGGGATAACAAAATGCACAGGCTAATAACCAACCAATAAATCGGCACTATACGGGTGAAGCGGGCGATCATATAGTGGCGCAAGTTGTCTCTGTTACAGGCTTGGTGTGCGTACAGATAGCCCATCAGGAAGCCGCTCAGGGTAAAAAACACACCAACACCCACCGAACCAATTAGTCCAACAAAGCCCGCTTTGGGAATGTGAGATACCACCACAAACAGGCAAGCAAGGGCGCGCAGACCATCCAGATTGGGTATTTTTTCCGTCGGGGGACTGTGCTTTTCAGGGGATGTGTATGCTGCCATTGGCTCCATATCCTTGCTCCTTCCTGCGTGTCGGGACTTACTGAATATGTATGTGTCTTATGCACGCAAAATTTGATCCAGTCGTTAAACCTGAAGCAATTTAAATATTATGAGGGCAATAAAAAAGGCGATTCACTTGCGTGAATCGCCTCTGAGGGAAGCCCGAAAGTTATTAACCTTCCATCTGTTCCAGAGTTACACCTTTTGTTTCGTGCACCCACCAAATCACAAAGAACACCGAGAACAATGAACAGAGTGTGTAAATGCCGTAAGCACCGGACAAGCCAAGTGCAGAGCCAAGAAGCATTGGGAACGTCCAGGTAATCAGGAAATTGGCTAGCCATTGCGCCAAGCCTGCAACCGCCAGACCAGTACCTCGAATCTGGTTGGGGAACATCTCGCCGAGCATGATCCACACAATTGGGCCCCAGGACATATTGAAGAAAATCACATAAAGGTTGGCAGAAACCAGAGCCAATATTGCGATACTGCCCTGCAGCATCAGGTTGCCTTTTTCATCCACCGGAGCATCGGCAAATGCATAGGCTACCAGTGCCAGTGTGATGGTCATGCCGATGGAGCCAATGAGTAACAGCGGTTTGCGGCCTACCTTGTCCACCAAAAAGAAAGTAATGAAACAGGCGCCGATGGAGGCTGCACCCGAGACTACGTTGATCATTAGAGAGTCATTTTCAGAGAAGCCCGCAGCTTGCCAGAGCACCGCGCCGTAGTAGAAAACAACGTTAATACCCACGAATTGTTGCAGGATCGCCAAGCCAATACCCACCCAGATAATTGGGCGTACACGGCCTTTGGTTTTGTCGATCAGGTCAGAGAAGCTGGGTTTGTGGTCGTGGGCGATCGAGTTGTAAATATCGGCCACAGTTTGTTTGGCGGTAGTGGCACCGTAGAGTTTGGTCAGTACGGCCAGGGCTTTATCGCTTTTACCACGGGTTACCAGATAGCGCGGGCTTTCAGGAATGGCTAGCAACGAAAACAGGAATATTGCGGCAGGGATAACGCCGACCCAGAACATCCAGCGCCAGGCTTCGTATTCCATCCAGAAAGGATGAATGGAGCCACCGGCAGCATGCGCCAACACATAGTTACTGAGGAATGCGGCGGTCAAACCGGAGATGATGGCAATTTGCTGGATGGAGCTGAGCTTGCCGCGGAATTCTGCAGGAACCAGTTCGCTGATATAGGCAGGGCAAATAATACTGGCAGCGCCAATGGCCAAGCCGCCGATAAGGCGATAAATCACAAACTCTACAGAGGAGGTGGCGATACCCGCGCCCCAGGCGGACAGGATGAACAGCAATGCCGCGGCAATAAGAATGGTGCGGCGGCCATAGCTGTCAGACAATGGGCCAGCGAAGAACGCACCGGCAGCACAACCCAACAAAATACTCGCTACGTTAAAGCCGGTACCGGCGGATTCGGAGTTAAAGGCAATCTTAAGGCCGTCTACTGTGCCGTTAATCACACCACTATCAAACCCGAACAGGAATCCACCCAGGGTGGCAATAATACTAATGATGACGATGGAGGTCATGTTGCGCTCTCCCGCAACGACACTAACGCCCGCCGATCCAGAATCTATAGGTGCATGGCTCATGTTTGATACCTGTTTATTGAAATTATCTTTACTGTTGTTTTATGCCGCCAGGATGACGGGTGGTCGCGGATCTTAACTCATTATAGTTTTTGTGACTATATGTCGCTGTCAGGTTATTTTTCGCAACATCCGTGTTGCTTTGGTGCTTCATTATCTTTTCCGGGCTGCGCTAATTTTTTCCACGGTTTCATATCTCAAAGGCAAAGCCTGATTCGCTCAGGTGTTTGTAAGCCTCAGCATCAAAACGGTAGAGGCTGGCAGCGCGATGAGGAACGCCCTGTTGTTTTTCATTACAAGGCGTGAGCAGGTTCATTTTCATGATCTTGCGACGGAAGTTGGGCTTATCCAGCTTGGTATTGAGGATGGCCTCGTACAGCGCCTGCAGTTGTAACAAGGTGAACTTCTCGGGCAGCAAATTAAAGCCGATGGGTTGATGGCAAACTTGATGGCGGAGAACCTTTAAACCATGAGCTACAATTTCAGCATGGTCGTAAACCAGATCTGGCAGGTTATTTACACTCTGCCAGTTAACATCGGCGGCACTCTGTCCGGCAACCAGAGAAAACTTATCTGCACTAACCAGTGCGTAGTAGGCGATAGTCACAACACGCTCATTGGGAAAACGATCAACCCGGCCAAAGGTTTTTAATTGTTCCAGATAGAGCTCGCGTACACCGGTCAATTCTTCCAGTAGGCGATAGGCTGCATCGCGCAGGTTTTCGTCATAACGAATCCAACCGCCGGGAAGTGCCCATTTGCCCTGGTGCAGAGGGTCAGTTTGCTTTACTAGCAGGATTTTCAATTCATCGTTATCCAAACCGAAAACCAGATTGTCGATAGAAAGCGCTTTGATGACATCTGCCGGGAGATTGGGTGAACCTATATTGGTTTGACTGCCGGGAATATGGGTATTGGGCACTGCAATCTCCTTGGAGGCTTGCTTTAGTTAAGTTGTTGTTGGTTGATTGTTATAGATGCCTATCCTGGTGATACCTGATAGGTCAGGTCAATGGCGCATTGTATAAGCCGATTGGTTAATGGTCGAGAGCTGCGCAAGATGCCGATCCTAACGTTCAATCACAAAAGGTTGTAGCGGGCAAATGTAATCGGTGTCATATTTTTTGACGTCTCTGTCAGTAAATCCACAAAATATTTAGCCGTTAACAGAGATTTACTGCTTTTGATCTTGTTGTCAGTTGGACAATAAGCTATGCTATTTACATCTTAAGTGCATTGCGGGATTGCTAATCATAAGAGCGCAGTGTCTTCAATTTAGTGCCGGTGTTTTGTATCCGGACAACAACCATCGCTAACTAGTGAGTCTTTATGCTGTTTCTTGGTATTGATGTTGGTAGCTCCTCGGTCAAGTTATCTGTGCTGGATGGACAAACTGGCAAAAGTCTGGGGGCTTTGTCTTATCCCGATTCTGAGCTAGCTATTGAAAGCCCGCAGCCGGGTTTTGCCGAACAGAACCCGGATATCTGGTGGGATTGTGTGCGCCAGGGGTTTGCGCGCCTGGTCGCGCGCGGCACGTTTAATACACAGCAAATCGATGCGATCGGTATTTCTTACCAGATGCATGGTCTGGTGGTGGTTGATAAAAATCAGCAAGTCTTGCGCCCTTCTATCATCTGGTGCGACAGCCGTGCAGTTCCTTTGGGCAATAAAGCCTTGGCTGATCTTGGTCATGATTACTGCTTTGGTCACTTATTAAATTCACCGGGCAATTTCACGGCGGCGAAATTGCGCTGGGTGCAAGAAAATCAGCCAGAGCTATTTGCGCGCATCCACAAAATTATGCTGCCAGGTGATTTCATTGCGATGAAATTATCCGGTGTGATCAATACCACCGCTTCAGGTTTATCTGAAGGTACCTTATGGGATTTCAAAGAAAATCGTGTAGCCACTGAATTGCTGGCGCATTGGGGCGTTGATGCAAATGTGATTCCGGACATTGTGCCCAGTTTCGGTGTCCAATCCATTGTGAGCGATGCAATTGCAGCGGAATTGGGTTTGCGTTCCGGGGTAAAAATTTGTTATCGCGCCGGCGATCAACCCAACAACGCTTTTAGTTTGAATGTGTTGGAACCGGGCGAAGTTGCTGCGACTGCAGGAACCTCCGGTGTGATTTATGGTGTTACTGATCAGCCGGCCGCTGATACGGCATCGCGCGTCAATACTTTCTTGCATGTAACCAGCACGGAAGAGAAAAAGCGCAATGGCGTGCTAGTGTGTGTTAATGGTTGTGGTCGCCTGTATTCCTGGTTGCGTCAAACCATTAGTGCTGCCGGCGCAACACCTTCTTATCCGCAATTAAATGCGTTGGCTGCAGCAGTACCGGTGGGCAGCGAAGGCCTTTTGTTTCACCCTTTTGGTAATGGTGCTGAAAGAATTTTCCAAAATAAAAATCTCGGTGCGCAATTGCGCAACCTGGATTTTAACCGTCATGGTTTGGGCCATATGGTGCGCGCTGCGCAAGAGGGAATCGTGTTTTCACTCAATCAGGGTTTTGATGTATTGAAATCTTTGGGTGGTAGTTGCGAAGTAGTGCGCGCGGGTAAAGGCAATATGTTTTTGAGTGATGTGTTTGCACAAACGTTTGCAAATACCACGCAAGCAGCAGTGGAAATGTTTGAAACCGATGGCGCTGAAGGCGCTGCGCGCGCAGCGGCATTGGGTAGTGGTTATTACGCTTCGGCGAATGAAGCGTTTACCGGGTTGACTCGTTTGAGTGTGGTGGAGCCACAAGCAGCGCTGGTTGCCCAGTATCAGGATGCTTATCAACACTGGGTTGCGCTTTTACCGAAGTAATCGGCAAGCAAGGCTTTGTTTTGATAAACAAGTTATTTGAATAGTGTTAGTAAAAAATCCTCAAGGTGAAAATTATGAGTATTGTTCTCGGTAGCAAAGAATACTTCCCCGGTATTGGCAAGATTGGTTACGAAGGTCCGGATTCTGACAATCCATTAGCGTTTAAATACTACGATGAAAATCGCGTAGTTGCCGGCAAAACCTTGAAAGAGCATTTCAGATTTGCCACTTGCTACTGGCACAGTTTCTGCGGCGCTGGTCATGATCCATTCGGCCCAGGTACTAAAATTTTCCCATGGGCTGCAACGCAAGATCCAATTGCGCGCGCGCATGAAAAAATGGATGCCGCGTTTGAGTTCATCACCAAGCTGGGTACACCTTACTACTGCTTCCACGACGTTGACCTGATTGATGAAGGTCCATCACGTGCAGAAACTTCAAAGCGTTTGCAAACTATCGTTGAATACGCGAA
>JAGKXA010000132.1 GCA_021151615.1 Cellvibrionaceae bacterium | reverse complement strand
AAATATTAGTACTTGGTTGTAGGTATTTCGTCGCTAAATAAGTGTTGAATAAAAAAGACCAGCATCTTTCGATGCTGGTCTTTTTTATGGCGTTTTTAGTTGTATCTAAAAAGCAATTAGTAATTAATTTGGAAATTAATAAACACTTCGCGCCCTACGTAATCATAACCGCTGTACAAAGGTGAATTGCCGACGCGGTTGAAATAACCGGCGGAAATTTCCGGTGGGGTTTCATTGGTCAAGTTGCGTACGCCGAAGGTGGTTTTCCACGTATCGGTTTGATAGCGAGCGGAGATGCGATGCTCCAGATAGCTGGGAACTGTGTAATCCGAAATGCTGTCTACGGGATCTTCATCTGCTTCTGCATAGCCATCCATATTATCTATCCAATCAACGCCGTACAGGAATCGCCATTGGTCCATGGTATAACTGATCGTTGCCGAGCCACCCCGTTCGGGTTTTTCCAGGCTACCGTTGAAATCTTCCATTGGGTCATCGGAAAATAATTTTTGTGATTGCTCGTAGTAACGGGTATAACTCAAGTTCACCCCAAAAATGCCTGGGCCAACATCCTGGGTAAAATCCACATTAATATCCATCCCCCGCACGATTTCAGTCGCTACGTTTGTATAGGCATCGTTAACGGTTAGTTGCTTGGTAACCGGATCTCGTGTGATCAGGCGGCAAAGTCCTTTCTTTTCAGCAAAATCAGTTGCTGAGTCATAACACTTATCAAGAATGTTAACTTCTCCGACTTGATTGACGCCATTGTCAATTTGGATATCGAAATAATCGACAGCAATGTTCAGGTATGTGGAGTCGCTAATCTGGGGTTCAACTATAAAACCATAAGTGATGTTGTCGGACGTTTCCGCAAAAAGTCCTGCTTCAGCTCCGCCCAAATTAAAAATCTCAACGCCATTTGTTGCAAGGAACTCTGGTTGTCCGGGTAACTCCATTGCACAGTTGGCCGCACGGTTGGGGTTTACACCATCAGCACCATATTCGTTACAGGGGTCAAGTGAGGACGCACGGAACCCGCTCGTAGGACCTTGATATTGTTCAAAGAGTGCAGGGGCACGGAAGGAAGTGCCACGGCTTGCGCGCAATGAGAACCAATCGGTAGGCGAATAAATTAAACCGATTTTATACGTGTCGTCGGAACCGTAGGAATCATAATCTGTGTAGCGCAGAGAGCCGTTCAGAGTTAAATCTTCTGCAAAGGCAACACCCGATAAAATCGGGAGCTGGATTTCCGTATAAACCTCAGTGACATTGTCTTCGCCCACGGTTGGTGTCGCACTACTCAGGTTATAGAGGTTGCCGTTAACACTATTTTCATCGGGTTGATCATTAATTTCCATTTTGCGATGTTCAAGGCCCAACACGCCTTGTACCTTGCCAGCGGGTAATTCGAATAAGGGACCATCTATAATGCCGCTATAAATTGTCTCCTCGTATTCCGTACTACCGACGGTATTTTGGAAAATATAATCTTTGAAATCCTGAGGCAGATTGCCACCAACAACAGCGGCAGTTAAGCGAGGGAAGGGAACGCACTTTTCGCCAGGATTGGTGAGATTTATTTCGCAGGTTAATCCATCGCGTATAAGACTTGCATCTACGCCGCCGGTAGCTGCGACAGCATCGCTTGCGTTAGTTAATTTATCAATCAGGAAAGAGTTGCGTTCATATTCTGCATCGGATTTGGCATAGCTGGTATAAAAATCATAGCGCCAATCAGGCAGGAAGGTTAAGTCACCTTTAATGCCAACAGTTGGCTTGTAATAATCGACACTTTGTTCGCTGTGGTCATTACCAAAGCCCACAAATGCGCGCACACCTACGCGATCGCCATCACTGGTTCCTTGATCCGCGCCAAAGTTGCCGTAAGTCAATTCGGCAGGAATTAACGGGCTTCCACGACGATAATCCATACTAAGTTGGCGATAACCAGTTTGTTCGGATTCGCGGCGGGACGCGAGTAATTCTCCATAAAGTTCTGCATCCCCTAAAGATTGTAAATCGTATTTGCCTTGTACAAAACCGGTGTAGATTTTAGCGGGCGAAATAAGGTCTTCATTTAACATGCGCGGCTCAAAGGTATCACGTACATTCAAGTCGTTGCTGCCGCCGCCTACGCCTTCATAGCCAATTACACCGGAGAGTACATCGGCATTTGGGCGGAAGCGGGTAAATGTTGTACCTGATGATCCTGGTCCACCTATCACGGGTCCGTTTAATCCCAATGTTTCCCAGTTGGTTGCTGTAACCGCCTGGGTGCCTATGGTGTTGACGGTTACGCCGTTAGAGCCGGTGGCCGTAATGGGATAGCATTTGGATTTTCCAGTGGCAGGATCAATAAAGTCATAGGATTCCCCGGTTTCTGGATCGCGGAATTTATCCTGGTTGCAACGTGTCCATTCGCGATCCCCCAACGCCAGCGCCTTGCGTTCGAACACATCAAACGAACCTGAGAGAGAAAAGCGTTCTTCATCCATACCGCCGGAAATGGAGAGGCGTGTTTGCTCACCTTCACCTTCGGTGGGGTGGTTGAAATCGCCCTCGATGGAAAGCCCCTCAATTTTCTCGCGGGTAATCACATTAATTACACCGCTCACCGCGTCTGAACCGTAAATGGAGGAAGCACCATCGCGTAGGATTTCAACGCGCTCAATCATCGCCGTAGGTAGTACGTTCAAGTCGGCAGTGCCTACTGAACCCTGTGTACCAGAGGGGGCGACTCGGCGGCCGTTGATCAATACCAGCGTTCTGCTTTCGCCCAGTCCGCGCAGGGAAATTGTATTTGCGCCGGGCCCGCCGTTAGTGACGTAACCCCCGAAGGCGTTGTTAATTTGTGAAGCGCCGCCGGTAATTGCGTTGGATTGCAACAGGTCCGCTGTGGAGTTAAGCCCAGCTGCTGCCGCATCTTCACGACTGATTAAGAGCGTAGGAGAAATGGTTTTCAAGTTGGTCTGGCGAATACGTGAACCCACCACCACCAGTTCTTCGATTTCCTCTTTCGCTTTGGTCTTGTCCGTTGTTTGCGCCAGCGTTTGTGGGCTCGCCCAGAGCAAGCTGCAAACACCAGCGGCGGTGAGTAGTTTGGTTAGCGGGGAAGCAGCGGTAAGGGAAGTAATTGTTTGTACGGTGTGTGTGTGAATCGCGAGGTATAAAGTATTTTGCTTGATCATCATAACTCCTTCGCTCATTGGTGTGAGTCAGCTGGATGCTAGACCTTATAAGTTGATTTCCACTGCATTTGAACCTGCCCATTCAGTTCAACTGCTGTTTGACAGTCTAGAGACAAGCAAAAAATCTGCCGAGCAAAATGCGTCACTTTTGAGATTTTATGCACGTAAAAGACGCAAAAAATGCAAAAGTGATTTTCAGTGGGATATTTAAGCGCCAAAATCGCGCGAGCAATCCTGGCGGTGGGGTCGAGGAGTTGGCTTCAGTAGTTAGCTAAAGTGGTTGGCTAAAGCGATCGATAAGCTGCATGACTTTTTGTGCTTCAGCAATGCTGCAAGGGTTGTCCCGCTCTGCGCGAAAATAAGTATTCACCTGCTCAATCATTGGCTGCTGAATATGTTGCGGGTTGGGGATAATAATTTCTTCATCGCCATTGGCATTGCTCAAGCGAATCACTTGCTGGCCAAAAAAATTGATGGTTAATTTACCCGCTGTGCCAATAACTTCGCACTGGTCGCGTGTTTGCTCGGGTGCAACCGCAAAATGCCAACGCCCCTGCAATAACACCCCGGATTCCAACTTGGCCCAACCGTGCACTACATCATCGGCGCGATTAAATTGCCGTTGATTAGTACCAAAGCCGCTGGCATTTACCACCTGGCCAAACCAATACAACATAAGGTCGAGCTGGTGGGGCGATAAATCGTGAAATAACCCACCACCGGATAATGCGGGATTAACTCGCCAGTTGTCTTCCGTGGTTGTAATAATTTTGGAAACGGCGGGTTGCAGCATCTCCAATTGCACCATTAAGGGCTCACCAATCGCGCCATTGCGAATCAAATCGTGCATTTTCATAAAGCAGGGCACATAGCGGCGATAGTGAGCTGCCACCACCTTGCGCCCTGTAGTTTTTTCGGAGGCAATAATTGCATCGCATTCTGCCGCATTCAGGGTGACGGGTTTTTCGATATACACATCTTTGCCGGCCTGCATGGCGGCGATGGCGTAATCCTTATGTTGCGCGGGCGGGGTAGCGATATAAACTGCATTGATCTCCGGGTTGGCCAGCATTGCATCCGCATCGTCATACCAATGCGGAACCTGATGGCGCTGGGCATAGTCGCGCGCTTTATCGCCATTGCGGCGCATAACCGCGTGTAACTCCGAACCCGGTGCTTTATAAAAACCCGGCCCGCTTTTTACTTCGCAAACATCGCCTACACCAATAATGCCCCAGCGGATTTGTTTCATTCACTACTCGTTTATTTCAATTAATTTTTTGTGTCGATAACTTCGATTACACCAAGGTAATCTGGTCTTTTTCGATCAGGATTTTACGTTGCTTGTACAGTAAACTCAGTGCATTTTTGTAATTGCCTTTACTCACGTTAAAGGCTTTGTAAATGGCATCGGGTTCGCTTTTGTCGGTGAGGAAGGAAACTCCGCCGCGTTTTTGCAAATCGGCGAGAATTTTTTCGGCAAGGTCTTCTTTGCTGTCACGCGCATGCTGTTGCAAACTCAAATCAATTTTGCGATCGGCGCGAATGGCTTTAATAAAGCCTTTCAGTTTTTCGCCGTAGAGTAGTGTGCGAAACGCATCGTCGCGAAATATCAAACCCAGGTGGGAATTGTTGATGACCGCTTTGTAACCCATATCGCTGCGGCCACAAATAATTAAATCGACGGATTGTTGTGCGCGCAGACCGCTAGCACGTTCTTCCAAATGGCGGTTCAAACGCGATGAGGCAGTAATGCGACCGGTGTATTCATCCAGGTAAATACAGACTACATAGGAGCGACCCACTTCCATGGGCTTGTGTTGTTCGCTGTAGGGAACCAGTAAATCCTTGGGGAGGCCCCAATCCAGAAACGCCCCAACCTGGTTGACTTCTTTCACTTCCAAAAATGCACATTCCCCCACGGTCGCTTTAGGTGTGAGAGTGGTGGCGATAATACAATCGTCTGAATCCAGATAAATAAATACATCCAGCTCATCGCCGATATTCATGGTCTCGGTTACGTAACGTTTGGGCAATAAAATGTTGCCAAACTTGCCGCCATCCAGAAAAATGCCGAAGTCGGTGCGCTTGATAATTTTTAAACGATTGTGATCGCCTACCCGTAACATAGAAAACCTGCGGTGAAATTGTCGATTGTTGATAGATGCACAGCGCCTAGTCTATGCGTGCGCTGCCATGATTGCCAGTTAAACCACCGGTTTTACCCGGTTGCGGCCCTTTTTTATCTGATAGTTGATCTGATGAGTTGATGTGTTATGCAGGTATTTTCGTTTGCTTACGCCGGGCGTGAGTTTGTAGTCGCGGCAACGCCGGCGACCGGAGAGGAATGGGTGAGTGTAGATGGTGAGCGAGCGTCCCATTTGCGCAATTTTAATCCAATCAGTGAACACCGCTTTGATCTTCCGGACTTGGGCGATGTGCGGATCGGGTTTCAATTAAATCTGGCAACCGCCAGTGTGATTTATCAGCTGTGGATAGGTGGTGTCCAGGTGTTAGGTGCACAAGCTCGTTTGCAGGTAGTGCATGAGGAGAGTTTTAATAATGCCGATCTCAGCAGCACACCTGAATCTACAGACGGCGTTGTATCGCAGGAAACGGCCCCCGCTGCACCGGCAAAAAATACCTCCTGGTTGTCGCTCGCATTAGTTGGTTTCAAATTACTTAAAACCGTACAGGTAATAAAGGTCGCGTTACTTGCGGCTTCTGTTGCAGTCTACAGTGTAATGTTTACTCTGGAGTTTGCCATCGCACTGATTGCGGTATTGGTGTTCCATGAATACGGCCATTTGCGCGCGATGAAAAAATGCGGCCTGCCCACCAAAGGTATGTACCTGATTCCGTTTGTTGGTGGCTTGGCAGTTGGCGATATGCCCAAAACCCGTTGGCAAGATGTTTATATTTCCATGATGGGCCCGGTGTTTGGTTTGGTAATGACGCTGGTGTTTTATATTTTTTACCTGGTAACAGAAAGTCATTTTGCCGGGTTGGTTGCCTCCACCAGTGCGCTATTGAATTTATTTAATTTGATTCCGGTCTATCCACTGGATGGTGGGCGCGTAGTGAAGTCTCTTGTATTCTCTGGCCGAAATTATTTGGCGCTGGTCGCTCTCTTAGGTATTTCCGCCCTGTGTTTTGTGCTTGCCTGGAAAATGGGTTTTTATTTCATCACCTTTTTTATTGTCATTGGGGTGATAGATATATTGGCCGGTTGGCGGGTAGGGCTTGCCGAAGATATAACACCGCTGAATCGTTACGGTATCTGGTTTTCCGTACTCTGGTATCTGGCGGTGGTGGCGATATTCCTCGGTATGATTGTGCTAATCGCGCAGGATGCCTTGCCGGGTTCAGAAATCGCCATGAAGGTTTTGGCATCTTAATTTGCAAAATCGTTTTACTTGCTTAAACGTTTTTTAAAAAATAAAAAGCCCATCGCAGTATGGGCTTTTTTATGCACATCTGAATCAGCAGCTTTGCGTATCTGTTCTACACTGGATGAAGGCTTAGGCCAGTCGATTGAGTGGTAAAGAAAATCGAACTCTTCCAATAATTAAGAAAAGGAAACGCTTATGCACGCGCACCCTGTTAGCTTATCCCTGTCTGTTTCTTTAGCTCGACGTGTTTCTTCCCGATTGGCTCCTTCGCGCAAAAAAATTCTTGCGGCGTTGATCGGTGTTTGTTGCGCAACCGGTTTTGTTGGCTCTGCGGTGGCGCAAATTGGCAGTGCCAGTCTGGGCGGTGTGATTGAAACACGCGATCAGCCCTTGGCTGGAACCTTGGTCACTTTGGTGAATACGGCGAACGGCCACACTGCAAAAACCACCACCAAAGCCGATGGTAGCTATGCGATTACCGGCCTGGTGCCGGGGGAATATCGTTTGGAAGTTGCGGGTAAAAGTTTGCAGGGGCAGCAGCCGATTAACCTGCATGTCGGGCAAAAAGTAAATTTAAATATTGATCTGGAACAGCAAAACCCCGAACAACCGCTAGAAGAATTATTGGTGCTGGGCACACAAGTGAATTACAACGTGGGTGGTGAGGTAGGTACCAATATCACTCTTGAACAAATTGAAGCCTTGCCGCAAACCACACGCAATTTTTTGGCGTTTGCCGACCTCGCGCCCGGTGTGCAATTCAATGAAGGTCAGGATGGTAGTACCAGTATTCAGGGGGGTGCACAAAGCCCCAATGCCATCAATGTGTTTATCGATGGTGTAGGGCAAAAAAATTATGTGCTGCGCGGTGGTATTAGCGGGCAGGATGCAAGCCGCGGAACTCCCTTTCCGCAATCAGCAATTTCCGAGTACAAGGTCATCACTCAAAACTATTCCGCAGAATATGATCAATTAAGTAGTGCGGCTATTGTTGCAGTCACGGCATCAGGCACCAATGAATTCAAAGGTGGATTTTTTTACGATTACTCTGATGAAGGTATGCGTGAGAAAAATGTCAATGAATTAAAGTCGCTCAAGAAAGTCCCCAGCAAACAAACCCAGTACGGCGCCAATGTGAGTGGCCCGATTATCCAGGATAGATTACATTTTTTTCTTGCCTATGAAGGAAAGAGTAATAGTGATCCGCGCGATGTGGTCATTGGTTCTGGTTATGACGTGACAAAGCTGCCCGACCCAATTCGAGCGCAATTAGGTGGTGTGTCTGCTGATTTTGACGAGGATTTGTTGTTCGGTAAATTGAGTTATGTGATCAATGATGAACAAAAAATTGAACTCACTGCCAAGTATCGCGATGAAACTGAACTAACCGGCATCGGTGGCCAAAATGTGTTGGATTTTGGCACTGATAAAAATAATGAAGAAACCCGTTGGGTGCTCAGCCACAACTGGCGCACAGAAAATTGGGTCAACGATTTTCGTTTTACCTACGAGGATTACACCTTTAATCCGCGTCCGCATACTTTCGGCAATGGCACTATTTTAGTAAACGCGGCGGATCGCATCGTGCTGAACACAGGGGCGGGGCGTGATTTTCAAGAGAAAAGCCAATCAGGTTGGGGACTTCAGGAGGATTTTACTTTTCTCGCATTGGGCGATCATCAAATTAAAACCGGTTTTAAATACAAAGCCATTGAATTATCTGCCGCAGTGCAGCAACCCTACAATCCGCAATATAAATACAATATTGATTACTCATGGACGCAACCCTATCGCGTTGAGTGGGGGGCACCCCTGGCGAATATTGGTGATGGCACAGCGCAAAGCGACAACCAGCAAATCGGTATTTATATCCAGGATGACTGGAGTGCGACCGAACGTTTGACGATTAATGCCGGTGTACGCTGGGATTATGAAAAATCCGATTCCTATTTGGATTATCAAACCCCGGACGCTGTGGTAACGGCGTTGCGCAATTGGCCTAATCTAAAAAATTCCAATATTAATGTGGATGACTACATCAGTACGGGAAATAATCGCGACACATTTACCGATGCATGGCAACCGCGCCTCGGTTTTAGTTATGACATAGGCAGCGATTACAACCTGGTCTTGTTCGGTGGCGCAGGGCGCGCCTATGACCGCAATCTGTTTGATAATTTGCAATTGGAAAGAACCAAGGCCACTTTTCCTACGTACAGCATTAATTTTGATTCGGAAGATCCACAACATAATTGCAACCCGGCGGTGGAGTCCAATTGCGTAGTGTGGGATCCAAAATATTTAACGCGTGAAGGCCTGGAGGAATTGCTTTACTCCAACAGCGGCGGCGGTCGCGAAGTCTTTATGGTGAATAATCATTTAAAAACGCCTTATTCTGATCAATTCAGTTTGGGGGTGCGTGGCACTTTGGGGGATTGGGATTCTGAAATCAGTTTGTCACACATTAAGAGCCATGACGGTTTTGTGTGGATGCTGATTAATCGTCGCCCCGATGGCAGCTTTTTTGCACCCGGTACTAACTGGACACCTCCGTGGAGCTTTGGTATTCCCGGTTACAGTAATGGTTTGATTGGCATGAACGGTTTGGAATCCGAAGCCGATTCACTTTACATCAAACTCGATAAGCCCAAAGCGGATAATTTTTGGGGAATGACCGTAGCATATACTTACACCAATGCGCAGGAAAATCGTAAAGCGGGAGACGATTTTGCACTGGATTATCCTAGCATGGACGATTATCCCTGGTTTGATTCCGTCTCTGTGCCTGAGCATCGTTTGGTAATTGCGGCTTTGTTTGATTTACCAGGCGGCGTAGATTTTTCGGCGAAATTGAATCTGGAAAGTGTGAAAACCTATATGGGAACCGATTGTCGTGCCGGCTGGAACGCGTGTAAGTACAACACCTTCAAACCAGAGAGTGATGGCTTCATTGGCTACAAACAATTGGATATCGCGTTTAGTAAACAAATCCCGACGCATTCAATTGCCGATGGCAGCACTTTGAGTCTGCGTCTGGATGTGCTCAACCTGACCAATGCCGTTAACCACGGTGGTTATCAGGATTGGTTTGGTGGTGCGGGCGAAGACTTGCCAGCGAACTTTGCGGAACCTAACGGCACTTTTGCTGGCCCACCTATGACGATCAAGCTGGGTCTTAACTGGAATTGGTAAATTTATCAAAGGCAAAAAAATCCCCGGATTTCCGGGGATTTTTTATTCAGCTATTGAGTAGTTATAAAAACGGGTCATCTTCATCGGCGGGAAAGTAGCGCTCAGCGGTAATAACCGCGGGTTTTATTTTATGCGCTAGCAGGTCATCTACATCCTGATTCACTTTGGTGACCAGTTCTAATGCCTGATCGCGATCCAGCGATTCCAGCAGTGCATTTCCCCAAATGGATACATGACGCAAGTAAATTGTGCGAGTATCAGATTTTTTGGCCCACTCCGCCGAAACCTGACGGCCAATCCGATCCACCTTATCTTTAATTTCTTTGGCTTCATCTTGATTGTCAATTTGGGCCAGCAACTCATTAGTCATCTTGGTCCAGCCGCGCCCATAAAGCTCCCAGCCATTGTAAAAGCGCACAATCCAGGTCATGTATTCCTGTTGTGTCTGGATTTTTTTATTAACCTCATCGGCCTCAAAGGCTTTTACAAAATAGGCACGTGGCGGCATGGTTGTTGGCCAGTTTTCGTCGCGTACCATTTTTTGGGTGCTACAGGCAAATAAACTGGATGCCAGTATAAATAATGCCAGCAAGCGAAATAGTGGTGCGGGGTTCTGCATAGGTGGCTAAAAACTCTGTATACCAAGGGTTGAGATGAGTGTGATGCAGGTTTGTTGCAATAGTATAAAAGCAGCACCGGGGAGAATATAGGGGCTTAAGTCGGCAGTTTCAGAATATTCTGTTGTAGCACCGGCAGGTTTTGCCTGCCAGTGTGTATAAGTTAAACAATTAACGTTCGCGGCCGCCGCGAATGTCGCTGCGATCATTGGATTGACGGCTTTCGCGAGCGCCACCGTTATCGCGAAGCCGCTCCATACGCTCGGGACGCTGCTCAAAGCGTGGTTGTTCACTGCGCTCAACTCTTGGTTGTTCAGTACGTTCAATTCGCGGCTGTTCGCTGCGCTCAATACGTGGTTGCTCGGTCCTTTGTACTGACGCATTTGGGCGTTCAACGCGTTGTATTTGACGCTCCTCGCGCTGGATCTGTGGGCGTTCCTGTTGGAATCTATCCGCACGTGGGGTTTGGGTGCGCTCAATTCGGTCTCTGTTCAAACGCTCCTGGAGACGGCTTTCCTGATTGTTTGATTGGCGCTCCTGCGCACGATTTTCTGTGTTGTTCATTCGTTCATTGTTGATGCGTTCATTACTGCGCTCAGCGCGATTGTTCATCCGTTCACGCAATTGATCCGCGCGTGGTTGTGCTCGTTCAGTACCCGTATCGCGGTTGCTAGGCGTAGTTATCTGACCAGCCTGGCGACGCTCCAGGCGCTGTTGGAATTCATCGGAACGATTCTGGCGTTGGTCGCGCGCCTGGTTGGGAGCGATATTGGGATTGGTGTGGTTGGCCCGATCTCCACTGCGCCATTGGGGGCGGTCATTGCCGCGCGCATTCTCTCTATGGCCTGCATCGCCACGAACATTATCTCCACGCACATTGTCGCCGCGTAAGTTAGCGCGATAGGATTGCGAATCGCGGAAACTTTCGCGCGGGCTATTAAAGCGCTCGCGGGTGTGGTTGTCGTAGTAGGCAACACCGCGTCTGTGCACCGGGTTGTGGTTCCAGCGAGTGGCATCTACGTGGCGAACCACGCTGCGGCTGTCGTAAAAACGGTTGCCGTGGTGGTGATGGTGATCAACCACATAGACGCGACGGTCGCGCCAGTGGCAGCCGCTAAAGTAAAAGCGAGGGCCGATATACACACGTGGCCCCCAGTAGAACCCGGAGACAAACACATAACTGCTGGGGTAATGCCAGTAAACCGGAGGGTAGTCCGGCCACCACCAGTTGCCGTAGACCACGCGGGTGTCGTAGGCGGGTACGTAAACGACGCGCTCCACACTGGGCTCAATCACAATGGTTTTTTCTTCGCGAATCACGCGCACTTGCTCAACGTTATTGAGGTGACCAGAGGCATAGGCGCGGTTGCGCAGCTTTTGCACGCTGTCCATCACGCCTTCTTCATCGGCGAGGAAGGCATCGCCCAGTTGTTGGGTCCATTCCAGATCTTCGCTCATGCGACGCAATACTTCGGGGAAGGCGACCAGGGCTTTCACACTCGGGTCCCAATCGCGGTTTTCCACAGCGTTTACCGCTTCATCACCTTTATAGCGAGTATTGTTGCGTGCCCAGCGGTCGGCTTCTACCACTTCCAGCGGGTAAGTAGAGGCGATCAACACGTGGGATAAGACGGTGTCCGGGTAGAGCGCGATAGGCGCAAGCAGCGAGTCCAGTTGCGCTTCACTAAAGCTGGCCTGGGCTGCTGTAGTGCTGTAACTGGGGCGATCTACCGCCTGGGTGGTAGTGCAGCCAACCATCAGGGGTAATAACAGGCCGATGGTTAACGCAAGTTTGCCGGGGCGTTGCAGTAACTGGCTCATGATCTTCTCGTTCGCTGTGCGCGTGTTGGGTGTT
>JAGKXA010000373.1 GCA_021151615.1 Cellvibrionaceae bacterium | reverse complement strand
TTAATAAACCTCAAAATCCCACAATGAAATTCCGTAACCATTAGCGCGGGTGACGCCGAGGATACGTACATAACGGCCAGTGCCAGAGACAAGTTGATCATCCACATCACCGTCACTGTTAAGCTCGGATTTTATGGTAGTCCAATTATTTGCATCGCTGGAAACCTGGATATTGTAGGCTTTCGCGTATGCGCCTTCCCATTTTAATTTCACGCGATTAATGGTTTTGATGCTGCCAAGATCGACGTAAATCCATTGGTTATCTATAAATTAACTGCTCCAACGCGCTGCAGAATTGCCATCCACCGCTTGTGGTACAGAGTTACCGCCCCACTCGTCTGAAGATGCAAACGCCGCGCGGTTCAACGCGAGATTCACATTACCTGCTACACCGCTGGCAACAGAACTGCTCATTGCACTGCTGGAACTTTTTACGGAAGAAGATGCAGCAGAGCTTGAAGCAACAGCAAGATGATTCACCTGGAAATCATAGAGTGAATAACCGTAGACAGTACCACGCTCGGTGCCATACACACGCATATAGCGACCAGCACCAGACACATTCAACACTTCACGACCACCAACACCCGTAGAGGTTTGGTAGATAGTGGTCCAACTGGTGCCACTGGTAGAAATTTGAATGGAATAACTTTTTCCGTAAGCCGCTTCCCACTGCAATACGATTTGGTTGAAGTTATGGCTCGCACCCAAGTCCACCATAATCCATTGCGGGTCTGCGGAAATACTCGCCCAACGTGTAGTAGCACTTGCATCGGTTGCATTCATTGCTGCCCAGGCTTCACCTTCCGTCGTTGATGCCACCGTTGGGCGATTCAATGCCAAATTGCCAAATGGAGTTACAACAACGCTGCTGGCGGAACTCGCAACAGATGATGACCTGGAAAAAGTTACTGCAACGCTGGATGAGCTAATTACTGGCGAGCTTCTCAGCGATGAAGTGGTAGCAACACTGCTGGAACTTCTTGATGAAGACATCGCAACGCCAAAATTGCCGCTCGGCAGATCATCGTTCGCGACTTTCAACTCGGTGTTGGCATTCGCATAAAGGCGAACGTAATCCACGTACATTTTGCCGGGGAAAGGTGCGGTGATTTGCGCGGGGTCGGTGATCTCGACAAAGTTAAAGCCACCAACAGCCAGATTCAAAATAATCGACGCCGGATTATCGCGGAATTCCGACATGTTAGGGTCGGTGATATCCATGGTGAAATACGCGTTACCATCCACACTGATGGTTACTTTGCTCGGCGTCCAATCCAGTTTGTAAGTGTGGTAATCCTCATAAAGATTCACTGGCAATGTTGTTGATGCTGAGCTATCCGCCTGCAGCCAGGTACTCCAGGTGCCCGCTTCATGCCACCAGTGCAATGCAGCGGAAACGGATTTGTTGACAGTGCCATTGGTTTGCGCGGCTTTATAACCCGCTTCAAGAATGTCCCACTCACCAGACTTGGGCCATCCATCCAGACCAAAGTTGGTGCCCAGCATCCAGAATGCTGGCCAGAGGCCATTGTCCATGCGCGGCAATTTAATCCGTGCTTCCAGGGTTCCGTATTTAAAGGACATACGGCCATTAGTATGCAAACGCGCAGAGGTAAATTGTTTGCCTTCGTAGGCTTCACGCTTCGCCTCAATAACAAGCTTGCCATCTTCTATATAAGCATTTTCGCTGCGCGCGGTGTAGTGCTGGAGTTCGCCGTTACCGTTGCCATCGCCGCCGACTTTGTAAGACCAGGTTGAGTTATCGATTCGCGTCCCGTTGAATTCGTCTGCCCAGAGGGGCGTTTGCGCATAGCTACTGTTGGCTGCTGCCAAACCAACACCCAGGGCAAGCATGTCCGGTGTTAATAACCGCAAGGGAGTTTTCATGGTGATACCTGTTTATGGTTATTGGATTGCTTTTATTAGTGGTTCTCTCTGCTCGATTAACCGTTAGTACAGTTAATTCGATACCGAGAGTTTCACTACAATTTCCATAACAGGCGTTCGACTGGAAGGATCGTTGAAATTATTTTGCGTTTGGTTGGTTTGCGGCATCAGAACACCGCAAACCAACAGAGCACAAGGGGCCGCTTTATTATCTTGCACGTCCCACTTTATGGTTTTGTTATATCTATAACGTGCTTTCTACGCTTCATCATTAGCGCGAAAGCTGCCAGGCGCGATACAGGCTCCAGCCCGCCATAAAAATCAGCCAAATCCCAACCCAAAACAAACCGGTACTGATGACCCCGTTGCCAATTTTTAATACTTCAAGA
>JAGKXA010000372.1 GCA_021151615.1 Cellvibrionaceae bacterium | reverse complement strand
ATAGGTTTGGTGGAGGTTGATTTGCTCATGCGATCCCGCTAATCCTTGTTTAGTGGCAGGGTAATTGTAATAGTTGTACCTTCGCCAACTTCGCTGGCGACATTCAGGGTACCACTCAGTTCGCTAATGTATTCTCGCGAAAGATACACGCCAATTCCCATGCCTTTACCGGATTTGGTTGTTTCAAAGGGCTTGAATAATCGGTTGTGGATAAAGTCCCAGTCCATACCCGAACCTGTGTCCTCAATCGTAATTGTGGCCCTGTGGTGTTGGATTTGCAGTGTAACATGAACCCGGCCTGTGTCCGGGGTGGCTTCCTGGGCATTTTTGATGAAGTTGGTGATGGTCATCACCAGTCGCACTTGATCGGCGTTAATGGTGCGTTGGCTGGATTCGACCTCTGCGGTCAGTTTGGGGCTGCTGCGCTGTTGGCACTCTTGCACTGCTTGATTGACAACTTCACTAATTGAGAGTCGTTTCACCAGATCGGAATCGTCGCGACGCAATTTTTTCAGCAGGTTGTTCATACGGTCAACCGAATTGCTGATGGTTTTGATCGCATCTTCGATAAACGCCGGGTTACCTTTGTGTTTTTCGGCGTTGCGCACTACCAGTGCTTGTTGGGCAATCAGGTTGTTGAGATCGTGGATAATAAAGGCAACCAGCTTGTTATAGGTATCAAATTGACGCCCTTCCACCAGCTGTTCGGCTTGTTGGTGGCGTTTGAGATAGCTGGCGACCTGGCGCCCCATGGTTTTAAGCAGATCCAGATCTTCCCAGGTCAGGGTTTCATCGCCACCGGGTTTGGTGAGAGCCATAAACCCAACCAGTTCTTCACCAACGATCAGGGGGAAGAGGATCCAAAGATCGGGAATATTGTGGGTCCAGCCGGGTAGCAGTTCGTTGTGTTGGCCGAGTGCCAGATTGTCGCCGCTGTCGGGAATAAATACCCACTCGGATTCGATAAAGGCGCGGCAAAAAGGGCTATCAACTGGTTCTTCCTGCAAATCGACAAAGCTGGGTAGGTTGGCCCGGTAAACCGGTTCATAAAACCCCTGCTTGCGCAGCCATATGGCGCCGCTGGGAGCCTTTGTAGTAGAAGCAACTGCAAAAAAAGCGCGCTGGTTAACTTCGCTTGCATCAGCCGGTTGGGCTAAATAATTGATCAGGCGCAACCACTCATTGCGATAATCGTATTTATAGCGAAACAAGTGTTTGTTGATGAGCACCGAGAGCCGCATGCGTATACGACTGGAAACGAACACTGTGGCGATAAGCAATACAGCTCCCACCAGCAACAAGCTGTAAAAAACGGTACCCCAGTTGCCGCCATAGAGGCGCACATAGTATCCGCCCAGCGAGAGCACGGTGATCAGAACCCCGACGCCAACCAGTGAAGTGGTGTAAAACGCGATAGGGCGAGACAGATTGAAGTTAGCGGGGCGTTCACTTTGCTGTAGCAGGAGCAATCCCCCCAACGCCATAAACAGGCAGGTGGCTATGGATACTGCCGCGCGTGATTGCCACAACATTGGGTCAAGCCCTTTAAAGATAAGCGCGTGGGTAAATAAGTAGATGTCATAAAGGAAAATCGCTGCCAGGTTCATGCACAGCAACTTGATCTGGCGATCGTTTTCTGCTGCAAAGCGATAGAGTTGTTCGACACTCACCAGCGCGATTACCGCCAACCCCAGCGCAAACCAAACCGATAGGCCGGCCTGATTTAAGTTGGGGATAAACAGCATGGCAACAGCTAGTGCGGTTATGGGCCAGCCGCCGCTAAATAATAACTGCATGCTAGTGGGCAATTGTGCGCGCTGGGTGCTGCGTTTCAGGTTGAGGCTGATACAGAATACCCAGGCGTTGTAGTGCAGGTACTCAAAGATAATTAGCAAATATAGGGGGATTGAATAGTTCGAGAAAGACAGTGCGATACTGCCTAGATGAAGTGTGTGTACGGCGGCGGCACCGGCATAAATCCAGGTTTTGCGCTGGCGAGTCAGTTGGAATAAATAGGTAGCCGTTAAGAGCGCGGCAACGACTGCAGCGCTGAAATAGGCAACCAGGGTGACACTGTTATATTCCATAACGAATTTAGTCCCAATTGGGTATAAGGCTGAGTCGTTAAGCATAACAGTAGATAGCAAGGGATCAAATCGCGACAAAGCGCCGTAAAGCCGTGAATACGCACTTCGCCTGTAGGGTTATTTGCCGCTATAATGCGCGCCGATTTGATGTGCCTCAGGCTTTTTATCCTGTGCACCTATAAACTGGGTTGGAC
>JAGKXA010000371.1 GCA_021151615.1 Cellvibrionaceae bacterium | reverse complement strand
TAACGGCAAAATAAATGCCTGTATTTTTTAGATTTTTTTATTCTATGGGCATGGAATATGCCTATAGTAAACTCAATAACAAACGGACTAACGATTGACAACAGGCTCGGGCTGTAATATGCAATTTCGCATAATGTAGATTATGTTAAATTACATATTCCATTCATCAGTCTCGGATCAGGTCTAAATATAGGTTCTCGTGCTTGTGGCGCCTGAGATTACATCAGGCGTTAGCCACCATATCAAACAATTCACTTTCTTGTGGAGTTTCTGGGGACGCACGCAACATTTCAGTCAACTGGTTGCCGGCCTCTTCACTCAAAGTATCCAATTCCACACCGAAACCATGATCTGTAGTGTGGATAACGATCGAGTCAAAGCGATAACGTTGCAATTTCTGCGCACTGCGATACACCAAAATCTCTATCCCTAATTGTTGCAACGGCTTTACATCCGACAGATCCGACTCGATGAAAAGACCATAGCGCGTACCATTCTTGATGCGGCCTATAGCAACTGGCATTTCATAGCGATAAATCAGGATTTTAATATCGGCGTTACAGCGCGCGCTGCATCTGTGTTCCATAGCGATTCCTTTATATAGTTGAGTGATAAAATGCTACCTCGATTGGCGCTAGCCAAGGCGATGATAGCTTGCCAATAACTGCCGAATACGATCAGCAAGTGTGGGCTCAACCTGATCCCACGAAAACGTCCACACCCAATTTTTATCCGTTGTACCGGGCATATTCATCCTGTGCCCTCCATCCAGCTCCAAAAAATCCTGCATGGGAATAATGGCCATGCGTCCTACAGATGCCAGTGCCGCTTCAATTAGTAGCCAGGGCATCTGGTCTTCTGAATTGAAACAGTATTCTTTCACTTGCCGGCGATTTACTTCACTCAGCGAATCCCACCAACCCAAGGTTGTGTCGTTATCATGTGTGCCGGTATAAATCACGTCACTGCGCGTGTGGTTGTGGGGCAAATGCGGGTTGTTAGTATTGCCATCAAATCCAAACTGCAACACCAACATTCCCGGTAAATCAAACGAGTTACGAAGTGCTTCGACTTCCTCGGTGATTACGCCCAAATTCTCTGCAACCAGTGGTAATCCCGGATAAGCATCAAAACAGGCCTTCAGAAATGCGTGCCCAGGTGCCTTAACCCATTTCCCCAAACGAGCATCGTGACTATCTCCGGGAATTTCCCAGTAAGCTTCAAAGCCGCGGAAATGATCAATACGAATTAAATCAAACAGCTGTAGCTGGGTGCGCAACCTTGCCAACCACCACTGGAAACCATCGGCCTCCATCACTTGCCATGCATAGTGAGGATTCCCCCAATGCTGGCCAGTTTCGGAAAAATAATCGGGCGGAACACCGGCAACTGTCAGAGGATTTCCTCTATCGTCCAACTGAAAGTAATGCTGTTGTGCCCACACATCCGCACTGTCATGCCCCACGAAAATAGGCATGTCACCAAACAGATAGATACCCTTCTGATTTGCATAATCTTTGAGTGCATACCACTGGCTGAAAAATGCAAATTGCTCAAACATAACGATATCAATGTCCACTTTTAATTCGCGGCGAACTTTTGCAATAGCCTTGGGGTCACGTCTGCGCAACTCTGCAGGCCACTCAATCCATGATGCGCCTTTGTAATGTTTTCGCAATGCGCAAAACAAAGAAAAATCGTCTAACCAATAGTTCTGTTGTGAACAAAAAATCTGAAAATCTTGCCTGGTATGCGCTCCATTTTCTGATGCAAGAAACTCATAAAATGATAAGGAGCACCTTTGTCGCACAACAGCAATATTTTTTTCACCCTCAAGCAGCACATCGGCTGCCCTTACCCACCCCTTTTCTACCAATCGATCCAGACTGATAAGATCTGCGTTTCCCGCATGAGCAGAAATAGATTGATAAGGTGACATATCAGCTTGTGTTGGCCCGGTCGGCAACATCTGCCAAATACTCAAGCCAGCATTGTGAATAAGATCTATAAAATAATAGGCATCTTTTCCGAGTGTGCCGAATCTATTTTTTAGATCGTCGCCCCAACAGGATTCTGAACAGGGCAAGGATGTTGGATGCAGCAAAACACCTGCTGTACGACGCTGAAAAAAAGGTGATTTGTCTGCCATTCGCCCTTCCCTTTTACACCTGTAGCAATTAAAGACTCGCTACAAAAAAGTTTAAACCCTATCTACTGGATAGTTGGTTTTATTAATTGGCATGCCCTTGACGCATAACACCGCCCGTTGCCGGATCACCACCACCGACACTG
>JAGKXA010000370.1 GCA_021151615.1 Cellvibrionaceae bacterium | reverse complement strand
GGTACCACCGCCAGTTTTTCTGCATTGGGGGTAAAACCCAGTTGGTTGAGTTTGATGCGCTCCGGCACTGTTACCTTTGGTGGTTCAGCAGGGTGGATACAGCTGCTCTCTGCTCCCTTGGGTGTTTTGCTCAGCGCTACTGCACCACCATTGGTGGAGGTTAGCTTCAACCAGTTCAGGTTGAATGGGCCGCTTTTCATCTGGATGCAAAGTGCATAGTTGCCGGCAGCAAGATCGCCAATGGGGGTGTTAATGCTTGCCCAGGTTTGCCAGTCGCCTGTTGCGCTAACGGCGATTTGCTCCGCCGCTGCTTTGCCATCTATTTCAATTAACAGGGCGCCGCCGTTCTGCGCACTGGCTACACGGCTTTCGATTGAGAATGCACCCGGGGTGGTTACCTCCAGGCTGAACTCCAGCCAGTCGCCCGCATCGATATAGCCTATGTTGTAACCGCCGCCCTGATCGCTGGTCTTTTCAATATCCACCGCATCCTGCCGGTATTCGCCGGTGGTGTTACCGGGCGTGGTGTCGTGGAAGCGCACGTAGTCTTCGGCTTCAATTAGCAATCCGTTAAATGCGGCTGATGATGCAGAGCTACTTTGTGCCTGGCTATTGGTGGATGAGCTGTTTATTGGCTGGCTTGATACTGCCTGGTTTGATGAGTTGTGGCTGGTGGTTTCGCCCCCACCGCCCCCGCAACCGGCCAGCAAGCCAAGGCTGAGAGTGGAAATGGTGAAGATTGTTTTAGTGAAGGTTGTTTTAGTGAAGGTTGTTTTTATGGTCATTGTGAATCCCCTGTCGCTGTTGTTATCCAGTCGATAACTGGTGCGCGGATGCTAGGGGATGGCGGGAGCTGGCGCTCGCCACTTTAGGCGAGTGCCTAAAGTGGCTGGAATAAACGATTAGAAGAAGCTGAAACCTACCTGGAACAACTTTTCCACATCGCGGATATGTTTTTTCTGCAGCAGGAAAATAATCACATGGTCACCAGACTGCACAACAACATCGTCGTGGGCGATGACCACTTCATCTCCATCTGGTCCCTGGCGCACTATGGCGCCGATATTGGCACCTTCGGGCAGATCTATATCTTCCAGCGCCTTGCCCACTACCTTGGAGGATTTGGCATCACCATGGGCGATGATCTCAATGGCTTCGGCCGCACCCCGGCGCAGTGAGTGGACGTTCACTATGTCGCCGCGGCGCACATGGGTGAGCAGGCTACCGATGGTGGTGGTTTGGGGGGAAATAGCGATGTCGATATCGCCACCCTGCACTACGTCTACATAGGCGGGGTTGTTGATTAGCGTCATCACCTTGCGTGCACCCAGGCGCTTGGCGAGCATGGAGGACATGATATTGGCTTCATCGTCATTGGTCAGGGCGAGGAATACATCGGTATCTTCAATACTCTCTTCCATCAGTAGGTCTTTGTCCGAGGCGCTGCCCTGAATCACAATCGCGCGCTCCAGTTGCTCCGACAGGCGAATGGCGCGCTGTTTGTTGTACTCAATTACGCGCACGTTGTACTTGCCTTCCAGCATCTTCGCCAGGCGCAGGCCGATATTGCCACCGCCGGCGATGGTGATGCGTTTATAGGCCACTTCCAGTCGGCGCAGCTCGCTCATCACCGCGCGAATATCGGCGCGGGCAGCGATAAAGAAGACTTCGTCATCAGCTTCGATCACCGTGGTCCCGGTGGGCATTATGGCGCGATTGCGCCGGTAAATGGCGGCAACGCGCGTATCTACCGACGGCATATGCTCGCGCAAAAAACGCAACTCCTGGCCAACCAACGGGCCACCGTGGTAGGCCTTCACTGCCACCAACTGTACTTTTCCATCGGCAAAGTCCACCACCTGCAGGGTGCCCGGCTGCTCCAGTAAACGGAAGATGTATTCGGAAACCAGCTGCTCCGGACTGATCAACACATCAATAGGTATGGCGCGCGATTCAAACAGCTTTTGGTGGGTCAGGTAGGAGGTGGCGCGCACCCGGGCGATTTTGGTGGGGGTGTGGAACAGGTTTTCGGCGACGGTACAGGCGATCATATTGATTTCATCGTCGCTGGTTACTGCCACCAGCATATCTGCATCTTCCGCGCCCGCCTGGGCCAGTACATCCGGGTGGGAGCCTTCGCCGGTTACCACACTGATATCGTGGCGGTCGCGCAGTTCGCGCAGGCGCGCTTCATCGGTATCCACCACGGTGATGTCATTGGCCTCGCTGGCCAGGTGTTCGGTAAGGCTGCCGCCGACTTGTCCGGCGCCGAGGATGATGATTTTCATAGGCTATCTG
>JAGKXA010000131.1 GCA_021151615.1 Cellvibrionaceae bacterium | reverse complement strand
GTTTGCCTCTATTCGGGTGAATGAAACCCCTGACGGCGGGCTGAATGTGTCCCTCTCCAATGGCCAGCCTCTGGTATCGGGTATTTCTGCCGGCCAGTTGCAAATCAGCGTGCTGGCGACGGGTGAGCAGCAAGTGTCCCTGGCGTTTTTAGGGACGACATTTCCGCTCAAACAAGATGGTTTCGGCGGCGCTTTTGGTGGCCTGTATGACACTGAATACGGCGACTTGCGCCCGACCATGGATGCGCTGCATGAAATGGCCGACCAGTTTGCCACTGAGGTCAACAACACCCTGCTCACGGGTTTTGATCTGGCGGGCAACCCAGGTACTGCACTCCTGACTTACGACCCGACCAGTGCTACCAAGCTGTTGCAAGTGAATGCCTTAACCCCGGAGGAACTGGCCTTTTCCGATACATCGGGTGAGACCGGCAACAACGAGGTATTGCTGGATCTGCTCGCGATTAAAAACCGCAACATCACGGTAAATGGCAGCTCGGTCAGTTTGAATGATGCCTATACCGGGTTACTGGGCAAGGTCGCCAGCGACAGCCGCCAGAACCAGGCGGATTTGAAATCCACCACCACGGTAACGGCGCAAGCCCAATCCCAGCGCGATGGTGTCAGTGCAGTCAGCCTGGATGAAGAGGCCGTCAGCCTGATGACATACCAACAGGCCTATCAGGCCAATATGAAAGTGATCTCCACCGCCAACCAGTTATTTGATGACATGCTCGCCGCCTTCTAAGGCATGCGGGCAGTTAAACACCCATTCAGGAATTTGACCGACCCAAGGGGAAGCCCATGCGGATTACCAATGCACAGATCACCGCCACCATGCACAACTCCATGAATGGCAACTCGGCCCAGTTGGGCAAGATCATGCAGCAGTTGGCCACCAACAAGCGCATGTTGTTGCCTTCCGATGACCCCATCGCCAGCGTGCGGGTAATGCGCGTGCAACGCGAAGAGGCGAGTCTGGATCAATACAGCAAGAATATCGACAACGTCTCTGCCAGCCTGTCCACCCAGGAGGTAAACCTCAAGTCCATCTCCAACGTCATGCTCAATGTGCGCGATCGTTTGCTCTGGGCGGCGAATGGCTCTAACACCAGTGAAGACCTGGCGGCCATTGCCGGTGAGTTGGAAAACCTGGAGAAGACCTTGTTTACGGCGACTAACGTGCGCGATGAAGAGGGCCGCTATTTGTTTTCCGGCACCCTGAGCGACACCCCGGCAGTGACGTACGACGCGGTGACGGAAACCTATTCCGTGACCGGCAATGACAAATATCGCCAGGCGGCAGTGGCCAATGGTGTGCTGGTGGAAGAGAACGTGACCGCCATGAATATCTTTGGCGCGGGCATGAATATGCTCAATGAGCTACACGCGTTGGTCACCCTGCTAAAAGACCCGCTGCTCAACGCCTCCAACCCGGCGGTGGGCGCGCAAATCCGGACTACTATTGATCAGTTGGATGTGACTCACAGCGATTTGCTGGGCAATGTTACCGAGTTGGGCGGCCGTCAGAATACCCTGAGTTTGCTCAGCAACAGCAACGATGAAGTGTCGCTGGTTAACCAGAAGATTGAAGGTGAGCTGTCGCAACTGGATTACGCCGGGGCGACCATCGACCTGAACAATTACCAATTGGCATTGCAGGCCACCCAAAAGACCTATTTGAAAATCAACGAGCTGTCGCTGTTCAGCCTGTTGTGATCTGTGGTAAAGACGGGTTGGCGCAAGCCGGGGGCATTAACGGATGAAAATTGACAAACAGACCGCCGTATCCGGAGCGCTCGATGCCAATACCCAGGCGTACCATCGCTCGCGCTTGAACCCTGCCGCTGGCCGCAGCGCCGGCGCGCGTGCACAGGCGACTGATCCGATAGAAGGCAATGCGGCAGAGGCGCGGCCCGGAGCGAAATCTGCGGGCACAAGTGGCGGGTTTAACCTCCAGCTCAATCAGCAGTTGTCGTCCATGCAGGCGACTGACCGCTACCTGGGCGATCTGGCCGAGCAGTTGTCGTCGCTCAAGCTGAGCATTAGTCGTCAGTTGAGTTCACCCCTCAGCAATGAACGGGAAGCAATTAGTAAAGGCTTGCAGCAAGTGAATAGCCTGCTGGATGAGCGCGGCAAACGCACCAGCCAAAGCCTGGATGCGAGCTTTACCCTGCGCCTTAACGAACCCTTGCGCAGCCGCTTTACCCTACCGGGCATGGAATCGCTGGAGGCGATCAAGCGCTCGGGCAAGGAAACCCTGGTGATTACCGGTGGCCGCGCACTCCAGGAGCCGCTCGCCGTCGTACTGGATGACGGTATGAGCGACGAGCAGCTATTGCGCAACCTCAATGCAGGTTTGGGCAGTGCCGGTATTCGCGCGGAAGTGGATGCGCAGGGTGCACTGAAATTTTCCATGCCGGAGAAGGATTGGCAGGCCTTAAAAAATCAGCTGCGGGTGAAGGGTGAAGGCAAGCTTTTTCCGGTAGCTGGCAGTCAGGTCAAGCCACAGGAAGAGGGGCTGCTGGGGTTTGATCCCGGCCTGGTCCAGGCTCAAACCCCATCCCGCACAAAAGAAAGCGCGCGCGAATTGCGCCAACTATTGGACTCGGTTGTCGCTGCGCTGGATCGCATCGGAACCCTGCGCCAGCAGCTCAGTCAACGCCAGGACGATGTGCGCGAATTCCTCGCCCGCCAGGAAAGCCAGGATGAAAAACAGTGGGCGCTCAACTTTGCGAGCGCGGTGTTTAACATCAACGGGCGCAAGGCATCCAGCTATTCGGTAGTCGCGCACACGGTTATCGCCCAAGCGCAGCTCTCCCGCTTCGCGGTGGTTAGCCTGCTGTCCTGAATCAACTACGCAACAGAGGTTTACCATCATGAGCGGCCTTGAATCGCGCTCCCATGACATGAATGTTGATACCGATTGCACTTATGTCGCTGCCCAACCCGGAGGTATTCAGACCTGGGGAAACCTTGTAACATCGATGGGAATGTTAATAACAAGGCGATGGCGGAGGAAGGCAATGGTATATGTAGAACGCGATGCACAGGGGCGTTTGCTGCGCGTGGAGCAGCAGCCGTTCGAAGGCGCCGAACATATGGCCGTGGAAAGCGAGGAATTGCAGAACTGGCTAAAGGTGAAAGAAGAAGTTAAAGCGCGTTTGGAAAGCCTTAACTCTTCAGACCTGGAACTGGTACGCGTACTGGAAGATGTGATTATCGTGTTGGTGGATCGCGGCGTTATCCAGTACACAGACTTGCCCGCCGCCGCGCGCGAAAAGCTCGACCAACGCGCCGTCGCCCGCGCTGATCTGGAGGGTTTGAACACCATCCTGCGCGAAGCCAGCGAAAAAGAATAACTTTCCAGTTAACCATTTAATCGACAAGCCCCGCTCTATGCGGGGTTTGTTGTTTTTGGAATGGGCTCGCTGGCGGTGGTGCCTGGAAGCAAAATTGCCACGCTTAAGCCCTTATCAGGATTGTTGGAAAAACTGATTCGACCGTTGTGCGCTTCGATAATTTCGCGGCAGAGTGCAAGGCCCAGCCCGGTGCCGTCGCGTTTGGTGGAATAAAAGGGCAGGGTCGCCTGTTTTAATTGTTCCTCGCTCATGCCGCAGCCGTCATCGCTAATCACCAATAAATCCCACTGGCCTTGTGGCTTCACCGAAAGTGAAATTCCGTTATTGGTTGCACCTGCTTCCTGTGCATTTTTAACCAGGTTAATAATGACCTGCGCCATTTGCGCAGAATCAAAAAATCCGGCGCGATTTATATGTGTATTCAAACATTGAAACGAACAAAGCCCCTGCAATCCGGTTAAAAAAGCGAGCCAATTAACTGGCTCGCGCACCGGGGTTGGCAAGCGGGCGAACTGCGCATACTCGCTTAAAAAAGCCTGCAGGTGGGTAGCTCGATCTTGCAATGTGACAAAAATTTTTTCCAGCAGGGCTTTTTTATCGGCATCGAGTGAGGATTGCAGGGTGAGTTGCAAGCCGGAGTGGGCCAAAGAATTCACAGGGGCAAGTGAGTTATTTAATTCATGGCTAAACACGCGGATAACTTTTTTCCAGGTGTCTACTTCGGCGCGCGCGAGTACTTGTGTCAGCGGTTGAAAGTGATAAAGGCAATGTTCATGCCCGTGCAATTGAAAGCGTTCACAAAATAAATACCAACGCTCAGGCTCAGCATCGATCTTGTCGAGTGTAAACATTACCTGTTGCTGCTGCAGCATAGCGGTGCTGGCGATCGTTGGCAAACTATTGCGCAGCTCGGCAAGTGCGAGCCCGTGTACCGGTTTTCCATGATTTAATAATTGTCGCGCTGTCGGGTTGCACAGCACTATTTTTTGACGGGCATCGGTAAGTACAAGTGCGGACGTCACCGTCTCGAACACGCGATTTAACATTAAGTCGCGCTCCAGCAGGTGGGTTTTATCTTTGCGCAAATTAGCAATTACCTGATTGAACAGCTGATTGAGTTGATTAAAGGTAGAATTTTTTTGTTTCGGCAGCTGTAGCGAAAATTCGCCATCTTTCAAATTTAACAAGGCGAGTTCCAGGGATTGCAAATAGCGCTCCAGCGGATAACCCAAGGCGTGGTAACTCAGCCAAGTGGTCAATATGAGCACTGCAATTCCAGTGGCCAGCGCAAAACCCGGATGCTCAACCTGGTGATAAACCAAAATTCCCAAGCCCAATGCCAGGCAATTTCCGGTAAATAATGCGAGCAGTCGCCAGGAATATTTCACGATGAAGTTACCGATTGATTCCCGGAAAAATAATCTTCCGGATTGAGCGAATATTTTTCCATGCGCCGATACAGGGATTGGCGACTTAACCCCAGCAAGCGTGCTGCTTCGGCGAGACTCGTTGCCTGTGTCAGGCACTGGCGCACTTGGGCCTCGCTCGGTTCAAATAGCGGGCGATGCTTTATTTTTTGTACTGGTAATTGTAAATCGACAGCCTCGATGCTGTGGTTGCTGGCGAGCAGACAGGCACGTTGTATAGTGTTTTGCAATTCGCGCACATTGCCCGGCCAATCGTGTGCCTCCAGGGTTCGCAGCGCTTCGGGAGTGATTGGTCGTCCGTTCAAAAAATGGCGTGCCAGTGGAATAATATCGTCTCTACGTTCGCTCAGGGCCGGGGTGTGCAATTCAATTACATTCAAGCGGTAATACAAATCCTCACGAAATTCACCGCGTGCAATTGCTGTCGGTAAATCGGAATTGGTGGCGGCAATAATGCGCACGCGCGCGCGCCGCACCTGATTGGAACCCAGTCGCTGGAATTCGCCGGTCTGTAATAAACGCAATAATTTCATTTGCCCGTTGAGCGGTAAATTGCCAATTTCGTCCAGAAATAAAGTGCCGCCGTGGGCCTGTTCGAAATGGCCAATGCGGGTATGTTTAATTCCCGTGTAGGCTCCCGCTTCTGCACCGAAAATTTCTGCTTCCATCAGCTCAAGCGGCATACCAATAACTTCTGGTCATCCCAGGGTTTTGCCAGGTAATCGGCTGCGCCGGCTTTGACTAATTCCACCGCGCTGCCCAAATCGGTCCAGCCAGTTAATAAAATAATCGGCAGGTCAGGATTTATAGCGCGTGCCGCGTAGAAAAAGCGTTTGCCCTCTTCGCCGCTGGTGGTATCGCGCTGAAAATTCATATCGGCAATTACCAGCGAAACCACACCCTGTTGAATGACATCCAACGCGTGGGACGGGTACTCACTGGTGATACAGGAAAAACCATTCAATGAAAATAAAATCTGCAGTGATGTAAGCACTGCCGGATTGTCATCCAGTACAAGAATATTATTCATAGTGATTATCAAGAATTATTTTTCGCATTATAAAGTACGTGTCGCCAGGCTGGGAGGAATTTTCCCTGCCTGCCAGGCAGGGGCAGCTGCGCTCAGCAAGCAGATTGTGAAAATAGCGACTGCAGTAATCAATAAAAACCATGGAGAAATGGTCGCTATATCGGAGGATTGATAAATGAGTTGGCTTAGCAGCAGCGCCAGAACGACGCCCAATGCCAGGCCTAAACCCAGAATGGCGGAGTTCTCCAGTAAAATTTGTGCAATGAGTTTTCCGCGAGTTGCGCCCAGCGCGCGCAAAATTCCGAGATGTTTGCGTCGCTGATGTACAGAAAAATACGCCTGCCCGGAGATGGCAACTATGGAGGCTATGCTCAACACCAGTGTGATCATTAACAATAAATTGATGGTGCTATGATTTTTGTATTTTTCAACGATGCTATCCAACTTGTCAGCATAAAAAATAAGTCCTTGCGGATACTGCGCCGCAATATACTGCTCAACGGTTTGAATAACCTGTGTGCGTATTTCCGGCGTGCCGGTGCGAACCAGATAGCGAAATTCCTTATTCATTTCATTATATTCGGGAAAAAATACCGTGGATTCCGAGCGGTACATTTGCGGATAAAACCCACGCCAATCAGAGGTTACGCCAATGATTTCATACTGCTTTCCTTTTTCATAAACCACTTTGCCAATAGCATTATTATTTTCACCAAAGAGCGCCTTGGCCATCGCCTGGGTAATAATGATGACGCGCGGTTCGGTTTTGTACGTGAACGCCATATCGCTATTTTCAAATTGACGCCCTGCCACTAAGGTAAGGCCCATTGTTGTAAGTGCATTGGGCGAGATATTGCTACGTACAAAACTGACATGCTGCTGATCATTGCCGGGTGATTTGGTAAAGCTGCCGGTTTTCAGGTTAAAGCGTTCGTCGAAGGGAGTTGCGTCCAGACTGGCCACATCCACAACACCGGGAATTGTTTTGATTTTTTCAAGATCGCGCAAGCCATCTGCCAACCCAATCCCTTTGAGTTCTGGCGGAACACGCAGGGTAAAAGAAATCAGGTATTGGTCATCAATTCCAGTTTTTGCTTTATAAAATGTATTTATTTCATTGAGTACATGGGCCATATTGCTAATGAGCATGGTGATCAGGGCAATTTGCAGTGTCAGCAATGCCAGCGTCAGTTTTTTGCGCAACAGTGGTTTGATAATCGGTGGTAAGGCAAGCATAGGATTTCCACAGTGTTTAATCGATATTTGCGATGCTATTAATAGAGTTATTGAATTTTCAAATAGTTGGCGGCGGGGACCCTACAAGCTTGCCAGGCGGGATATAACCCGGCGCAAATGCTGGCGAGCAATGCCGTGGCAATGCAGCTGGCCAGTATGATCAGGTCTGGTTCCATCAGCGCGACATTATCCGGCCCCATAAGCCCATTGGCCGGCGGTGGTGCTGATTTCCAGGCGAGTTTTACGTACCACAAGCCGGCTAACGTCATGACTACACCCAATGCACCGGCTGCTGCGCCGAGCGCTGTGCTTTCAAGTAGATGCTGAATAAATATTGCGCGACGTCTTGCTCCCAGTGCGCGGCGTACACCAGACTCCGGTAATGCGCGCATAAATTTCGCCAGTAGCAGTGCAACAAAATTTAATGTGCATACCAGCAGGGTAAAAAATCCCAAATAGATGGTGGTGTTGTCCTCGTCATAGGCCGCCTGATTCAGCGTCATATAGTTGCCAATACTGGTTAATGAGAAACGCAATGGTCGTGGGTAATTACCCAGCTGTTTTTGCTCTTGAATATAACTGCGTACAAATTCTTCAAATTGATTTTTTTGCTGATCGTCTGCAAATTCAAACCACAAACTTATCCAGGTGCAGCTATTAATCAAACGCGGCTGATACCAATGGGACCCGTAATCGCGCGTGTCTACCGGACATTCATAGCGTGTCCAGGCTCCCACTTCCGTAGCAGTTAAAATGGAGATGGGAAAATAAAATTGCGCTTCCGGCTGTGGCCAGCGATAGAGTGCAATTTCATAGGTGGGGTTGGTACGGGGCTTCTTTTTAGTTACGCCCACAATTTGGTAGTGGGTGCTCTCATAGACTAAGGAATTTCCGACACTGTTTTTACCACCAAATAATTTTTGATTAATATCTTCATTGATCACAATAACATTTTGAAAGTGTTTATCTGCTGCTGCGCTCCAGGGGCCGCCGTAGATAAACTCGTGCTCAAACATGCTAAAAAAGTCGTGTGTTGTTATATGGCCGCGCACAAACAGTGCCTTTTGTTGCACGTCCGGGTTATGAATGGATCCGCCCCAATTGGTAATCGCGGTTTTGCGCAGGGGGATATTGCTGGCGAGCAACCCCATGGAATCACGATAACTATGCAGCGGTGGTAGCTTGTTAGGCGTATTTTCGTATTGGTGTTTTTCATCCCAGGAATCGGTTTGCAGTAAAAATAAATTTTCATCCTTATGTGCGAGCGGATTTTTTTTTAAATGGTAATAATGGGTGTAGCTTATGGTGGTAATGGCAACACCGGTCGCCAAAACAAAGACCATGACGCTACTGAGTATGGGCGCCTTTCGAATGGAACGCAGTGCCAATTGACATTGATACCACAGCATAATTTTTCCTTAACAATGTTTGAACATTTCAGTAACCTGGCCATCGATAATCTGGATGTGGCGCTGTGCCCGACGCGCCAGATCCTGATCGTGAGTCACCATGATGATGGTAGTGCCCTGGTCATTAATATCTTCCAGCAGTTCCATCACTTGCCGTGCCATTAAGGAATCCAGATTGCCGGTGGGCTCGTCGGCGAGAATAAAGGCGGGCGATCCCGCAATTGCGCGTGCAACGGCAATGCGCTGTTGTTGCCCGCCCGATAATTGCGCCGGGAAATGTTTTGCGCGCGACTCCAAACCCACCCGCGCCAGCGCTTGCTGTACACGCTCTTTGCGTTCGCTGTGGTGCATATTGCGATAGCGCAGCGGCACTTCGATATTGTCATAGGCATTTAGATCGGGAATTAAATTGAAGCCCTGAAATACAAAACCGATTTTGGTGTTGCGCAAGTGGGAAAGCTGGTTATCGTTCAAATCGCGCGTGTTAATGCCATCCAGAAAATAATCGCCGGCGCTATAGGTTTCCAACAAGCCGGCAATATTCAGGAAAGTAGTTTTGCCGGAACCGGAGGGGCCGGTAATCGCGACAAATTCGCCTTCATTCACCTGCAAACTAAAATCGCGCAGCGCATGGGTTTCAATCAGTTCGGTGCTATATACCTTGCTGATATTGTTCATGGCAAACAGCGCTTTTGCTGTTTGCGTGTTGTGCTTGATCTGCGCCTGATTCATATTCCTGCTCGTGATGTTGGTGTGATTTCTATTGGATCTTGTCTGCAGTTGATTTATGTGCGTTTACTATCGTAAATACAGTGATTGTGCATCGCGAAAGCCCGAGGTATCGGAAACGATGATTTCTTCCCCCAGTGCCAGGCCGTTAGTAATTTCAATATCGTTTAACCCCCATACGCCGTAGCTTACCGGTGTTTTAAGCGCTTTGTTGCCGATCACTTTAAACACACTTTTGCCATTATCCAATTCGGCGTACAGGCCGCGCGGAAGTTTTAACACCTGAGTGCGAACCTCCAGCAGAATAATCGCAGTAATGCGCTGGTTTTGGCGCAACTGCTGCGGTTCTGTGCCGGTAAAATGCAGTCGTACTTTCACCTGGCCGGCATTAACCTCGGGTGCGATTGCAGTAATAGCACCGGCATACAATGTGTTATCGAGTTTTATTTCAGCTGCCATTTCTGGTACCAACTCGGCAACATAGTTTTCCGGTACTTCTATTTCCACTTCATAATGAGCGAGGTCGATCACAGTAATTAATGCCTGATGCATGGCGACGACACTTTTTTGATTTAACGCCAGGTTGCCCACTATGGCATCTACCGGGGATTTTACCTCCAGCGCGTTTACCTCCCGCGCGAGTTCACTAACAACAGCTTGCTGTTCTTCAATTTGTTTGGCGGTATTTTGTATTTCAGTGTTGCTGACTTGTGTAATCAGGGTTAGTTGTTCCGGGGCCTGCTGTGCTTTTAATTCAGCAATATGTAAATTTTCCTCGGCGCGATCAAACTCCTGTTGTGACACAAAACCTTTAGCTAATCCAAGTTGGTAACGGCCAAAGTCGCGCTGCGCATTGCGCAAGTTTAATTCGGCAAATTGTAATGCCTGTTTCGCTTCCAGCTGGCTTTTTTGTGCGGCGATTTCCCGCCCGTTTAATTCATTGTGCAAACGCGCTAACACGGCATTCGCTTGTTGATAGCGGCTGGCAAGGGCAGGGCTTTCTACTGTTAACAGTAATTGCCCTTGCTTAACCTTGTCGCCCGCTTTGACTTGATAAGTCACAATACCATCGGCGCTGCTGTAAAGCGTGGGGCTATTGGCTACCACGACTTTACCCTGGGCAGAAATTTCACGGCGTAAATCGCCGCGTGTTACGGGTGCGATAACGAGCTCCGAACGCGCCACGCGCCGATCGGTTTGCAGTTGATCTCGCCACATAAAGACGCTCGCCGCCAAGAAAATACACAAGAGGAGCAATCCAGCTATCAACAACCTGCGTTGGGTAAACAGTGTTGAGTTAGGTGCGCGTTTAACATCCTGGGCCTCAGTGCCCTGGATTCCTGTCAGGTGGATTGCGTGTGTGTTAGCCTTGAGCCCCTGTGACAGTTGTTCGCGACGTGCCAGTTGATCCTGATCTACCTGTGGTTCGCAGTGTGTTTGCTGTTGTGCGTTGTGCATCGTTTACCAATCAATAAATTATATGGCGATGCAGTGGTAATTGCAGAATGAATGCCAAATTGGCAAGTGATTAATCTTAAAGCGGTTTTTATAAATGCAGGGAAAAGAGATGTGTCCGGAATGAGTGTCCGCTGTGGGCCGCGGACACTCGTGCCGTACTTATTGCGGGGCTTCTTCGCCCGGAATCATCACCATCCAGCCGACGCCAAACTTATCTGTCACCTGACCATAGAGTGGCGACCAAAAAGTTTTCATTAATGGCATATCCACCTTGCCACCTTCACTGGCGAGGGCGTTAAAAATGCGGCGCGTTTCTTCTTCCGTCGGAACCGATAACGCGAGACGGAAACCGCTGAACTTTTCCACATCGTTGCAACCATCTGATGCCATAACATTCACATTGCCTAAACTGAATTCGGCATGCATAACCTTATTTTCAAATCCGGGCTGCAATACGCCCTCGGGCATTGGTTCAGGGCTTTCATTAAAGCGAATCAAAAATTTAATTTCTGCGCTCAAATGTTCTTTGTAAAACGCAAGCGCTTCATCGCAGCGGCCGGAAAAAAATAAATAATTTTGTACTTCTACCTTTTGCATGGCGATGGTTTGACGAAGCTTGTCTTCGTGTGCAGCGGCTTTTCCGTCCAAGTCCGCTTCCGCAAAATCTTCCATCGTATAAAAAGTGCGGATTTCAATATCGGAGTCTTCATCGTCCATGGGGTTGGGGCATTTTTTAGCCCATTCGATGGCCTCTTCAATGGATCCCACATTCCAAATCCAGTAGCCGGCAATTAATTCATTGGTTTCAGTGAAGGGGCCGGTGGTGACTACGCGCTTGTCGCCACTGAAACGAATGCGATAACCCTGGCTGCTGGGCTTTAATCCATCGCCAGATTCCATAATGCCAGCCTTGACTAATTCTTCATTGAATTGGCCCATAGCCGTCAGTAATTCTGCGCTGGGCATTTTGCCCGCTTCTGAACCGGGGGATGCTTTTACCATTACCATGACTTTCATTGTATTTCTCCTATATCCACAACGATGATTAATTCGGGTTTCATTTGCTAACAAGTGACTTGTTATCCAATAGTCGAACCAGCTTTGGCAAAATCGACACTGGGAAAAATAATTTTTGAATCCCCTTTACCAAAGGGGATTAAGGTGGATTCAACTGAATGACTGCATCACCTGCGGTTTCATTGATTACTTGCCGGATAAATAAATTGGCTTGTGCGGCTGGCAGGCTGATATGCAAGGTTACTTGCGCGGTATAACCAACATCCAGAATGCTGCCTTGATGCTGGTGAACTATATGCCGAATCCGCGCTTCCAGCGCAAAATTCACGCTAATCCTTAGCGCCTGGCGGGGGATAACCTGTTCCAGTGTTGCGCTGTTTACGGCGGTGGATACTGCGCCTGAATAGGCCCGCACTAATCCCCCCGCGCCTAATTTAACGCCGCCGAAATAGCGCACCACGACCGCCAATGCGTCGCCTACGTCTCGTTCGGTGAGCACGTGCAGCATAGGTTTACCTGCGGTGCCGGAAGGTTCGCCATCGTCGCTAAAGGCTTGGGTTAGGGGCTGGCGGGTGTTGCCAATCACATAAGCCCAGCACACGTGGGCGGCGTCCGGGTACTTCTGTCGGTAAAATTCCACCTGCGCCATAGCTTCCTCGCGTGACGTGACAGGATGAAGAAACGTGAGGAACTCGCTGTTCTTTTCCTCGGTGGAGGATTCCACCGTAGCGGCAAGAATGGTGTAGGACATAAATGGATCATCAAACCGGATCAGGCGGCATTATAGCCGGTGCTTTCCATTGCTAGTGAGAAGAAAAACCGGTTGCGCAAGGGGCGGGCAGCAACTCTGCTGTTGGGTATCATTGATCTGTTTCTGCCGTTTTTACCAACCACCCCATTTGTACTCATCGCTGCCTGGGCCGCCCCCAAAGGTTCACCACGTTTGGAATCACCCGCAAATTGCCCTGCTCCTGCAGCTTGGCACGCTAGTGCTTTCGACAGTCTTCAAACTTAAAGCGTTGTTAGATGGAAATAAGGCTGTACGGAGCATTACCGTACAAGTTGTATTTGGGTTTGTTCCCGTTATATTGTTTTTGTACGGAAAAGCTTCGTATGTTCTCACTCCTCCCCGAGGTGCCCCATGGCTGCATCCCGCCTGGAGATGCGACTTGATGAACAAGTTAAGGCCAAAGCTGAAAAAGCTTCAGTATTGCTGGGTCATACAAGCCTGACCGATTATGTTGTTAGCATACTGAATGAAAATTCGACCAAGGTTATCGCCCAATACGAATCCATGACCGTTGAAAATGATGTTTTTGACCGGTTTATGGAGGCATGTAACAAGTGACTGTGGTAAAAAATCAATACCTGCAACGCAAATTTAGCTAGCTTGCCATTCGCAATTATCCCGCACCACGGCATTTAAAATAGTTACCATTTTTCGCATGCCAGCTTATGCAGTTGTTGTGGACTGCATAAATAAAAATGCTGAAGACTTCTATTCTAAATATGGCTCTCAAGACCTGTAAGCGCATACGCAAGCGGTTTGATACTAAGCGGTGTTCACCTAAAAGATGGCGAACGCCGCAAAGCTAAATTGAACCATTTAGCGGTCGCCCTGGGTGATCCAGTAGCAAGCCTTTAAAAGCAAATCACTTTGTTGCCTATCGCTCGGCGAGAATTTCTGTTGGTTCTTCCCCGAAGACTATGAATAACGAATTGGGCTATTTGAATAGCCTATTTAACGGATTGAAAAACATCGGGGAGATTGATTACTCGAACCCACTGGAAGGCGTGAAAATGATAAAGCTGGACGAGCGGGAATTATCTTGGTTGACGACTGAGCAGATTAAAACCTTACTTGAGACAATGGATAAGTTTTCATTAAATCCGCACGTCAAATTGATAACCAAAATCAGTCTCGCCACTGGTGCGCGATGGGGAGAGGCAGAAGGGCTAACTCTCGATAAGTTGGAAGATGGTAAATTGACTTTCACAAAAACCAAGAGTGGGAAAAATCGCTCTATACCTATCCCACAAAATCTTTTTATCGAAATTAAAAACCATCTTAAGAAGTATGGGGCTTTCTCGAACTCTATCAATGCATTTGCTAGAGCTTTAAAAGCTGCGAAAATTGAGTTGCCAAAAGGTCAAGCTGCGCATGTACTAAGGCATTCCTTCGCAAGTCACTTTGTAATGAATGGAGGTGATATTTTGTCTTTGCAAAAATTCTTGGTCACTCTTCTATACAAATGACCATGAGGTACTCGCACTTATCTACTGATCACTTGGCATTAGCGATGAAAGTCGTTAATTGGGGATTTTAATTAATTCAAGGTATTTCTTGAACAAATTTTGCCTTCAATTCTGTTAATAACTCGAATGTATCCATCCATTTCACATTGAAGTGGCTGCATATGTTTGGAATCAATATTTTCTTTTTTGTATCAGGGTTATGTTGTTCGTGTGTAACAATAGTTGATGATGTAGCCAATGCTTTAGCTATTAACCAAGAATCAGCAACGGCAAGGAATTCATTGAGAGCACCAGGCTTTAAGTTTGGCAAAGCGGCTGCATATTGTGCTACTTGTGCGTATGCTTTTTGAGTTGGTATATCATGACAAGATTGAAACAATGCTTTATTGTTTTTAGCCCAAACAGCTAAATCGTCATTTCCTTTCTCAAGCTCATTTCTAATCATGTCGATACTTGAGAGTGCATGGCTTTTATTTTTATCTATTAGCCATTCCCAATAACCTGGACAGATTTCCATCCCATAGTATCGGTTTTTTGCCTCTATAAATGTATTTGAGTCCAATAAATAGCTCATGTGGTAAGCTTGCTCGCATATTCCCTTAGTTTAGCTGGAGGAATGCCGAGCAGCCGCCCAGCGTCTCTTATTAAAAGTTTCCCGCGTAAGGCCTCTCTAACAATAGCTTTAGAGAATGGCTTGCTGTTTTTGACTATTGCAGCGTTGTAGAAATTTCCCCCATCGGATTCGCTGTTTTTATTCAAAAATATGGTTCGATCTTTATTGTAGATCTGCCAATATATTTCTTCGGATATTAGTCTTTCCTGAAGCGCTTTTCTCGCTCCCGCAATTTTACTTACGTGAAACTCTGTAATTACCTTACCAAGATTAATATCAACGCTGTCCTTTGTGTTCCATAGCTCACGAATTCTTTCGCCAGGCACTAAAAATTCTGCTGCGACATGATTGCAGAAAATTTCCTCTTGTTTTTTTTCGGATGTGCTAATGCTGGATATGCCAGATGCACCTATCCAGATGTGTGCTAACTCATGTAATAGCGTAAATAACCTGGCAGATGGGGCGTCGGAAGAATTGATAAAAATAACAGGCGCGTATTTATCTGTTATTGCAAAGCCTCTGAATTCTGTGACCAGAAGTTTTCTGCGCGTATTATTGCCAACAATTCCTGCTCGCATAACAAGGACGCCAGTATTTTCTATACCACTTATTAGTTTAGAGAAATATTCTTCAGAGCTTCCAGACGTGGGGAGTGGCACTTTTATTGTTTCGCGTATATCTTTTGCAACTACTCTAACATCGGATTTAATATTGAATTTCCCAACGAAAGATAACGGTTCTACATCATTATCCTGTAAGTAATCGCTATACCAAGATTGCTTTCTAAGTACTTGGTAAATGATATCTTTTAAATCTTGGCTGGGGGCTTGAAGGTCTCGGTCAGCAATGGTTCGTAGATCCGGTATCGGAAGTTGTTCTTCCGGAGGCTGATCAAGAAAAAAATATCCAAATGGAACCTTAAGTAATGCTGCAAGCTTTTGAGCTTGTGTGAAGGTTGGTTTTTCGGCACCAGTTTCCCACTTTGTTAATTTATCTTCCGTCTGACCCAATTTTTGAGCAATGGCAGCCATAGATAGCTGAGACTTGTCTATAGCCCAGCTAAGCATGGATTCATTGATATAGGCCTTCGTATTCATGATAAAGAATTAGTGAGTTAAATTTTATATCTCAAGGCTAGTTTAACCCTATAAAGGGTCAAATCGAAATATGCTAATAGTTGTAGACAGCTTGTAGGCAGACACTATTAACATTAAATTGAATTTGTAAAAAAACCCTAACAAAATCAATTTGTTAGGGTTTGTTTTGTGGTGGAGCCGGGGGGATTTGAACCCCCGTCCGCCAGCACTCCATCCTCGGCTCTACATGTTTAGGTCCGTTTATTGATTTAACCCTTCACAGCCCAGCGGGCAGGACGTGAAGCGCGATCCTGTAGAGATTTAGCCACTCGGCACCAGGCAGGCCTTGCGGCGATCCAGTTCTGTATGACGGGCTCTAGCGCGGTACTGGCACCTTGTCAGAGACCGTTAGCTGCATTAAGCAGCTAAAGCGTAAGAATCGTCGTTTGCGACTATTCAAGTACAGCTTTGGATTAACGTGATTGGCTGTCATCACGACATGCACCTCGGGCTTTGTTACCGGCGTCGAATCCAAATCGGCCCCAGTCGCTGGACGGTTACTATCAGAGGGGATAGTGCTGTCCAAGCCAGCGAGTGGTCGTATTCTACCCCTATTGGTTGCTGCATGCCAAAACAAAAAGCTGGCAGTTGCCAGCTTTTTGTTTTCTATTACCAGTGTGAGTTATTAATCGCGATAAGGTGTGATCGTTTGGATGGTACCGTCCGCATTGTAATTAAGCGGCGCCATCTTCACCGAGCGCAAGTGGGTGATGCCTTTGGACAGTACAGAATCGTGATAGAATAAATACCACTGACCCTGATATTCGGCGATTGAGTGGTGAGTCGTCCAACCGATTACGGGCTCCAGAATGCGGCCTTGGTAAGTGAATGGGCCGTAAGGGCTGTCGCCAGTGGCGTAACACAGGAAGTGAGTGTTGCCAGTAGAGTAGGAAAAGTAGTACTTGCCGTTGTATTTGTGCATCCAGGAAGCTTCAAAGAAACGACGGTCGTGATCGCCTGCGAGCAGCGGTTGGCCGTTTTCATCGAGGATTTTAATTTCGCGCGGCGTTTCGGCAAATTGCAACATATCGTCGCTCATGCGCGCCACGATGGGACCGAGAGCTGGTTCGTTATCGGCGGGTTCCCCGCGTTTTGCATCGTATTGGTTGTTGCGATAATTCTGCAATTGACCGCCCCAAATGCCACCGAAGTACATGTAGTGGCTGCCGTCGCTATCTTCAAACACGGCGGGATCAATGGTGTAGCTGCCTTTAATGGCTTCCGGCTCGGCTTTGAATGGGCCGATTGGTGAATCGCCTACTGCTACGCCAATTTGAAAAATATCGTCCGCGCGTTTCGCAGGGAAGTACAAATAGTATTTGCCATTTTTGAAAGCGGCATCGGGTGCCCACATTTGGCGCTTCGCCCAAGGCACATCTTTCACGTGTAGAGCTACACCGTTATCAACTGCCGGACTGGCGGGTGAGTCCAGAGAAATAACGTGGTAATCCTCCATTCCGAAATGATCGCCATTGTCGTTAAAGGGAATACCCGCTTCGATGTCGTGCGATGGATAAATATAAATCTTGCCGTTAAACACGTGCGCTGATGGGTCAGCGGTATAGATGTGCTCAACCAGTGGTTGGGAAATCGCGCGCGCTTTTAGATCGGCGATGACTTCCGGGGCTAGAGTTTCTTCAGCAGCCATAGTTAATTCTCACTTCTTAAAAAATCTTTTCAAAAAATTATTTACCAGCGGCTTTGCGACGCTCATTCAAATCAGATTCGATTTGTACTTCCAGTTTTTTGTTAATCGCGTAAAAAAACATACAGCCAACTGCCATAAAGAACGGCAGGGATGCGAATACGCTTACGCCAGTTTTAATTCCTTCAATGGTCTCGGGGTTCTGTTGCGCGAGGCTGGCGTCGTAGCCGTAGTGGGCGAGCAAACCAGCTACCAGGGAACCGCCGATCGTGAGGCCCAATTTCAAACCGAGAATCATCGCGGAGAACACCATGGCAGTTGCACGGCGATTGTTTTTCCACTCGGAAAAGTCAGCTACGTCAGCAATCATGGCCCAGAGTAGGGGAATGGTCACGCCGTAGAAGAAACCGTGCAGAATTTGCGAAACAAACACAACGCCAATGCTGTCAGCGGCGTAAAAATTGAAGGCAAATACAAATAC
>JAGKXA010000369.1 GCA_021151615.1 Cellvibrionaceae bacterium | reverse complement strand
ATGATGTTCTCTGCACGGCGCAGCTCATGGGGTAAGCCCAAATGGGCGCATGGCAAACACCAGATACTTCGAGGGGTCAGGCTACAACACTGATCGTTCTTGGCCTCTGATAGTGGTTTCAACCCAGGACGTTTCAGCTGAGGTCATTACATTCGGCTCGTAGTAGAGGTGACGCTGCTTTGCGAGTTCTTGGACTGCACGGCTGAACCCTAGGTCTAATACAACCGCACTGCGCAGAGTGTTGAGATGCACCGCCGAAAGTGTCTCCCTCGCCCCTTTAGGGTCTGCCTTAGAGTTCACGCAGACGACGAGGTGCGTTGTCGCCGATAGACTGCTTTGATGCATCTCAATGAATCTAGGCTGTTGATTTCGGGGATGCGGACAAAAACTTGGACTACCAGGGGAGGTAGTTCATGTACTCATACGCAGACAGGATTCGTGCAGTTGCGCTTTACATCAAGCTTGGCTTGCGTGTCAGAGCCACGATTCGCCAGTTGGGGTACCCAACCAAGAACGCATTGAAAGGCTGGTATCAGCACTACCTGAAGCATCAGGATTTGCCAGCAAGCCAAGCTCCAAGAGCACCAAAATATTCGCTGCAGCAAAGGCAGGTGGCTATTGCTCATTACCTCGCCCATGATCGCTGTATTGCTGCAACGATGAGGGCTTTGGGTTATCCGGGTCGAGGAACGTTGACTGCGTGGGTTCGGCAAGACTGCCCTGACACCTGCAAATCGAGAGTAGGCAGATCTTGGCCGGCTACAAAGCCTGATGCCTTGATGTGTGAGGGCGTGGTGCAGCTGTGTGCCCGTCGATCAAGTGCACAGCAGATTGCGGACAAGTTAGGGGTGTGTAGGGGGACCTTGTACAACTGGAAAAATCAGTTGCTTGGCCCTTGTGCCCCAGCCTCAATGAAACACAGTCCAAAGCGATCGCCAGTGTTGGATGAAGCAGCACTCAGGCGCCAAGTTGAATCATTGCGCCAGGATGTTCGGCGGCTGAAGATAGAACGTGAGCTTCTCAAGCAGGCCCATGAAATCTTAAAAAATGGGGCTGACATTGATCTGCATAGGCTGGCAAACAAAGATAAGGCTGTGCTGGTTGAAGCGTTGCACGGGCAGTATGAATTGCCAGAACTGCTTTCTCTTGTTGGCCTTGCTAGAAGCTCGTATTTTTACCATCGTGCTCGGCTGAAGCTGGCTGACAAATACGTTGATTTACGCCGAAGCATCACAGAGATCTTCGACAACAACTACCGTTGCTATGGATATCGCAGGGTGCAGGCATCTCTGCTCAAGGAGTGCACGGGCATCTCAGAGAAGGTGGTTCGTCGGCTGATGAAGCAGGAGGGGTTGATCGTGGCCAAGCCCAAACGCCGCAGATATAACTCCTACCTTGGAGAGATAGGTGCCGCCCCGCAAAACCTCATCAATCGAGACTTCCGTGCCGCTGCGCCCAATGAGAAGTGGCTCACCGACATTACTGAACTCCAGATTCCTGCTGGCAAGGTTTACCTGTCGCCAGTCATTGATTGCTTTGACGGGCTGGTGGTGAGCTGGTCGATTGGGACTCATCCCAACGCACATCTCGTCAACACAATGCTGGATGCGGCCATTGATGCTGTTCAAGGCAGCGAGAGCCGCCCTGTGATTCATTCTGATCGTGGAGCTCACTACCGCTGGCCAGGCTGGCTCTCGAGGGTCCATGATGCAAAGTTGACTCGCTCGATGTCTCGCAAAGGGTGCTCACCAGACAACGCTGCGTGCGAAGGCTTTTTTGGAAGGCTAAAGATGGAGCTGTTCTATCCCAACAACTGGCAATCAACAACGATTGAGCAGTTCATTGAAGCTGTCGATGCGTACATTCGTTGGTACAACGAAAAACGTATCAAGGTATCTCTGGGACGTTTAAGTCCTGTGGAATACCGGAAAAAACTTGGCCTAGCCGCATAAAACCAGTCCAAGTTTTTATCCGCACCTCCGGCGGGTCAGTTTTGCGTGGAAATTAACAGACCGGGTATATCTACCTGCCTATGGGTAGTCAAGGCTAGCCTAAGGCTGATTTATACAGCAGTGCCGTAGCAAATTAGATCAATCTATTTTAAAGATATTTATTGCTTAGACTATGGTTAGGTATAATTTAGCCTGCAAATTTTTATCTAACTGCACAACATCAGATTATTATTTGGACGATAATATCTCAAATTTGGAACGTTCAGAATCCCTAATCCAGTTTGGGGGCTTTCCTCGACCATTCCACGTTTGACCCGTCAATGGATTCCTATATTTAGGGTATGAAACGCGTATTTCACGCTTTTTC
>JAGKXA010000130.1 GCA_021151615.1 Cellvibrionaceae bacterium | reverse complement strand
TCAAAAAGCTGTTTCAGCGCAGCCTGGTCGCGCAGGGCACAGCGGGCAATCAGGTTTATTAACTGATCATCCTGGTTATCGTCAGCGAGCGTCATTGGACACAGGTTTCCTTCAATTTGCGTGTTGTTAATCCTAACTACGGATATGTTTGGGAAAAGTTGCAGGCAGATGTCATTTAAATCACGGAGAACGACATCCGGTATTGGTTGCTGAGACCATCGGAGACAGGGATGTCGACGATGAGCCTCCAGGGATGGATTCACGGCGTGTCTCAGCGGCTAATACCGGATGTCGTTCGGACTCGCCAACTGCTGCGGAACCAAAAATCACATACCACTATGAGCAGATCAAACTGCTCCGCACCATTTTACGCAGGCTGCGCAAAATGGTGCGACGCCTGTTTCGCACCCCGGCAACATAGCACTGTGGTATCCGGTTGTTGCCACCCAACCACAAGTGTCTGTTACAGAACCATCTGCTACAGACGCAAAGCGTTTCTAATAAAGATAAAAGGTACTCGCTATGTTCAATCTCAACCGTTTTACCGGTGCGTTGCTGATGCTCGCCACCGCAATCTGCTTTACCACCAGTGCCCAAGCCAAACCTTACAAGGCTGCGGAAATCTACTCCAAGCAAACCTACAAATACGGCCGCTATGAAATGCGCATGCGCGTCGCCAAGGGCAGCGGAGTGCTTTCCACTTTCTTCACCTACAAAAATGGTTCCGAGCAAGCCGGGGTATTTTGGGAAGAAATCGATATCGAGATCTTCGGTAAGAACAACGCCACCCAATGGCAGAGCAATGTGATTATCGGCACCAATCGCCCCACCACCAAAACCGAAGGGGTGCACACCATGCCCTATTCACTGGGCGATGGTTACAACACCTATGTGCTGGAGTGGACCCCCAGCTACATCGCCTGGTTTGTGAACGGCACCCAGGTGCGCCGTATCAACGGTGGCCAGTTCGTCACCAGCCTGACCAGCCCGCAAGACCTGCGCTTTAACCTGTGGGCGGCCAACATCGCCGAATGGGTGGGGGCATTTAACCCCAACATTTTGCCGGTGTACCAATTTATCAATTACATCGATTACAAACCCTGGAACGCATCAACGAACAGTTTTGGAACCGGCTGGCGCGATGATTTCAACAGCTTTGATACCAACCGCTGGAACAAAGCCAACTGGACCTTCGGCGAAAACCTGGCGGATTTCGACCCGAACAACGTCGTGGTGAAAAATGGCATTCTGGTATTGGCACTGACACGCGAAGGGCAAACCGGCTATGCCGGCACGCCACCGGCGGATACCGGATCAGGTGGCGGCGCATCATCAAGTTCAGCACCGGCGGCGAGCAGTATCCATATTGAAGCGGAAAGCTACAACGAAGTCGGCGGCAGCCTGACGGTGTCAGGTGGCGTAGTAGGCTACATAGATGCGGGTGACTGGTTCAAATATCGCAATGTGAACATTCCGCAAGCCGGCACATACAAAGTGGAATACCGGGTTGCCTCGGCGCTGACCACCGCACAGTTCACCCTGGATCGCGACGGCGTTGGCTTGGGCACGATTAGCGTACCCAACACCGGCGGCTGGGGCACCTTTCAAACTATCTCGCACAATATCTATTTAAATGCGGGTACACAGAACCTGGCGATCTATGCCAATAGCGGTGGCTTCAATATCGACTGGCTCAAACTGACTAGAATTAACTAGAAATTTTTGGACAACCATGTTTTACAGCCTTTGGGGTTGGGGAAAATGATTAGGGCCCCAGCCCCGTTTTTATTTTTTGTATCCATCGAGTTTTGTATCAATCGAGTTAACGAGGTAACAAGCATGCGCAGTATTTCGATTCTCCTGTTGGCCTTGTGCGCCAGCCTTGCCGCCAGCGTCGCCACCGCCAAACCTTATAAAGGTGCAGAGATCTATTCAAACCAGAGTTATCTCTATGGCCGTTACGAAATGCGCATGCGGGTCGCCAACGCGAGCGGGGTTTTATCCACCTTCTTCACTTACAAAAATGGGTCAGAAATAGGCAATACCTTTTGGGAAGAAATCGATATCGAAGTCTTCGGTAAAAATAATGCGACCCAATGGCAAAGCAATGTGATTCTCGGCAGCTCGCGCCCCACCATCCACACTGAACAAGTCCACACGGCACCGCAATCGCTTGCCGATGCCTACCACACCTATGTATTGGAATGGACCCCGGATTATGTGGCCTGGTTTGTGGATGGCGTGGAAGTGCGCCGTATCACGGGTACCAGTACCGTTACCAGCCTCACCAATGCGCAGAGTTTGCGCTTTAATATCTGGTCATCCGAATCCGCAGAATGGGTTGGCACCTGGGATGATTCGGTATTACCCGTGTATCAATTTGTGAATTACATCGACTACAAAACTTACAACACAACCACAAAAAGTTTTGAAGCGGGCTGGCGCGATGATTTTGATACCTTTGACACCAGCCGCTGGAGCAAAGCCAACTGGAGTTTTGATGGCAACCGCGTGGATTTTGCTCCGGAAAATGTCATTGTGAAAAATGGCATCCTGGTACTCGCGCTCACCAAAGAGAACGCCATGGGCTATGCAAGCACACCACCGGCTGATGAGCCAGCAAGCAGTTCCAGTGCCAGTTCTTTGGCAACATCCAGTTCTGTGGCGAGCTCCAGTTCAGCAGCAAGTTCAAGTGCCGCAAGCAGTGCAGCTGCCAGTAGCACCCCAGCTTCATCGAAAGCCGCGAGTTCTACCGCAACAACGGGGAGCAATTCTGGTGGTGGAGGCGGTGGATCAGTTCCGCTTTGGGGATTATTGGCATTGAGTGGATTGTTGCTTGCTGGTCGCGGGAGAAAGTAATTGAATCCCCCCTAACCCCCCTTTTTCAAAGGAGGGAACTTGATTATGCTAATTTTGGGCTATTTACGTTGAGATTAATATCAATCCAGACATAAGTTCGAAGTGCGAACGTAATACGATTTCTACTAGATTCGAAATGCGCACCAAATTCTCCCTTTGCAAAAGAGGGGTTAGGGGGGATTCAAATTCTGTTTCCTGAAATCCGCCGCTGACATTCCCGTATAACGTTTAAAAAACCGGTGGAACGACGACTTACTGTTAAAGCCGGATTCCAGCAAAATATCCAGAATCGTCATATCGGCAAAATTTTTATCCAACAACATTTGCTTGGCTTTATTCACTCGATACTCATTCACAAACTCAAAAAAATTGGTGTTGAAGTGTTTGTTGATGATGCTGGAAACCTCGCGGTAGTGGATGCCCACATGCTTGGCAAACTCTTCGATATTTAAATTCTGCGTCAGATACAGCTGCTGGTCTTCCATAGTACGACGAATCCGCTCTATGGCATCGGGCGATATTTCTGCCGCAGCGACAATTTCTTTTTCCGCCGGTTTTTCTTTGGTGCCCAATAATTCGTGGGCATACAACAAACTGTAGACAAAGAGCGCATTGACCAGCAGAAAGGTAATGTAGTTATCGGCGATGCCAAACATATCCGCCAACTGGATGCCTACCGATTGCCCCAACACATGCACTACCAGCGACCAGCTCCAATTTAACGCAAAGCCAAGCGTCAATAACAATAACCAGAGAGGGGCCTGCAAACTAAAGGTGGAATAAAATTCTTTTAATTGTTGCTTGTACTGCAAAACTACCCACACCGCCGCCAACGCATAAACCACGGGTAAGGTTTTCAGGCAGTGCCAGAAAAAATTGGTAACGCGCATACGTGTTTCAGAGTCGCTGGTGATTAAAAAGCGCAAGCGATCTGAATTCAGATCCGCTCCAACAATCAAGACAATTACCGCTAATAGCGTCAAGCCATGCAAGGCATAACTCCAACGCCAATTAAATTGCGCGCGGGTAATAGCCACCACATAAAAATACAGGCACACGCTTTTTCCCACCACAGCGGTCGCCAGCAAACTCGAGAGCAGTATTTTCGCCGTCGTTGCATCGCTCTGAATGTAATCATTCCACAGGAGTAAGTTGCTCAGCGCCGTTAAGCCCACGCCTACAAAAAATCCGCTCAGCAACCAGGAGGCGCTGGTTTTCTGCTTGGAGAGCAACCATTGGAAAATCACCAGCAACACACACACTGCCAGGGTAAGTACCAGAATCAGGTCGTGGATATTAAATATCGGAGTTTTCATTAAGTTTTTTTATAACCAATTTTTTCAGCAGGCCTAACATTATAAGGGCAGGAATGCCATTTTACTGCCATCGAAATAGCCTTGATAAGTTTCCCTTAAGTTTTGCCCCCTAGGATGAACGCTGTACTTATTGGAACTCCCTAATTATGAGTTTGGAACGGGCAACATTCCTGAAATATCACTACCAGTATCCGGTTTATAGCCTGGTTATCTTATCGGCGCTGATTATTGTTTTTAATCTCGATAAGGCTATTGCCGACCATTTTTATGAGCTGCAAGGCGATACATGGCTGTGGAAAGACGCTTGGTTAACAGAAAATCTACTGCATAAAGGCGGGCGAACCCTTTCTATTTCGCTTGCCATCTTTGTATTGGGAGCACTGATTGCCAGTTGGTGTTATTCGCCCTGGGAGCGTCTGCGCAAGCCGCTGGGGTATCTCGTGCTGGCCCTGCTGGGCGGTAGCCTACTGGTGAGCACCCTCAAGGCTTCACTCGCTATTTCCTGCCCCTGGGAATTTGCTATTTACGGAGGGCATTTGCCCTACACCAATGTTGTGCAGCAGTTAATTCAACGCGACGGTGAGGGTTGTTTTCCGGCAGGTCATGCAAGCGCAGGATACAGCTGGGTTGCACTGTATTTTTTCGGCCTCTATTTCCAATCGCCACTGCGCTGGCTGGGTTTGGCTGGCGCGCTCCTGGCTGGTCTCGTATTTGGAATTGCCCAACAAATTCGCGGCGCCCATTTTATTTCTCATGATCTATGGACACTCGCCATCTGCTGGTTTTTCTCTCTCACCCTCTACCTCGCTTTTTTCGAACAGAAGAGCATTCCGCAACACGCGCCTGTAGCCTTGGGAGAATAACAATGAATCTGGAGTTTTCACTCAAAAAGTTAGCGCTATTTTCATCCGCAGCAGGAAATACCCACTTGCCCGAACGATTTGGTAGCGTTGGTCTTTCGTTGGGTGTTTCATTTTTGTTGGTTGCCTTATATAACCTGGCTTTTTTTAACGCCGCCATCGCCGTAATTGATCTATCCAGCTTCAGAGGTGTATTTTTTCTGGTAAATATCGCTCTGGTACTCTGGTTACTGAACTTTATTTTCATTTCGTTGATAACGCTGCCTTACCTCGGCAAACCGCTATTGGCGTTTTTATTGATAGTGGCTGCAGCTACTGCCTATTTTATGAATACCTATGGGGTAGTGATTCACCGCTTGATGATTCAAAATGTAATTGAAACAGATTTTTCCGAAACGCAAAATCTAATCAATATAAAACTTATTCTCTATATCGTGATACTGGGCTTAATACCGGCGCTCACTATTTTCAGGCTGCACATTGATTTTCTCAGTTTTAAACAAGAGCTTGGGCGAAAGTTAAAATTCGCTGGCGCAGCATTTATCACCAGCATACTACTGATTCTTTGTATGTCAGCAGATTATGCTTCGTTTTTTCGCAACCATAAAAATATTCGCCAAATGGCCAATCCGCTGAATGTGGTTTACGCCACAGCGTCTTTTTTTTCCAATACTGGCAGTGCCGCCCTTGTCGCACCGATCGAGCATGATGCAAGGATCAATGCCCTGGGAAAATCGCTCAGCAAACCCACACTATTGATACTGGTTATTGGGGAAACAGCACGTGCTGATCATTTCTCCACTAATGGTTATTCACGTCAAACCAATCCTTTGGTCGCACGCCAATCAATTATTAATTTTTCCAATGTTACATCCTGTGGTACTGAAACTGCAGTTTCAGTACCCTGTATGTTTTCCTCCTTAGGTAGAGCAAACTATTCAGATAGCAAAGCAAAATCACAAGAAGGCTTATTGGATGTAATTAAACATGCGGGCATTGATGTACTATGGCGCGATAATAACTCCAGCTGCAAAGGCACCTGTAATCGCGTTGCCTATGAAGACGTTCAACATTTAGCGCTTCCAAACTATTGCAACGACAATGAATGTTTCGATGAAATACTATTGCACGACCTCAACAATAAACTGACTGCAATGAGGTCGCGCGATAAAGTCATCATACTGCATCAGAAAGGCAGCCATGGCCCTGACTACGCGGATCGCTATCCAAAAGGTTTTGCCACTTTCACACCGGTTTGTAACACCAACCAGTTGCACAATTGCAGCAAACAAGAAGTAATTAACGCTTATGACAACACCATTCACTATACCGACTATTTTTTAAATAGCGCCATCGAGTGGTTGAAGCAACAAGCAACCCAATACAACACCGCTTTTATATATCTCTCGGATCATGGCGAATCACTGGGCGAAAACGGTCTTTATTTACATGGCATGCCTTATGCGTTTGCTCCCAAGGAACAAAAGCATGTGCCTTTTATCTTTTGGTTTTCTGACGATTTCACTCACGCCAACGCGATAGATAACCAATGTCTACAACGCTCAACCACCAAAGCCTACTCCCATGATAATCTGTTCCATACAGTGCTAGGCCTGCTTAATATCAGCACCAACGTCTACCGGGAAAATTTGGATATGGTGAAGCCTTGTCGCCATGACCAAGCAACTCCATTGATCGCTCACCAGTAAAACCGCACTTGCTTGTATATACGAAATTTCATATATTTGAAAAAACGTATATAAGTGGAGCGGTAAGTCATTGTCTGAATTTAGCCCTGACTCTTTGTGTAAAGCCCTCGCGGACCCCACCCGCGCACGCATTGCGCTATTAGTTGCACGCGAAAAAGAACTCTGCGTGTGCGAACTCACCTGCGCGCTCGATGAAATCCAGCCGAAAATTTCCCGCCATTTGGCGCTGTTGCGCGAATCCGGTTTGCTCGCTGACCGCCGCAAAGGGCAGTGGGTGTACTACCGCTTGCATCCGGAATTACCCGCATGGATTACCAAAACATTGAAGACGATGCTCGATGCCAATCAGGATTGGCTGGAGGAAAATCACCGGCGTCTGTGCGCTATGGAAGATAGACCCAAGCGCTGTTGTTGATTCAGGGTTAAAACAAAATCAGGGAGCAATAAATTGCACCCCTACACGGATAATGCAATCTAGGGGCGTGATTTATCACGCCCTTCTGCACATACATGATATTTGCAATTAAAGAGAAATTTTTATGAAAAAAATCAAAATCGGTATCAATGGCTTTGGCCGTATTGGCCGCCTGGCATTGCGGGCGAGCTGGCATTGGCCGGAATTTGAATTTGTGCAGATTAATGATCCGGCGGGTGATGCAGCCACTTTTGCACATTTGCTTAAATTCGACTCCGTCCAAGGTCAATGGACGCCAGACACGAGCGCGGATGAAAATGCAATGTATATTGATGGTAAATCCATTGCGTTTAGTCGTAATAAAACCATCGCAGAAACAGATTGGAGTGGCTGCGATTTGGTCATTGAAGCCAGCGGCAAAATGCGCGAGGTGAAATTGTTGCAGGCCTATTTGGATCAGGGTGTAAAACGCGTGGTAGTGAGTGCGCCGGTAAAAGAGCCGAGTGTGTTAAATGTGGTGATGGGTGTTAATCAACATTTATTTGACGCAGCTGCACACCGGATTGTTACAGCAGCCTCTTGCACCACCAATTGCCTAGCACCAGTCGTTAAAGTGATTCATGAAAATCTCGGCATCAAACACGGTGCTATTACCACAATTCATGATTTAACCAATACCCAATCAATACTCGACCAACCGCATAAAGATTTGCGCCGCGCACGCGCATCCCATTCCAATTTAATCCCTACTTCAACTGGCTCCGCAACTGCGATTGCAGAAATATTTCCCGAATTGCGCGGTAAATTAAATGGGCATGCGGTGCGCGTTCCGCTCGCTACCGGATCACTCACCGACTGTGTATTCGAGGTAGAGCGCAATACCACTGTAGAAGAAGTGAATGCACTGTTAAAAACCGCGAGTGAAACTTATCTGAAAGATATCCTTGGCTACGAAACTCGTCCACTGGTTTCCAGTGATTTTTGTGGCAATCCACTTTCATCGATTGTTGATGCGCTGTCCACTATGGTCGTTAACGGCACCCTGGTAAAAATTTATGCCTGGTACGACAACGAGTGGGGCTATGCAAATCGCACGGTGGAATTGGCCAAATTGGTGGGCTCTGCGGATTAATGTAGCCCGTATGGAGTGTAACGGAATACGGGGGTTTTTATGTTTGCAAAAAATGCCCCGTATTGCGCCAGGCTCCATACGGGCTACGTAAAAAATATTCAAATAGATTTGGAAATTTATGAATAATTCTCCCGCCATTCGCCAATACGCCATCGTCACCGGAAACTATTGGGCATTCACGCTCACCGATGGCGTGTTGCGTATGTTGGTGGTGTTGCACTTTCATCAACTCGGTTACAGCCCGTTGCAAATTGCAGCACTGTTTTTGTTTTATGAAATTTTCGGGATAGTCACCAATTTATTGGGTGGCTATCTGGGTGCGCGTATCGGTTTGAACCGCACTATGAATATTGGCCTCGGCTTGCAGGTGATTGCGCTGGCAATGCTCGCGGTTCCAACGCAATGGCTCAGCGTGCCACTGGTGATGGGCGCGCAGGCATTGTCCGGCATTGCCAAAGATTTAAATAAAATGAGTGCCAAGAGCGCAATTAAACAATTGGTACCCGGCGATCAGCAAGGAAAATTATTTAAATGGATTGCATTGCTCACTGGCTCAAAAAACGCGTTGAAGGGTGTGGGCTTTTTTCTCGGCGGTGCACTGCTTGCGCTTTTGGGCTTCAAATGCGCTGTACTAGCCATGGCCGCTGCGCTTGCATTGGTGTGGATTGCCAGTGTGATCTTACTGCAACAGGATTTAGGTAAAGCCAAACATAAACCGAAATTTACTGAATTATTCTCCAAAAGCCGCGCGGTTAATATTTTATCGGCGGCGCGCTTATTTTTATTTGGCGCACGCGATATTTGGTTTGTCGTGGCATTGCCGGTTTTTTTAAGCAGCCAATTGCAGTGGGATTTTTGGCAAACCGGTGGATTCCTGGCGAGCTGGGTTATCGGTTACGGTATTGTGCAATCCGTAGCGCCACTCGTATTGCGCACCAAAACCGGTGCGGCACCCGGCGGCGGCGCTGCGCTGTTATGGGCGATTTTACTCGCATTAGTGACCGGTCTTTTGGCATTTGCCTTATCCAATACCGGGTCAGGAAATAGCGGATTACTTAACAGTGCGTTGGCAAGCATACCCGTAAGCAGTTTGTTAATCAGCGGATTAATTTTATTTGGTGTTGTGTTTGCGATTAATTCATCGCTGCATTCTTATTTGATTGTCAGCTACGCTAAAGATGACGGTGTTTCGCTCGATGTTGGCTTTTATTATATGGCCAACGCCATGGGGCGTTTAATCGGCACTATTTTATCCGGCTGGATTTACCAAAGCGCCGGCTTGGTTGCTTGCTTGTGGGTGTCGGCAATGTTTATCACGCTCACTGCCCTTATCTCAGTGGGCTTGCCGCGCCACCATAAACCCGGAGTCTACTAGAGGCTGTTATGAGTGAGACAACAACCTGTAACACCGATTGCGGATCGGCTGCGGATATTCTAAACCGCGCCTGCTTTTGCAAAACCCTGAATCGCTCTGAACTGCTGGCGAGTTTGCAGGCGCAAGCATTACCTGCCGAAGTTCTGCACTACCACGAACAATTATTTTCCCACACGGCGGTATTTATCTCCCCTGTGCAATGGCAACAATTACAAATTCTCGTGCAAGCAATAATGCGCGTTACTGCCTTGGCCACTTACCAACAAACCGTATTGAGCAACGCACCTGCCATCGCCCAACAAACATCACCTGTCGCCGGTGTGTTTATGGGTTTTGATTTTCACATGAATGAGACAGGGCCGCAGATTATTGAAATAAATACCAACGCCGGTGGTGGCTTTTTAAATGCGATATTACTCAGCGCGCAAACCGCCTGCTGTAATGCAGCGGGTGATTTTCCGCAGCTGTTACAGCCGCACGTGGAAGCGGCATTTGTGGCTATGTTTAAACGCGAGTGGCAATTGGCACGCGGTGATCAAACGCTGCGTTGCATTGCGCTGGTGGATGAAAATCCCAGTGCACAATTTCTCTATCCGGAATTTTTATTGGCACAATCGGTGTTTGAACGTGCGGGCATTAAAACCCTGGTTGTTGATCCGCGCGAACTCAGCTTGGTTGACGGCCAGTTGTTTTATCAACAACAAGTGATTGATTTGGTTTACAACCGCCTAACAGATTTTTCACTCGCGCAGCCAAACAACAGTGTATTGCGCAACGCCTATGAGCAGAACGCCATAGTACTCACCCCCAACCCCCGCCATCACGCACTTTATGCCGACAAACGTAATTTAGCCTTGCTCAGTGATGAAACAAAACTCAGGGAATTGGGTGCAAGTGATGAGGATATAAAAACCCTGCTCGCCGGAATTCCCCGCACCCAATTAGTCAACGCCGATAATGCTGAGCATTTATGGCAGGAACGCAAACACTTATTTTTTAAACCCGCCACCGGTTACGGCAGCAAAGCGGCTTACCGCGGCGACAAAATTACCAAACGCGTGTGGGATGAAATCCTGCTGGGCGATTATGTCGCCCAACAACAAGTCCCGCCCAGTGAACGGGGCATTTTGGTGGATGAGCAGGAGATCGCCTTAAAGATGGATATTCGCGCTTACGTGTATGCCGGTGAAATTCAATTATTGGCCGCACGTTTGTATCAAGGCCAGACGACAAATTTCCGCACCCAGGGTGGGGGCTTTGCGCCGGTGTTTGTGGCGGAGTGAGTTCAGCTCAATTGTCTACTCAGTGAGTAGACAAAGGACTATTTATCAACTTCCCAGTAACCGCCTTTTTGTGGGCCCAGATGTTTTAACTTTCCCGCCTTCACCAATTTGGCACTGGCCATTTCGATTGCGCGCACAGATTTCCCAATGATACTTGCCGCCTCTGCTAACGACATATTTGGGTTTTCTTCTAACAGGGCCAAGAGTGCTTCTGGCGTTTTCACCGAAGTTTTCACCGAAGTTTTCACCGAAGTTTTCACCGAAGTTTCTACATCTCTTTGGGGAGACTGACTGTAGCCCAGCGTTTGCAAGTAATTCTGCGCGAAGGAGAACTCCAGCCATAACTCATTGGTTTCGTAACGCAGCTGAGGCTCTGGAATGCCGGCATCTCGACATGCCTGAAAAATACGATGAACGCCGCGCCCCCAAACTTCAATTTCGCCCGCGCGGAAAAAAGCATTTGCAATATCGGGATTGAACGGGATAGAAGCATGCTCTCCGCGCAGCTTGTCGAGTGTCCAACCCTGGGGTAGATGTGCCGGATTCCAAATACTCAAGCGATCCTCGTACACTCGAATTTGTACCGGCGCTGGCACTGCGTAGTCGCGGTGCACCAATGCATTGAGCAAAGCTTCACGCAACGCAGCTGTCGGCACAGGAAATTGTTCGATACGCTGAATGCCTTCGTAGCTGATACTAGCCTTCAAGTATTTCGTTTGCAGTAATTCTACTATTTTGTGTATCTGGGCAAATAAATTGCCCTTTACTTCGTCGTGATAAACCAAATCAGATTGGGAGCGGAAGAAACCGATTTTTACAAAAGCACTCGTCACAAATTTAGTAGGATCAGAATGAAACAGCAGAAGGGCTGCTCGCTTTAGATAAATGCCATCAGTAAGTTTTAGTTTTTCAAATAATATCGCATCTGTATCCAACCAAAACTCATTATCAAGGCGACCACTGCGCAACGAATGGCGACGAAATTGAGCAATGCTCGCGTTATCCAGATCAACGAGTGTAACTCCTGGTACTGGTACGGCATCCCAATGTCGGCCTTGTTTACGTAATAAAAATTGATCCAGTGCGGCACCTTTTAATTCTTGCCGGGTGGCGCCAGTGCGCACATGATATTCGCCCTTGTAGCTAACAGGATAAGGTGCAGCGGGCACCTGAATTTCAATTAACTCTTTATTATTTTCTACACGCAGATTTACCGGCAGTATTAGCCCGAGCACATCGCGAATTTTATTGGGCAGATCTTCCAGTAATTTCGCCGCGTTAGCAATGCCCACTGCCTTGCCCGCGTCATTTTTTCCAATCACCAACAGACCACCATCCGCATTGGCAAATGCGCAAATCCATTTCAAGTATTCATCGCGCCAGGTTTCCTTCCATTCCAAATTCTGGTGTTCGCTCATAACAATCCTG
>JAGKXA010000368.1 GCA_021151615.1 Cellvibrionaceae bacterium | reverse complement strand
GTTACCAACGGTTCAGGTGGAACAGTGAAAGGTTGGGAATTCTCCTACCAACAAAGTTTCGATTTCCTGCCAGGATTGTTGGCGAATACCGGTGTGACTTTCAACTACACCTATTCACCCACCGAAAGCCCTTCCAGCGAATTGTTACCGAATGGCAGCGTAGCGCCATTTAACAATACCGCAGAAGATCAGGCGAACCTGGTGTTGTGGTATCAGGATGAGAAATTTGAAGCGCGTGTTGCCGCCAACTACCTTGGCGATCAATATCAGGGTAAAACCTCCGGCTGGATGTGGAACCCGACCAATGTTGATAAAGGTATGCCGCGCTATTTGAAAGAGACTTTGTTTGTGGATGTGACAACCGCATACAACTTCTCTGAAGATCTGCAGGTAACCCTGGCGGTAAACAACCTGACCGAAGAAGACAACATTACTTACACACAATGGGAAGACTTTATCGATTCCTATAACATCTTCGAACGTCGTATTACCGCCGGTGTTAACTACAAATTTTAATTAATACCCGCTGCAGTTGTAAAAAAGGAGCCGATGCAAATCGGCTCCTTTTTTTGCTATCAGGCAATCAAATAGTAAGTAGTAAATTTGCAGGTTCAACAATATGACCGACTCACGTATTCGTTCCATCGTGATTCTTGGTGGCGGCACCGCCGGCTGGATGGCCGCCGCCGCACTGGCCAATCGTTTCAAGCAGGGTGTGACCAAAATTACCCTGGTCGAATCAGAAGAGATTGGCATCATCGGTGTTGGTGAAGCGACTGTTCCCTACATCAAGGAATTTTTGCACGACTTGAATATCAATGAAGTCGAGTTTATGCGCGCAACCAAAGCGACTTATAAACTCGGGATTGATTTTGATGGTTGGTATAAACCCGGCGAAAAATTTATCCACCCATTTGCCGGTTATGGCGCACGTATTGCGCGCATTCCTTTTCATCATTACTGGGCCAAAATGCGCCAGCAACATAAAGCGCAACATCTGGATGCCTACTGCCTCGCGGTACAAATGGCGCGCCATAATAAATTCGCACTACCTAAAGCAAACAGCGATCTGGAATTATCCAGTTTTAATTACGCATTTCATTTTGATGCCGGTTTGTTTGCGCACTATTTAAGTGGCATAGCACAGAAAATGGGAGTCACACGCGTTAATGCCAAAGTCGAAGAGGTTCGCCAATGCCCTGATACGGGTTTTATTCAATCATTGGGATTGGATAACGGTGAAAAAATTGCAGGAGAGTTTTTTATCGATTGCTCCGGCTTTAACGGTCTGTTAATCGAAAAGACATTACAAACCGGTTATGAAACCTGGAACCAATGGTTGCGCTGTGATCGCGCCGTTGCTATGCCTTGCGCCAGCACTCTTGCACCTGCCTCAGCAACACGCTCACTGGCGATGGAAGCGGGCTGGCAATGGCGAATCCCCTTGCAACATCGTGTCGGCAATGGTTATGTGTATTGCAGCGATTTTATTTCTGACGAAGCTGCCGCTGATAAATTACGCGCAAACCTTGAAGGCGAGGCACTTGCCGATCCCAAATTTATTCGTTTCACCACCGGCATGCGTAAACAAGCCTGGAATAAAAATGTATTCTGCCTGGGGCTGGCAAGCGGTTTTATGGAACCGCTTGAATCCACCAGTATTTATTTAATCCAATCCAGCCTGACCTTGTTACTCAACCACTTTCCCAACCAACAGTACAACCAGCGGCTGGTTGATACAGTGAATAGCAATCTGCGCGTTCGCCAGGAAAAACTGCGCGATTTTTTGATTCTGCATTACTACGCCAACCAACGCCAGGGGCAGGCCTTCTGGGATGAGTGTCGTCACATGGATATTCCCGCTACCTTAGCGACACGTATCGAACACTTTAAACAAACCTGCCAACCGCAAACCGGTGAGCTGGACTTTTTTGGCACTAACAGCTGGCTCGCGATGTTTTCCGGCTTTAATATCCAGCCGGATTACTATCACCCGGTTGTTGATGATTTTGCTGTGCAACTGGTGGAAAAAGAACTGGCAGCGATTGCTGCAAGTATTGCAAATACGGTTAAAAGTCTGCCCGACCATTTGGATTTTATTCAACGTAATATCATAGTGAAATAACAATCATCCAATAGTCCCTGCCGATTGCCTCCCTGGCGAGTAAATCGGCTATGATGCTGCACTATAAGCGTGTTAGTCCCATTAAAAACACCGGAAAAAAGATAACTGCACAGCATAACAACAGCAACAACACCGCAGGGATTTCAACATGTCACATCAACCTATTCGCACAATTGTTATTGTCGGTGGCGGTACCGCCGGCTGGATG
>JAGKXA010000129.1 GCA_021151615.1 Cellvibrionaceae bacterium | reverse complement strand
TCATTAATCGTTACCAGATCCAATTTCGGGAAAACCTTGGCGTAAGCTTCAGCAACTTGAGGGTCGCGTGGGCGGTAGTAATTTTTTGCTGCTATGTTTTGGCCTTCTTTTGTGTAGAGGTATTCCAAGTAGGCTTTGGCCACTTCCGCAGTACCATTGGCTTTTGCGTTTTCATCCACTACCGCTACTGAAGGTTCCGCCAGGATGGAAATGCTGGGCACAACAATTTCCACTTCATCTGCACCCAGCTCGTTCACTGCGAGGAATGCTTCGTTTTCCCAAGTAATCAGCACGTCACCAATACCGCGTTGTACGAAGGTAGTAGTTGAGCCGCGCGCGCCGGTATCCAATACCGGAACGTTTTTATACAGGTCACGCAAGAAAGCTTGTGCACCAGCTTTATCTTTACCTTGTTTCTTTTCGGCAAAAGCCCAGGCAGCCAAATAGTTCCAGCGCGCACCACCAGAGGTTTTCGGGTTAGGGGTAATAACTTCTACACCTTTTTTGGTCAGGTCGTCCCAGTCCTTAATATTTTTTGGGTTGCCTTTGCGTACCAGGAATACAATGGTGGAAGTGTAAGGTGCGCTGTTTTGCGGCAATTTATTCACCCAATCTTTGGGCAATAAATTACCGATGCTGGCGATAGGATCAATGTCGCCGGCGAGTGCCAGGGTGACTACGTCTGCTTTCAATCCGTCGATTACCGCGCGCGACTGCGCACCTGAACCGCCGTGGGATTGGTCTACATGTACATCGTCACCGGTTTTTTCTTTCCAGTGTTTGGCGAAGGCCGCGTTAAATTCGCGATAGAGTTCGCGGGTTGGGTCGTAGGATACGTTCAGCAAATTAATGTCTTTTGCCAGCGCGCTACCGGCCAACAAACTGGCGGCGATTACCGCAAGTGCTGATTTACCAATTGATCGTGCAGAAAATTTCATAATCTTTTTCTCTCTGAAAATTTTTTAAAAGAATTTACGCATATCCTTAGAAGCGGAAATCAAAACCCAATGCCGAGGCGGTATCCTGGGTTGCCTTGGTGCTGATTTTTTCATCGCCTTCAACTTCTACGCTCGCTACAGTGGCAAATACGCGGGTGTTAGGGTTGAAGTTGTAATCCAAACCAACAATCAGACCTTCCAGTTCCGCATCTTTATAGGCGGTGTTGGTGGGTGTAGTGGATGAACTGGCATATTGGATTTTCGCCAACCAGGGGCCCGCAATTTTCCACTGGGCGCTGAGGATGTAACCGTCTTGTTCTTTAAAGGCATTGCCTGATGCGCCGTCCCATTCAGAGAGCGGATTCAAACCATTTTGTGCACCGATAGTGGTGCCATTGGTGCCAACGAAACTGGAGAAACCACCGAGTGAATCCACATCATCGTGTGCTTCCGCCGTTTGATAAATAGCGCCGAGTTTTACTGCGCCCAGGGTAATTTCGCCCACAGCGCGCACTGCATCAGTAGTGGCCACATTGGAGTCAGCGCCGATGCCGACAAACCATTTGGCTTTACCGTAAGTCACAGAAACTGATTGGCCGGAAGCAAAATCATTGTCGTCTTGTTGGTTGGTTGCGCTCACCGGTACACCGGTTTCTTCTGCCTGGATTGCGGCAACGTTTAATTCCAAACCGCCAAGCCAAATCGGTGAGGTGTATTGGATAACGTTATCCGGGCGGTTCTCGCCAACTATGTAGGTACCAATATCACCCAACGGGGAATCGTTAAAGCGATCCAGGTCAGAGCGCAATACTGTGTTGGTTTGCAAGGTTTTTAACGGAGTGTCGTTTTTGCCAAAGAGAATTGAGCCCCAGGTGCCGCGCAAACCGCCGAAAATATTACGCTGGCTCAATTCGCGACCATTGCTGTTGGTGCCGTTGTCGACATCAATACCGTATTCGAGGCGATAAAAAACTTGCACGCTGGAAGTCGCATCAAAATCACCTTGAATGCCCAAGCGTGAACCTGTGCTTTCCAGTGCAAAGGTATCCAATTCCGTGGTTACATTGGTTGCGCCAATATGGCGATAAGTGGTTGCGCCTGTTGCAGTGGGGGCGAAATCAATTTTTTCCAAATCATATTGATTGGCGGTTAAATGAATTTTGCCGTACAGCGTTGGAAAGCCGGCAAAAGCGTTGGTTGAAAGTGCAGCGCCTACAGCAATCGCCAGGGCATTGCGCTTGATAACTGATCCTGTTGCTTGTGATCGCACAACCGACCACGCGTTACGAAATGACATGCTAATCTCCGGTAGTTCACATATCACCTCCGGTGGTCCGGTCAGTGGAATTATTGACTGTTTTTTAATTTTTCCGCGCGCTGGCTACTTGGTGTTTACACCTCTTTCCCAACGTTTTTTCTCGCGGCGTTCTATTTGCACAACCTGGCCATTGTGAACTTGAATTTCCAATGAGCCGAATTGAATAAGTGCCAATTGCTGTTTAATTTCTTCCAGAATTTCATCGACGATTGAATCATGTTTCGCCGCGTTTTCCGGGGTGACTGCCGACTCTGTGCGGTGAGTTCCCATTGCATGCCTCGTTAATAAATTGTCAACCTTGCGACTTTGTTCAGGTAATCCTGATGTACGACGCCATCATATTCAGATGCCATTAAAACTAAAAATACTGATTTTTTATTAGCTTATAACGTCAGATTGATGGCTATAGGCATCAATGGTTTTTCACTACACATCCTTGTGCAAATTAAAAGCACTGATATTAAAAATGCTGCTGTTAAAAACACCGCACTTAAATAAGCTGCTCTTAGAAACGGAAGTCCACACCCAATGCAAAAATGCTGTCGGTAGTCGCTTTGGTGCTAATTGCAGCATCGCCCTGGGCTTCCACATCGGCGTAGTAACCGAAAATGCGAGTGGCATCGTTCAGGGCATAATCCAGGCCCAGGGCCAATGCGTCCAGGTCAACATCGTCATAGGTGGTGTTCAGTGGGGTAGAGGTGCTGTTGGCGTATTGGAACTTGGCAGACCAGGGGCCGGCGATTTTCCACACACCGTTGATGACATAGCCATCCTGCTCCTTATAGGCGGTACCGGCGGCGCCATCCCATTCGGCCAGGGGGTTAATACCGTTTTGCGCGCCCACTGTGGTGGTGGTGGCGTTTACGAAGCTGGTGAAGCCGCCCAGGCTGTCTACATCGTCATGGGCTTCGGCGGTTTGGTAGATCGCGCCCAGTTTGACCGGGCCAAGGACTACTTCGGCTACGAGACGCGCTGCATCGGTCGTGGCCACATTGCTTTCATAGGCAGCGCCTACAAACCAGTTGGTTTTGCCGTAGCCGATAGAGACTGATTGGCCAGAGGCAAAGCCGTTGTCATCCTGTTGGTTGGTGGCAGATTGCTCTACGCCGGTTTCTTCTGCTTGTACTGCCGCCAGGTTAATTTCCAAGCCGCCGAGCAGGATAGGTGAGGTGTACTGGATGACGTTATCAACACGGTTTTCACCTACCAGGTAAGTACCAATGTCAGCCAATGGCGCTTCGTTGAAACGGTCGATATCCGTTTTTTGCACGGCAGGTACGTAAGCGTTTTTAACGATGGTGCCGTTGCGGCCTGCGAGTGAGCGCAGCGGGGTATCGTTCTTACCGGCGAGCAGTGCACCCCAGTTGCCGCGCAGTCCGCCGAAGATATTGCGCTGTACCAGTTCGCGGCCATTGCTGTTGGTGCCATTGTCGTAGTCCACGCCGTATTCCACACGGTAGAACACATTCAGCCCAGCGGTCGCATCAAAATCACCTTGCACGCCCAGGCGTGAGCCGATGCTTTCTACAGTGAAGCTATCCAACTCGTCGGTCACATCAGTAGCACCAACATGGCGATAAGTGGTTGCGCCAGCTGCTGTGGGTGCAAAGGCAATTTTTTCGAAATCGTATTGGCCAGCGGTTACTTGAACCTTGCCGTAAATAGTCGGGAAACCTGCAGATGCGTTGACAGAAATCGCCAGGCCTACCGCAGTGAACAATGCGTTGCGTGAGAAAACAGAAGTAATCAATGTGGTTTTATTGTGTGACCACTGGGTAAATAATGACATGCTAATCTCCGAAATTTGATTGTCACATCCGGTGGTCCGGTCAGTGTTTTATGTTGGTCTTAACTAAAAAATAAACGATATAAAAGAAACAACTAACAAAATCGATGGCCAAAAAAAGCGGGCTTAGCGGGCGTTGACGCCTTTATCCCAACGCTTTTTCTCGCGGCTTTCCAACTGCACGACTTGCCCGTTGTGGATTTGGATTTCCACAGAACCGTAGCGAATATGTGCCAGCTGACGTTTTATCTCGGCCAATACATCTTCAATACTGTTGGCGATTTCTGGACGATGGGTTCCCATAAAAACCTCGCAGGAAATTTGTCGGTGCGTTATTCGGGCGCATAAATTCCCGAAGTCGGCGCAATCATAGGGAGGATGTTTATAAACGAAAAATACTGATTTTTTATTAGCTTATAACGAAGTTTTTCGTTATCAGCCGAATAGTTTATTAGCCAACATTCATCTGCTTAAAAATAAGCAGTTGTGAAAGTTAAGTGATCAAAAAACAACACTCGCACAGGGCGAGTGTTGTGGTCGATTATTTTTTGTGCGGAAAAATGGCTTCTTTCTCACAGTAAATAATCCATTTTTTCCAGGATTTATGGTGTTTACCTGAGGACTTAATCACTTATTACACAGGAACTTATTACACAGGAACTTATTACCCAGGAACTTATGATTTGGGTGCTTCATAAATCTTGTCGAAGATACCACCGTCACCGAAGTGTTGTGGTTGGGCTTTATCCCAGCCGCCAAAATCGGTAATAGTAGCGAAATCGATTGCCGGAAAATTTTTCGCATAGGTTTTCGCTACCTGTGGGTCGCGCGGGCGATAAAAGTTCTTCGCGGCAATCTCCTGGCCTTCTTTGGTGTAGAGGTAATTAAGGTAAGCATTGGCGACTTCAGCAGTGCCTTTGGCAGCAGCGTTTTTGCTTACCACGGCAACAGGTGGTTCGGCGAGTATTGAAATGGAGGGATAAACAATTTCAATTTCATCGCTACCCGCTTCCTGAATCGCCAGGTGAGCTTCGTTTTCCCATGCGAGGAGTACATCGCCAATGCCGCGTTGTACAAAGGTGGTTGTTGAACCACGTGCGCCGGAATCCAGTACTGGAACATTCTTATAGAGTTTTTTCACAAACTCCTGTGCAGCGGTGTCAGAACCTTCTTTCTTTTTGGCAAAGGCCCAGGCAGCCAAATAATTCCAGCGGGCGCCACCCGATGTTTTCGGGTTTGGTGTAATCACTTCCACACCGGATTTTACCAGGTCATCCCAGTCTTCAATTTTTTTCGGGTTGCCTTTGCGAACTAAAAACACAATGGTGGATGTGTAAGGTGCGCTGTTGTTGGGTAATAGTGAAGCCCAATTGTCAGGTAGTAACTTGCCATTTTTTGCCAATGGACTTATATCGCCCGCCAGCGCCAGGGTTACTACATCCGCCTTTAAACCATCGAGCACGGCGCGTGCCTGGCTACCGGATCCCCCATGGGATTGTTCAACTTTTACATCATCACCGGTTTTTTCCTTCCAGTGCTTGGCAAAGGCTGTGTTGAATTCACGATACAGTTCGCGGGTTGGGTCGTAAGAAACATTGAGCAGGGTAACTTCTTTGGCGAAGCTGGCTGAACTTAGCAGCAGGGTTGCGGCAAACAAGACTGCCTTTTTACTGAACACTTTCATAAAAATTCCTTAAAAGAACAAACAGATTAATGACGTTAACTAATGAATTGCTGGCTGTGCATTCCCTGCCTGAAAATCCTGTGTAACTGCCCTAAAGCCAGATCTGTGCCAGTCATTAAATAAAAAATCCCTGCGCAAATAAAAACACTTTGTTTTAAATTGCAAACCAAAAAGCATAAGTAAGTGGGGCGCCGTATAAACGTAACCGTATCGGTTTCAAAGCGATAAAAATCAATATGCTAAACAGATAATTTGAAAAAAAATCATAAATTACTGGTCCATAAATCCCGGCCGAATTATCTCAATCCTGTTTGAATTTGTGCTTTTTAAGCATGATTGATTGTTGAAATAAAAACAAAGTGAAATCTTTTTGTTGAATACAGAGCAGCAGGCTTTTGTACGACAGAGGCTTGTATAGGGTTGATATTTGAACATTGTTTGGTGTGTTGCCCAGTAATACTGTGTGCTTTGCGATAGATACAATCCGTAAACCGCAAACCTGTAGAAATATGGCATAGGGGTTGCTGTTGCGCACTCACAACCGTTATTAGGTGCTGACGTAGCGGGTGTTGGTCGCACTATTAGATTCCGTATCGGAGATTCCTGATGAATAGTTTTTTTGCTGGAAAGCAGCAACATAATCGTTTTGCCTTGAGAAAAGCTTTTGGGTTACAAAAAAAAATATTGAGTCATTTTATGAGTGGCTTGTTGGTTACGGGGGCTGCACTGCCGGTACTGGTGCAAGCGCAAGCCAAGCCTTCTTTTGCGTTGGATACAGTCGTCGTTACCGCGCGCAATCGCGAAGAAATTGCACAAAAGGTTCCGCTACCTGTATCAGTGGTGGGTGGTAAAACCCTTGATCGCGATAACTCGGTTTCCGTAAATGATCTGGTAAAGAAAGTGCCCAACCTTGGCGTATTTGGCAGTAACCCACGCCAGACCAGTATCTCATTGCGCGGTATTGGCAAGAACGCGGCTAACGATACTATGGAGCCCAGTGTTGGTGTGATTGTGGACGGCGTAGTGAGCTCATACGTGGGCCAATCCTGGAATGATTTTATTGATTTGGATCGGATTGAAGTAATTCGCGGACCCCAAGGCACTTTGCTGGGTAAGAATACTACGCTCGGCGTGGTTAATATTGTTACCAAGGCCCCAAGCTTTAAGCCAGGCTACTCTTACGAAGTTCGTTATGGTGAGTACAACGAGCTGGGTGGAAAAGTCTCTGGCACAGGTGCAATTATTGATGATCTGATCGCCTATCGCGGTTCCTTATTTTTCAATAAAAAAGACGGTGTGCTGGATAATGTTTGGCAATCTGGCCCGGAAACCTGGAATGAAACCAATCGCGTTGGTGGCCGTTTGCAATTTTTGGTTACACCCGATGAAAGCTTATCCGCGCGTATCATTCTCGACAGTATCCAATCGGTAGAAAACGGTAATAAATCCCTGTTGGTTAATAATGGCCCAGATACTTTTGCTGATGGTGAAGTAAGAAGCACAACATTCTTTAGTCGTTTGCAGCGCGATTATTTTGATAACCCGGATGGCAGTAAATATCAGCCAGTGTTCGCCGACAGTGCGTTCGGGTCTAACAAAATCGAAGACTCCCAAGCGCGCCCACAGCGCACCGAGCAGGGGGGTGTTTCCGTTGAATTGAAAAAATTACTCAGCGATGAATACACACTTACCTCGATCACGGCCTACCGTGAGCAACACTTCGACATCAAGAACGGCGGTGTGACGCGTTTTGATATTGGCAATGGTGGCCAGCAATTGTGGAACGACCAAACCTCACAAGAGGTTAGGTTAAACTACAAGGGCGAAAAAAATTACGACTACCAGGTTGGACTCTATTACCTTGATGCTGAAGTTTACTCTGATGATCCAACCTATTTTGGCGCTGATGCGGCGGCATTCAACGCAAGTAATGCCCAGTGGAATGCGTTAAAAGCTCCCAAATATCGCGGTTTGCTAACGGATGCCCAGCGTGGTGTTTATCGCTCCTATGTGTTGAATCCCACCACGGAAAGTTATGCGGCCTTTGGCCAAGTGAATTGGCACTTCACTGAAAAAACCACCTTGACATTAGGCTTGCGCAATACCTACGAACATAAAGAGGGACGTAACCGCCGCGAGCTGGATCGGGCGGGAACAGGTTTAACCAATGCAACCGGCAGCGATAATTCCAAAGCGGTAAATTATGGGTTGGATTTGGTTAATTCAAACGCGGATATCGCCGCCTGGAATGCGGCCAAAGCCTTGTATCGTTCCGCAATCGGCACAGGTAGTGCAGGTAATAAAGGGATTTATGATTGGATTGAGGGCGACTCAATAAGCGATAACTCGATCGCCTGGTTAGTCAGTCCGAGTTATCAATTAACCAATGACATATTGTTGTATAGCTCGTTATCTTCGGGTGAAAAATCCGGGGCTGTAGAATTTAATACTGATTCGGCAAGTCCGAATTACGGTCAACCGCAAAATGTAAAGCCTGAAAAAGCAGAAAATGCGGAGTTGGGTTTCAAGAGTTTATTGCTGGGCCGCCGTTTGCTGGTAAATGCCAACATCTACTACACCCAGTTAACCGATTACCAAAGCAACCTTACCGTAAATGATACTAGCCAGGAGCCTGCTGTGTTGCGCAGTTATTTGGGTAATATTCCTGGTGTGACGGCAAAAGGGATTGAATTTGAAACCGCATTCGCCGTGACGCCTGCCCTAAGTCTAAATTTCTCTGGCGCCTATAATCGTGCGACTTACGATGAATTTTTTACTTCCTTGCCGGATATTTCAGCCACCAAACTGGCGGACTATTCCGGTAAGCAATTGCACGGTGCACCCAAGGTTACTCTGGCGTACGGAGTGGATTACACCCGTGCGTTAGGCGATGGTTTTGGGTTGAATTTTTTCTTAACCAATGCCTATCGTTCCGATGCGTATTTACAGCCAAGCCAATCTGAGTACACCCTGCAAAAATCCTACAACCTGACCGATGCGGGTGTTGCACTTGATCGCGGCAATGGAAAGTATCGTATTTCCTTTGTTGTTAAAAATCTGTTTGATGAGCATTACAAAACTGGCGGCAATACTTATAGCAGCACAAACGCTGTCACTGAACAACCAGGGTATGGACGTGCGTTCAGTTTTTCATTTCGTTCCAATTTCTAATCTGAGTTGGATATATTATTTTGAGTTGGACACAGTAATCCAGGTTGGATAGGCCGCGGGCACATGGTGCCCGCTATTTCATAAGCTGATAAAAGTACGGGGAAATGGTCAATTGATGCTGAAGGAAAATAATTGTTAATGTGAAAGAATAACAAAGAGTGTGAATTTTTGTTAAACCAGAAACTTTTTCTGGTTAATCTTATCGATTAAGGGTAATGCTATCGCCGTTGGCGAAAAGCGTTGGGTTAAGGAAAATAAACGAATTCTTATCAATTCTATTGAGCTAATCATTTTTACCTCAGCAACAATTATTAGAAAACTTATTAGTAGTCTTTTTAATAGAGTGTTAATAAACACTTCAAACATTTTGTAACCTGACAAAGCGAGCAGCCGGGATGTTATTCGGAACCAAACACTATTTGATTGCGATCTTCACCGTGCTTTTGGCGCTGTGCTCCTCTGCCCGGGCGCAGGAGTCTGTAGCTGTCATCACTGACAAGGCAGCAACTCCGCAAGTGCAAGCGCAGTTGGTGGCATCGGTTGCTGCGGTGTTGCCCGGCAGTGAAATTTATATGGGGGTTAATCAGCAAATTATTCCCCACTGGCATACCTACTGGATTAACCCGGGCGACTCCGGGAACGCCACCACAATTAATTGGACCTTGCCGCAAGGTGCAATCGCGAGTGAGATTATTTGGCCCGCACCCAGCCGTTTTTCCATGGGGCCAATTACCAATTACGCCTATGAAAATAATGTCACCTTGCTGAGCAAAATTACGGTTCCTGCCAATTTGGTTGAAGGTGATACTTTCACTGCCAAAGCATTGGTCGATTGGTTGGTTTGTGCGGAAGAGTGCATTCCCCAGCAAGTGGAATTGGCTTTGTCATTACCCGTCGTTGCCAGTGCAGGGCAGGTGGGTGAGGGCAGCCCCTTAATTGCCGAAGCGCAAGCGCGATTACCCGTTACCAGCCCCTGGGAAGTACGGGCCCAGCAAACTGCGATAGACCCGGAGACTGCACAAGGTAAATTACTGTTGCTCATTGGTTTAACCAAAAAGCAACTGGCGCAAGTGAAGGATATCTGGTTTTACCCTTATGACTGGGGTCGCATTCGCCAAAGCGATGCGCAGTTGCGCAAGGATTTAACCGATGGGCTTCAACTTGAAATTCCCACCGGTGAAGCGCCAATCTCCATTGGCGAAAAACTCACTGGAGTGTTGGTGATTCAGGAGCAACAGGGCATTGCGCGCGGTTACGAAATTAATGTTGCCGTGCAGGCACTTGCAAGCAGTGGAGTTGGACAGAATTTAAATGCAAATGAATTTTCGATTGGTTTTGTCGGCGCACTATTTTTCGCATTGCTGGGAGGCATTATTTTGAATTTAATGCCCTGTGTGTTTCCGGTACTGTCGATTAAAGCCTTGTCGCTTGTCAGTCATGCCAATCAATCACCACAGGAGATTCGTCGCCAGGGTTATGTATACACCCTGGGGGTACTGGCGAGTTTCACCGCGCTCGCGCTACTGTTAATTGCATTAAAAGCCGGTGGTACTCAAGTGGGTTGGGGCTTTCAATTTCAATCGCCCATTTTTGTATTGTTGGTCGCCTGGTTGTTATTTGCGGTGGGGTTGAGTTTATCGGGTGTATTTTTTATCGGCGGTTCTGTCGCAGGCGTGGGTTCATCGCTTACCGAAAAATCGGGTTACAGCGGCAGCTTTTTTACCGGTGTCCTTGCGACTGTGGTAGCAACACCCTGTACGGCTCCCTTCATGGCGGCGGCCTTGGGTTATGCGCTGGCACAACCGGCCCTGCAATTACTGGCCATATTTTTAAGCTTGGGTTTTGGTTTGGCCTTGCCTTATTTATTGTTAAGTTGCTGGCCTCGTTTGCAACACTGCTTGCCGCGCCCCGGGTTGTGGATGGAGCGCGCGAAACAATTGCTGGCATTCCCCATGTATGCCGCTGCGATATGGTTGGTGTGGGTATTGGTACAGCAAGTTGGCGTTGATGCAGTGGTAATCGCACTCGGTGGTATGTTGTTAATTGCGTTCGCTGCCTGGATTTACGATAGCTCGCGCAATGCATCTGGCAATGCGCGCGGATTTGGTAGTGTTTCAGCACTGGCATTGGTTTTGCTCGCTGTAGGATTTGGCAGTATGCAAGTAAATTCGACGGCTTTGTCTGTGCAACAATCAACAGTAAAACAATTAACAGCACAAAAAGCAGCAGATGTAAATTGGGAAGCCTATAGCGATGAGCGCTTGCAAGCGCTACTGGCTGAAGGCAAGCCGGTGTTTTTAAATTTCACCGCTTCCTGGTGCATTAGCTGTTTGGTAAACGAACGCGTTGCTTTAAGCACGGATGCAGTCAAACAACAATTCAAACAACAGGGTATTACTTATTTGAAAGGGGATTGGACCAACAGAGATCCGCAAATTACTGCCTTCCTGAAAAAATTCAATCGCAGTGGTGTGCCGCTTTATGTGTTCTATCCCACAGGACAAGCGGATAGTCCCAAAGAGTTACCACAAATACTCACACCGGATTTGGTTGTCGCTGCTGTGAGTGATAAATAGCTTTTCCACGCTGTTTTATTTTAACTAACTGTAAGGAGTGATTATGTTATTCCGTCAATCTGCAAAAATTGCACTCGCAAGCCTTGCCTTTGCATTCGTTTCTAGCCAGGCGGTTGCCGAGCCTGTTATCGATAAGCCAGCGCCGGCGTTTTCCGGTAAAGCGGCGGATGGTTCGACGATTAATTTGGCTGATTTAAAAGGAAAAACCGTGGTACTCGAGTGGACCAATCACGATTGCCCTTATGTGGTCAAGCATTACGACAAGAGTGGCAATATTCCTGCACTGCAAAAAGACGCTACTGCAAAAGGTATCGTCTGGTTGCAAGTGATTTCATCTGCACCGGGTAAACAAGGTAATGTGGATGGCGCGACTGCCATCAGCCTGAATGAAAAACGCGGTGCTACGCCGACGAATACCATCCTCGATCCGGAAGGCACTATTGGCAAATTGTATAACGCGCAAACCAGCCCACACTTTTTTATTATCAATCCTGAAGGTACCCTGGTTTATAAGGGCGGTGTAGACAGCATTAAAACTGCCAATGAAGCGGATATTCCAAAAGCCAAGCCTTACGTGAAAGAAGCGCTGGAGGCTCTGGCAGCTGGCAAAAAAATCCCCAATCCAAGTACTGCGCCTTACGGCTGTTCCATTAAATATGCGGGTTAACTAAAATGTAAGTTTGACGTCAGGATATTTGTTTCGAAACCCTCAAGTCATGGATGACTTGAGGGAGCTACAGGGATGTATTCATGCGTTTTCGAAATGAATATACCATCGGCAAACGATGTGCGAAGTGATTAAAAGGTAAAATTATTTTGTAGAAGGAGAACGCACACAGGCGTAAAGCAGGCCAGCACCTACCAGCAGCAATACCAACAGCACGCCACCATGGGACGACCCGGAACTCAAAACAAATAAAACCTGCAGGGTTTTCGCATCTGGTGCGGCGCTTTTCGCTGCGGCGGTCGAACAA
>JAGKXA010000367.1 GCA_021151615.1 Cellvibrionaceae bacterium | reverse complement strand
GGACTTCAGAATTGCTTAGATTCTGTTTATCCAAGCAATTGGTTTCAAACAATGAGCGCTGGTGCCACCAACGCTCTGTCACCGCTAGGTTCTCCTGCCAAAGTGAAGTCCCATGCATTAATGAACCGACAAAAAAGTCGCTATCCTTGATGCTCTAATCCTGTAGAACTACCTTCATGGACGCCAAAATATTTGTTTATGGTTTCTGTCTTGTGGCCATCATCGCTGGCACGAGTTTTTGGGCTTACACAATGGAGATTGATGAAGCTCAGAAGGAAGTATTTGAGGCCAAGCAGCAGACCGCTGTAATTGCAGAAAGCATCAACCTAGCCAAAGCTTGGTTGGTTGCCCGCAAAGAGGCTGCGGCCCTAATCGCAGCCGCTCGGATCATCGAGCAGGACAATCTGAAACTGGCCGCCGAGATAGAAACGATCAAGCGAGACAGAACCAATCTAGCCAACACTTTCCTCAGTTCCATACAAAGGGCTAGAGAAGAGTTTATTGGAGTACTGATTCCAGAGGTTATCCTCGTCACAGGAACTACTTTCAGGCAAGCTCGGATCCAGTCCATCGATTCGGAAATCACCATATTTCAGCACTCAGAAGGTGTTTCAAAAGTTCCTAGCACGACACTGCCAAAATCACTCCTGGAACGCTTCAAATTTGGCTTTAGCCCAGGTGGCGTTACCGCAAACGCTCTCGTGATTGAGGAGCGAATAGAAACAGCTCCTTTTGGATCGTCAGTGCGCCCACCCCCAACTGCCAATATATCAACCAGCGCCAGTGACTCAGTGGCACGGATTGGTATGAATGATGAGATCGCGACTATCGCCGAAAGGAAAAAGAAAACTGCTCGCCCGACAGCACGCGACCCCGAACGTATTAAAACCCATGGAGATCCTGCCTTATGGAGAAATGTCGAGCGATCATCCATCGGGCGCGCCTACATTCCGGGCCAAGGCTGGCTAAAAGTCGGCCCTGACGGACCAATCCCCGGATCAGCACGCTAAAAGTGGTATGCCGCTAAGGCAAACATACCTACCACCGAGACCTTCAGCATTTCTTGCGGCCAGTCTGGAGGCGAATTCAGCGCACCTTGATAGATCCCAGCCAGAGAGCCAGCCATGAAGAAACCCGCCATGATACACATCCCCACAGCCAGTGGAGTCCACGAGCGGGGAAGCTTTAAAAGCTGGCTGATGATGCTTGGTTCCGTTTGCACAAACCACGTCACTTCCGTTCATGCCATTGGTAATTACCGCCACGAGTGCTGGCGGCTGAATTAGACACTCCAGCATGTCATCCATCTCGGATTTTCCGCTCCATTGACAGGCGAACTCCTGCGAAACGATCCGCACATGGCTCGCATCCAATAGATCGCGAATTGATTCCCTGTAGCGCCCCGCACCGCCATCAAAGGAAATAATCACCCCAGTTCTGCGAGCCTCTTGAACAGCTAGTCTTGCGACTGATTCATGCCGTCCGTTGATATGTAGTAACCTTGCACTTCTTATGCCCCCTTTTGTTTCTTCATCCAGCACTGGCTCACCCGCTGAAGAGGGATGGAAAATGATTTGCCGCGCCGCGTCTCCGCAGCGGACAATCACCACTGCCTGAGCCGAATTTGCCCCAGAGCATCTTTGGATCGATGCGGTTGAAACGCCAAATTGTTTCAATTCCTCAATGATCTGATCACCCACAGCATCATCTCCACAAACATCTACCAAAGTCGCCCTGTGCCCAAGGCAGGCAAGCACACAAAGTGCCGTCGCCACGGGGCCACCACCCATGACTTTGTGAGTCCCAGCCATCTGAACCGTTTCAGCACCTGAAAAACTAGAAACAGTCCAAAGGCTATCCAAAGTCGCAGCACCAACACCAACCACCCCAGAGATTCCGGTTATGGCCGAATCAGGAGAAAACATGGCTGGAGCCATGACTACTTTTTCGCGGAACTAGGTCAAAAGCCAACACCGCCACTTTTGGCGAGGAAGTTTAGGGCTAAAGCGGCAAGAGAAAGAACGAAAACCAGAAGAGCAAGGGGCATGAATTTCAGAGTAAAGAGTTTAAAATCAGGCAGGAAGTGCGCGGAAAAAAGAAGCCTTTTACTGAGGAATCTGGGGCAACTTTTTGCTGAAGTCGTTGCTCCAAGTATGGTCCTCGTTCAGTCGCTCCCAATTCACTGCATTCGCTGAGGGAACCATGATCGGCGAGTCATTGCTGGAGGAAACTCGGTCACTACCGAACATCTGGACTACAAGCAGCACTGCGGAAAGCAGGAAGCAAACAACCGAAAGCGGAACCAAACCTTCCTCTGGATCCTTCTCGTCATTATAAAACTGCTCAGAGT
>JAGKXA010000005.1 GCA_021151615.1 Cellvibrionaceae bacterium | reverse complement strand
GCTGATTGGTGAAATCCAGGACGACGGTCAATTCCTGACTGTATGGGAAACCGAAGGTCTGGTTCCTGGCGATGCATGGTCTGACTTCCTCGATGGCTCCAAAGATCTGGAATCTGACTGGACTACATTGAAGTGCGGTAACTACAACACCAAAACCAAAAAATGTTTAGGTGCAGCAGCGCAGTAATTCCTTCGCAATAAATTTCCTCCCGGCCCCCTCACCCGGGAGGAAATCAAAAAAACACTACTATGTTGGACGAAAAGAATAGTGTTTGATTTAAAACCATATGAGGCATGGATGCCGATTTGAGCCTACATGGACGTATTCACGGCGTGTTTTAAATCAAACACTATTCTTTTCCAACCAAGATGATGCTAAAAATTATTTGATTTAACGAGATGAGACTATGCGAAACTTATTAAAGCCGTTGGGCCAATGGCAAATGCAGTTGATATTGCTCATATCAATTTGCTTTTCAGCCACGGTGTTTTCGCAAGACGCTGAACAAACCGCTGCGGAATCTGAAACTAACAGTGTCATTACTGATGCAAGCCCTGCAACAGAACCAGAATTCGACAAACTGGTAAAAGCACTGACTCAAGGCAGCCTGCCCAAGCGCGCACAAACTGCCAAAAAATTAGCCGCTCTGGATGACCCGCGCACAGTACAAATTATTGAAGCCCTGCAAACAGGCAACCTCTATGCTAGTAATGGCAACAATCCCAGCGTTGCCATTGTTAACGGCGAAACTTTCACGGATGCGATCAGCGGTGAAAAGATCACCGGTAATACAGACACACTAAAACGCGTCCCTATCAATAACAGCATGCGCACCCAATTGCGCACCCTGTTGGCACAACTCAATTTAAATCACAAAACCGCTGCCATTCGTTTGGATGCAGTAAAGCGTATGATTGCCGATGGTGTCGATGAAGATTCCATCGCACTGCTGCAAGAACGCCAAAAAACCGAACCTGATGCCGATGTGCGCGATGCCATCGCCAGCGCCGTTGCGCTGCTCAACCTGCAAAGCACTGAACAACAAATCCGACTGGATGCCATTCAAATCCTGCGCGGCAGTTTGCAACAGGAAGTGCGTACCGCACTGAGTGAAATCGCCAGCAACGACGCTGACGAAAAAGTAAAACTCCAGGCACAACTGGCACTCAGTGCCATTGATGACCGTATCGCTGCTTTTCGGCTCGCGGAAAATATTTTCTTCGGTTTGAGTTTGGGTTCGGTACTGCTGCTATCGGCTATCGGGCTTTCCATCACCTTTGGTGTAATGGGCGTCATCAATATGGCACACGGCGAACTGATGATGATCGGCGCCTATGTGACCTGGGTAGTACAGCAACTTTTTCCCAATCAAATTGCCTACAGTTTAATGATTGCCATTCCCGCTGCATTTATTGTTGCTGGCCTGGTGGGTATTGCTATTGAACGCGGCGTGATTCGCTTTTTATATGGTCGCCCACTGGAAACCCTGCTCGCCACCTTTGGTATCAGTTTGATATTGCAACAAGCTGCACGCAGCATTTTCTCGCCGCTCAACCGCGCCGTGGAATTGCCAGTATGGATGAGTGGCTCTCTGGAAATTAACCCGGTGCTATCCATCACTTACAACCGTTTATATATTTTTATTTTCGGCTTGCTGGTGTTCTTTGCACTGCTGGTGATTCTGAAAAAAACCTCTCTCGGTTTAAAAGTTCGCGCCGTCTCGCAAAACCGCGCCATGGCGCGTGCCGTAGGCGTACGAGCAAACTGGGTGGATGCAATGACCTTTGGTTTGGGCTCTGGTATAGCCGGCATCGCCGGTGTTGCGCTCTCGCAATTAACCAACGTCGGCCCCAACCTCGGCCAAGCCTACATTATCGATTCCTTTATGGTGGTGGTATTCGGTGGTGTGGGCAACTTGTGGGGCACATTGGTGGGCGCCATGGGACTCGGCATTATCAATAAGTTTTTGGAACCCTACGCCGGCGCGGTACTCGCAAAAGTGTTGGTGCTGGTGTTGTTGATTCTGTTTATTCAAAAGCGCCCCAAGGGAATATTTCCACAGAAAGGGCGAGCGGCTGCGGATTAACTTTTTACGAAAAACGACAAGGTGGAACTTCGTAGGTTGGCGGTGAGCGCAGCGAACCCCAACATTCAATATGTCAAACGGCACTCGGTTGGAGTGGTGTAAAAAATTAACAGGCGAAAATTTTAATTAATGGTTGGCTCGGATACATGGTCATGTTGGGGTTCGTTCCTCAGACTACGCGCCCCGCCCCAACCTACAACAGCAAGAATTTTTTGAGAGAGAATCAAATGTTAACCCAACGTTTATTACTCAGTGATCGCGGCGGCATGATTGTGCTGGGGCTGGTACTGGTGGCTATGATTATCGTGCCCATTTGCAATTTATTGGTACCGGAAACATCATCGCTGCATGTCTCCACATTTACAGTGACACTACTGGGTAAATTTTTATGTTATGCACTGCTCGCACTCTCAGTGGATTTAATCTGGGGCTACTGCGGCATTTTATCGCTCGGCCACGGTGCTTTTTTTGCGCTGGGCGGTTATGCGATGGGCATGTATTTAATGCGGCAGATTGGCCCGCGCGGTCAGTATGGCGACCCTATCCTGCCGGATTTTATGGTGTTCCTGAACTGGAAGGAGTTGCCCTGGTACTGGCAAGGTTTCGATATGTTCTGGTTTGCACTGCTGATGATTATTCTAGTGCCGGGTATTCTCGCATTCGTATTTGGCTGGCTGGCATTTCGTTCACGCGTTACCGGCGTTTACTTATCGATTATCACCCAGGCATTAACCTACGCATTAATGCTCGCCTTTTTCCGTAATGAAATGGGTTTTGGTGGCAACAACGGCCTCACCGATTTTAAAGATATTCTCGGCTTCCCCATCGCCGCCAATGGCACACGTATTTCATTATTTCTCGCATCGGGATTTATGCTGATGCTCGCCTACCTTGCCTGCCGCTATATTGTTACTTCGCGCATGGGAAAAATTATTGTCTCCATTCGCGATGCAGAAAGTCGCACCCGTTTTTGCGGTTATAAAGTGGAATCCTACAAGCTTTGGCTGTTTGTGTTTTCGGCAATCCTCGCCGGTATTGCCGGTGCGCTTTATGTTCCGCAAGTCGGCATTATTAACCCGGGCGAATTCTCCCCCCTCAACTCCATTGAGCTGGTGGTGTGGGTTGCCACCGGTGGTCGCGGTACTTTGTTCGGTGCCATTGTGGGTGCGTTTACCGTGAACTATGGCAAAACAGTTTTCACATCCTACTCGCCAGAGACATGGTTATTTGCACTGGGTGCACTCTTTGTGATTGTGACACTGGTATTACCCAAGGGGTTGGTTGGATTGTTTAATCGCACTAAAAAAGTAACCAACAAAAATACATCTGGTAGTGATGCACCTGCTGCACCAGCCGATACCACTGAAACACTTGCAAAATCCACTGAACACGAAAACCACACAATTACCGCTGCCGTTAAGGAGCCAGTGTAATGAATATTTTTTCACGCGATCGCCGCACCCTCGGGCAAAAAGATCCCAACTTTGGCGCACCACTGGATACCAGTCACCGCACTATTTTGTATGTGGAAGGAGTGACCGTTAGCTTTGACGGATTTCGCGCGCTCAACAATTTGAACCTCTATATTGATGAAGGTGAATTGCGCTGCATTATCGGCCCCAACGGCGCCGGTAAAACCACCATGATGGATGTGATCACCGGCAAAACCAAACCCGACGCCGGGAGCGTTTATTTCGGCCAGCAAATTAATTTGCTTGAGCTTTCCGAGCACCAGATTGCGCGTGGCGGCATCGGCCGCAAATTCCAGAAGCCGACGATTTTTGAAGCTCTGAGTGTCTATGAAAATTTGGAGCTGGCAACCGCTGCAGACAAACGCGTATGGTGGACACTGAGCCAGCAATTAAACAGTGCACAAAAATATCGTATTGATGAAGTATTAATTCAAATTGGTTTGGCTGAACACAGATACAAAAATGCAGGCTCCCTTTCTCACGGCCAAAAACAATGGCTGGAAATCGGCATGCTATTGATGCAAAACCCGCGTGTACTCCTGGTGGATGAACCTGTCGCCGGTATGACCGGCGAGGAAACAGAAAAAACGGCTGAATTATTACTGTCCCTTGCCGGTGAACACTCGGTTATTGTGGTGGAACACGATATGAAATTTGTACGTTCCATTGCGCGCAAAGTGACCGTGCTGCATCAGGGCTCGGTATTAACCGAAGGCACTATGGATCAGGTACAAAACGATCCCAAAGTAATTGAAGTCTATCTAGGCGAATAATCCGCACAAGAGTGAACACAGATGCTGGAAATTAAAAACATCAATCAATACTACGGCCAAAGCCATATCCTGTGGGATTTGTCGCTCAACCTGAAAAAAGGCACCTGCGGCTGTTTAATCGGGCGCAACGGCGTAGGCAAGACCACCCTGCTCAAATGCATTACCGGTTTATTGCCGGTGCGCGATGGTTCCATCCAATTAAATGGTTACGACATCAATAAACTCTCCACCGAAAACCGCGCGCGCGGCGGTATTGGCTTTGTTCCGCAAGGCCGCGAAATATTTCCGCTGTTAACCGTAGAAGAAAATTTAAAAATATCGCTCGGTGCCCGCAAGGATAAATCGCGCTTTATTCCCGGTTTGATCTACGAATTATTTCCGGTATTAAAAGAAATGAAACATAGACGTGGCGGCGATCTATCTGGCGGCCAGCAACAACAACTCGCCATTGGCCGCGCACTGGTTCTTGATCCGCAACTGCTAATCCTGGATGAACCCACCGAAGGCATACAACCCAACGTAGTGCGCGATATCGGCGAAGTCATTCGCAAACTCAATCGCGAATTGGGTTTAACCGTATTACTGGTGGAACAGAAGCTCCCCTTCGCCCGCCGCGTCGCCGATGATTTTTTTATTATGGAAAAAGGCAGCGTGGTGGCCACCGGGCCTATTGCAGATTTGAATGATGGATTGGTGCAACGGTATTTGAGTGTGTAACTAATTCACCAGTTGTTTAATTTTTTCCAGCAGTGCAGCAATGAGTGGCTCCTCTTGCCGCACTGCCCTTACCGAGAAATACACCGGCACTTTTCGCTGCTCCTCGCCGACCAATACCAACTCTCCTTTTGCGCGTGCATCCAGCGCGGTATCGGCATGCAATAAACCCAGCCCGACGCCACCGGCAATTAAGCTTCGCGTTACTTTTTCGTGATCAACATTAATTTGTTTGGCGGGGCGAAATTGATGCTGCTGGAATAACTGCTCGGCAACATTGCCGCAACAGCTTTGAGGGGCTGGACAAATCCAGGGCATTTTTGCCAAGGCGCTCCAATCCGGCTGTGCCGGATTAATCACCCACCCTGTAGGTGCAGCAAGGTATACGCCAAAACTGTCAACCGGATATGTCAACAATTCAGCGCTCGCTAACCCGGAGTCTGAGAAAAAGCCTGCATCCAACTCAGAATTTATTATTGCCTGTTCGATTTCAATTGAGCTGCCATACTGCACATGTACTTCCACATCCGGGAATTTTTCTGCAATATGGCTGAGCAATTTTCCCAATAGCAACGCGCTAGGCGCGCGGTTAGATCCCAAACGAATTTGTCCGCCCAGACCATGGCGAATACGTTTAGCCTGATCCACTAATTCCCTGTGCATTCCCAACAGGCGCTCGGCGCTTACCAATAGCGTAGCTCCCTGCGGAGTCAGGCTCATTCCGCGCGCATTGCGCTCAAATAAATGAAAACCCAACTCTTCTTCCAATGCTTTGATATGCGAACTCACTGCCGGTTGGCTCAAGCACAAACTATCGGAAGCACGCGTAATACTGCCTTCACGCGCAATAGTGACGAAGGTTTTAAGTTGATAGATTTCCATTTGAATTCCAATATTTTGAAAACTAGTTCAGCAACGCATGCAGCCATTGATAGGTGAATCCTGCCGCAAAAAGCCCTGCACCAAATACACTGTGAGTTAGCAAGGTTTTCAGGCGCGCCTGTACGGGATTAGGATTTTTCCCAGCAGCTATACCAAAGCCCAATGCCGGTTGCATGATAAAAAATGGAAAAACAACCGTTGCCAATCCAAATAGCAAAGCGATCAAGAATGCTGGCAGTGGAGTCTGATCAAGCCAGCTCAACCACACTCCTCCTACCGGCAATAACAGTATTGCGGCATACGCAATTCCGATTAAATAGTGGACTGTCCACCCCAACGCACATTCCCCCGAGCGCACACCTGCATTGCTAATTTTAGTGTGCCAGAAAACTCCTGTCGCCATATGGCCAACCCACCGTCCCACCAAACAATAGCTCAACGACGGAACTGCCAGCACGCGCTTTAGAAACAGCGCCCACAAATCCATTACTAGAGTCGCTCCGACGCCCACAAAAAGTATGGCAATCGTTAATTCACTTGGGTTATACATAGGATTCTCCACTCTGGTTTAGCCAAACAGTCCAGCCAAGTGACTAGTCGCGAACGACTTTACTTACTAACTGACGCACCAGAGGTGTCACTGCAATAATGGTCGGTAGCGCTACCGAAAAAGCGAAGACCCACGCATGCAACCAGCGCTGAACAATGCCATCTACCAATCCCAAATTAAACAAGCTAATCACCAGGGACATAATCCCGGACATCAACAACGCCATAAAAAAGGAAAATACTAAAGGGGTATATTTTTTAGCAATCATTGGAAGCTCCTCGAATCAACGATCAGATAATTTGGCGGAACTGTCAGTACCACCTTTCACCAGATCACTATGACTCTGACGCAACGAGAGATCCAATTGATTGTTTGAGGGGGAAACCTCAGAAAAACAGAGGTCAAGCAGGAACCAACCAAGAGGAAGGCTTACTCATCACCATCATCTACAATCATATTACCACCCGCCTCCTTGGCCCTGTTCAAATAGATATTTGCCTGGGCCAATTGCTGATCCAGACTTTGATGGAGCTGGTCACAAATACCCGCACTAAAATAGAAATGGGTTTCTGCACCGTTGATGCTGCAAGTTTCTGCAGCCAATAATTGTTTCACCTTGGCTAAGAAGGCTGCGGCTTTCTCGTGATCCAACCCGGGCATGAGCACAAAAAAATCATCGCTATCAGCACGGGCCAACAGAAACCGGCCAAGCATATTTTGCAATCTCTCCGCAATAAATTTGAGTGCCACATCACCCCAGCTATTGCCGTGTTGCTCATTAATTTGGCTGAAGTGATCAACATTAATTACAGCCAGGGATAATGGTGCTGCTTTCTCAGAGGCTTGACGATACAAGTCCCGAGCGGCATTAAAAAAGTATGAGCGATGGTGAAGCCCGGTTAAATGATCGCGCTGGGCGTTGTAGGTAATCTGCTCGATTAATTCGAGCGATTCAATATTGTGGATAATGCGGCAGTAAAACTCTTCCGGATGAAATGGCTTGCGCAAAAAATCATTAGCACCATGTTTTATAAATTTGGCTGACAACGCCTCACTACTTTCGCCGGAAACACCAATCATAATCAAATCGGTTTTATCGTATTTGTAGCGCAGGTTGCGCACCAGCTCAAAACCATCCATTTTCGGCATATTGTAATCGGTAAACACCAATTTAATATCCGGATTTTCCAACAATACTTTAATGGCATCGACGCCATCAACCGCTTCCAATACCTGAAACAAATGCCGCTTGAATAAATTACTCACATGTTTGCGCGACATATCCGAATCATCCACCACCAACACTTTAATGTGCTGGTTTTTTTCCAGGCGGTTGATCATTCCAATCGCTTTGCTGTAAGCGTAGCGGCCCTCCTTGGTAACGTAATCCACTATGCCTTTATTAAATAATTGCTCGCGTCGTTTTTCGTCGTAACTTCCGGTTAACACAATAGTGGGAATTTTTTTGCTGAGGGTAAAATCAACCACTTCGCCATTGGGGGCATCAGGCAAATTCAAATCAACGAGCGCGGCAAAAAAATCTTGAGGACTTTGCTCATATAGTGTTGTGGCCTGAACCAAACTGGTTGCGTACACTGCTTCATAAGCCAGATAGGAAGACTGCACCAAATGGCGCAGCACCTTCATCACCATTTCACTGTCTTCAACGACGAGAATTTTTTTCATTAGACGTGGCTCTCATAATTTTTCACAGGCAAGTTAATGTGAATAATTATTGAGTGTAGCCAAGAATTATTAAAATGCGCCAAAATCGCACAAGGTGACAAATTATTGCCAGAGGAACCCACTAACCTTTGCACCCAACAGGTAACCGCCAAAATTACGTTGCGCAATTGACGAAGTTTTAGCTGCACCAAAGCATACATGCAAGGGCAACAGATGTTCTTCACGTGGGTGACAAAAACGCGCTTCAGGGGCACTCATCCAATTAATCAATTGTTCCGCTCGTTGTGCATAATCCAAAGAGCTACTGGTCAAAGTGTCATTCAACCATTGATCAAAACCATCACTTTTGGCCTTTACACTGGGGCTGGGCGAAAAAAAAGCGCGCATATTATGGAAGGACATGCCCGAGCCAAGAATCAACACGCCCTGCTCGCGCAGCGGCGCAATAGCTTCGCCCAGCGCTATATGGGCAGCCGGGTCGAGTGATTGCAGCAACGACAACTGCACCACGGGAATGTCCGCCTCTGGATAGCTCAACAGTAGCGGCACGAAAGTGCCATGGTCATAACCGCGCTGGCTATCCAGCTCCGCCGGAATATTTTTTGCGCGCAATAACTGCGCAACGGTTTCAGCCAACGCAGGATTACCTGGCGCCGGGTAGCGAAACTCGTAACTTTCAGGGGGAAAACCATAGTAGTCAAAAATCATTGCTGGTTGCGCACCGCTGGAAATATGCGCTTGCGCCTCTTCCCAGTGAGCGGTAATCACCAGAATCGCCGAAGGAGCCGGCAACTCCTGCGCAAGGTTTCGCATAAAAGCAGTGAGCTCGCGATGGCTCGCATCACCCAGCAGCGGCATTGGGCCGCCACCGTGGGGAACAAATACAACGGGCATTAGGGATTTGCTATTCATAAAAGCCTCCAGAGATAAACAGGAGTTTAGTTGAATAATATTGCGAGAATTAAGTAGAACCGGATTTAGGCGGAGTTGGATTTATGGTGCTCATGTACCGATTCATAAATCGCCGCCGCCATAATAATAGCCCCACCAATCAAGGTTCCGCTGTCGGGAATTTCATGCAGCAAAAAAATTTCATAGATTACTGCATACACTGGCTGCAAGCAGGCCACCAGGCCCACGGTTTTTGCTTTCAAATAGCGCAATGAGAAACCCAGCAGCGTATGGGTTACTGCAGTAAAAATAATCCCCAGGCAAATTAACAACCACCAATCTTTTTCGCTGGGTTGGTGATTGGACAAAAGCAGTACCGGTGTCATTAGCAATGCAACAATCAGTACCTGATAACTCATGGAGCGCGCCGCAGATTGATTGCTGAACCAATGGCTCAAGAGCAAATTGCGCACCGCAAACGTCACTGCGGAAATCACTCCCCAAATTACGCCTTGAGTCGTATTGTTATCCACATTAAATTCCGGCACCAAACAATAAATACCGAAGAGCACTAACATACCACTCAGCACATCACGCCAATCAAGCTTGGTGCGTTTAATCCAGGGCTCCAGGAAAACAGTCACTACCGGATAGGCGTAAAGTGAAATCATTCCCACCGCGATATTCGCAACCTGCATCGAATAAAAAAACGTAACCCAATGCAGCGCAAGCAATGCCCCTAACACCAGCATGCGCGCATAATCGTGCGGCGCTTTTAACGCGATATTGCGCTCGCGCCACCAAACCCAAATAAACAATACGACCGCCGCAATCCAGGTGCGGTAACCGGTAATATCCCAAGCGGGCAGCTCAATAATTTTGGAAAATAATCCCGTAGCACCCATCATAAAAGCGCCGAGGTGCAAGGTAAGCAATGCCGATTTAGCCGGTGATGCTGTTGACATAAACCATCCGGTAAAAATAATTTGCCCGGCATGGGCCGGGCAATTCACTTATTTATTTACGCGCTAACTCAGTGGCGCGGACGACGATTGCGATTTCCGCCGGGGCGATTGCCCACAGAGCGATTGGTGTAACGTTCATTGTTGCGCGCGCGTGGTGGTGCAGGTGATAGTGCCGGCGGCTCAAGCAATAAAGGTTCAGGTGGCTGCTCGCACTTAATCGGTTTACCCAGCAACAATCCAATCGGCTCCAGGCGCAATGCATCATCTTCACAGGCGAAGCTAATAGAGGTTCCCGTTTTACCAGCGCGGCCAGTGCGCCCAATGCGATGTACGTAATCTTCCGGCTCTTCCGGCAAAGTGAAATTCACTACGTGACTAATGCCACTAATATGAATTCCACGCCCGGCCACGTCGGTCGCGACCAATACTTTAATTTCGCCGTTTTTGAAAGCATCCAGGGTGGACACACGTTTGTTCTGGGTAATTTCACCCGACAACAAACCAGCTTTAATGCCATGGCGCAATAATTTTTCATGAAGATCGCGACACTCATCGCGGCGGTTAGCAAACACGATCATGCTCTCCGCATGCTCCTGTTGAATCAGGTTGTAGAGCAGCGTGTATTTTTCTTCGGTCGACACCAGATAGATGTGTTGATCAACACGCGCATTGGCGACAGACTCAGGTTCAATGTCTACCGTGACAGGCTTGTAAGTCCATTGCTGCACTAGATTGTGTACATCATCGGTAAAGGTGGCCGAGAAAAATAGGGTCTGGCGCTCTTCGCGCTTAGGTGTCTGACGAACGATTTGACGCACTTGCGGAATAAAACCCATATCCAGCATGCGATCCGCTTCGTCGATGACCAGCACTTCCAACTGATCCAGATAAACATCTTTGTTGCCACAAAAATCCAGCAAACGGCCAGGGGTCGCCACCAGAATATCAACCAGATCTTCATGCAGGTGACGCTGTTGCTTGACGTAATCCATTCCGCCCACCAGCGTATGGATTTTTAAATCCGTGTATTTGCACAATGCCTTGGCATCTTCCGCAATTTGCATTACCAGTTCGCGCGTAGGCGCAATCACCAATGCACGCGCTTCGCCGGCATAGCGTTTTTCAGTAATTGGATTTTTTAACAGGTCATCGATAATTGCCGTGAGGAACGCGGCCGTTTTTCCGGTACCGGTTTGCGCTTTACCCACTACATCCTTGCCTTTCAGAGCATGGGGCAATGATTGCGCCTGAATCGGAGAGCAGTATTTAAAACCCAGGCTGGCAATGCCGCGCATCAATGGCAATTCCAAATCAAAATCGTGGAAGCGGGTTTTGCCTTCAATTTCCTCCACCTGAAATTCAGAGATATCCCAAGGGCCATGATCGACTTTGGTGGGACGTTTGGGGTGATGCTGCTTCTCGGATTTGGCCTGGCGAGGTTTTTCGGATCTGGGCGCTTTTTCGGTGGGCTCTGTCTTTACATGTTCGGTTTTTACGTGCTCAACCTTGACTTGATCGGATTTTGCATGATCAGATTTGGCGTGCTGGTTGCGTGCATTGCGCTGACGCTGATCCTGGTGGCGATCACGCGGATGCTTGCGCTGGCCGGAACTTTTATCGTTGCCTGATTTCTCCGGAGTCTTTACTGAATTTTCTTGCTTGGAGGGCTTATCAGTCCCGGAGCCCATTAATTTCTTAAAAAAGCCTATCAATCTCATCACCACAGGTTATAACGCACAAATAATGGCCTGAGTATACACCAATCACCTGACAATCCGCCGCCTCAAGGTGGTAACTTGCGGAATTAAACGGAGAAACTGGCCAGAATTCTGCGTAATCTGTGCCCGCTTATATCCACTTGCCCGGTTAAAGGAGTTTCTTATGCGTATTCATAGCCTGCAGCACGTTCCTTTTGAAGACATTGGCAGCATGGCCAAAGACTTTGCAGCGCGCGATTATTCCCTTGCCACCACCCACTGGTACCGCGACGACCAAGCCCCGGAGCTGCACAGTTTTGATGCACTGATAATAATGGGTGGCCCCATGGGAATTTACGACGAGGCGATTTACCCTTGGCTGACCGATGAAAAGACCCTGATAAAAGCAGCCATTGATGCCGGGAAAATTGTGATTGGAATATGCCTGGGCGCACAGTTGATTGCCGGTGTACTCGGCGGCAAAGTCACACGCAATACGCACAAGGAAATCGGCTGGTTGCCGCTGCAGATTTTACCGGAGGCTAGCACCCACCCTATTGCCCAAATCCTGGCGAAATACCCCGAAGTTTTCCACTGGCATGGTGATACTTTTGCAATTCCCGTTGGAGCGCTACACATAGCGCGCAGTGAAGGTTGTGAAAATCAGGCGTTTGTAGTGAACGAAAAGGTTTTTGGTTTTCAATTTCACCTGGAAACCACCCCAACGTCTGCCACCGCATTAATTGCGCATTGTGCGGAAGATATTGATGGTTCGCGCTACACACAGAGCGCCGAATCCATGTTGGTCGATGCCGATAAATTCGCTCAGATCAATCGCGCTATGAGCGAAGTGATTACTTATATTTTTGATTAATTCCGGGATTCCCTAGATCACTGCGCCAAAAAAATGTCCTACCGCTCCCGTCATTGCCATAGCGGCAGCGCCCCAGAAGCCGACGCGCGCGGCACCGACAAAAGTATTGGCGCCACCGACTTTAGCGGCCAGCCCACCGAGTAAAACCAGTGCGATTAATGAAATGGAAGTGATGGCAAAGGCGATATATTGCGGAGGATGAAGCAATACCACTAACAAGGGGATTGCCGCCCCAACGGCAAAGGTTAATGCCGAGGTCACCGCGGCCTGTAAGGGGCGAGCAGAAAAAATATCGGTAATTCCCAACTCATCACGCGCATGGGCACCCAGTGCATCATGGGCCATTAGTTGTGCGGCAACTTCGCGTGCAAGCTCGCGCTGCAAACCACGTGCGACATAAATTTCTTCCAATTCGCGATGCTCACCTTCCACATTGGTTTCCAATTCATGGGTTTCACGCGCTATGTCGGCGGCCTCGGTATCTGCTTGCGAACGCACAGAAACATATTCACCCGCCGCCATACTCATAGCGCCAGCAACCAAGCCGGCAACACCGCTCAATAAAATCGTACTGCTGGAAACACCGGCAGTTACCATCCCCACCATCAAACTTGCAGTAGAAATAATGCCATCATTTGCGCCCAGGACTGCTGCACGCAACCAACCGGAATGATGGGACCTGTGACGTTCATGATGGCGATGGGGCATCGGAAGCTCTCGAAAAAAATTAACGTTTCATTTGCAGCTATTATTTCTTAACTAACGACATGCGCAGCATAGTGTTGTCACGTTTAATGTAGTGATGAAACAAACCTGCCAACACATGCAAACCAATCAGGTAGTAACCAATTTCACCCACCAAACCATGCCAGTGTTCAACCTGCTCTGCGAGATCATGATTTTTATCGACGAGTGGTGGCAGCTCCAAACCAAAAAACGGAACCGCGTGCCCCTCTGCACTCAAAATAATCCAACCCGCAATCGGCATAAATAGCATAAACGCGTAGAGCGATAGGTGCACAATTTTCGCAAGCACATTTTCCAGCGGCTTGGGTGCGGGAACAATCGCCGGAATTGGGCTGGAGAAACGCACCCCGATACGCACCACCACCAATATGAGCACCAGAATTCCAAACATAAAATGCAAGGCTTTCATCAGCTCGCGCGGATCACTGCCTTTCGGAAACAGGCCGCGAAATTCCATGGTGACATAAACAGTAACCAGCAAAACAAACATCAACCAGTGAAGGCCAATCATCAATGAGGTGTAACGGGTAATGGGAGCAGGTGAATTCATGCTAATCCTCTGTATCTATCAAATTATTATCATTGGTGTATTTTTCCCGACCCACCGGGATCGGAGGGGCACTTAGGGAAAACAAGCTTATATCAGTTAAATCAAGCTGTTAACCTCCTTTAAACTAGCATGACACGCTTAAACCAAGCTTAAGAAAAGGTTAGACGCGCCAGCACATTTAGCCAGTCAATAGCCAGCAATTGACAAGCTGGCTCGGCTTCAACTAATGTTTACCGACCAATTGGTCGGTAAACATTAGTGTAATACCTAATTGTATTAGCACCGCATCTATACCAACCACTGACTCATAATAAATATTATCACTTGCCCATTTTTACGAGCCTCACCATGGTTACTGAGCGCAATGCCGAACAAACCCGCACCCGGATTCTTGAAGCTGCACACGAAGAAATTTATGAAAATGGTTATCAGGGTATGCGTATTGAGGCTATTCTGCAAAAAACCAATTTAGCCAAGGGCGCGCTCTACCATCATTTCCCTAACAAATTAGCCCTTGGCTATGCAGTTGTCGAAGAAATCTTAATGGAGCACTTCCATGCAACATGGAATGAATTTGCGCAAAAAAATCCTAATTCGCTGACCGCCATGCAGCAACTATTTTTATGGAAAGCGGATTGTTATAAAAATGAACAACGCTTCAATGGATGCCCACTTAACAATTTGAATCAGGAAATGGCGGCGATCGACGAAGGTTTTCACCAGCGACTAGAGGCAGTAATGGCGGCAATTTATCAAGCCATAGTCTCAGCGCTGGAAGTTGGCCAACAACGGGGGGATGTGCGCGCCGATATTAATCCCACCAAAATTGCCATGTTTCTTATGGCGAGTTACCAAGGCATCATGGGCACAGCAAAGTGTATGCAAAACCCGGAAATGCTCGGTGATTTGTTCGGCACACTCAATGAATATATTGATACCTTGCGTGCACCGAAACACGAATAGAAAAGTTAGTGACTGATCATCCAGGGGCGCATGGACGGAAACATTTTGTTGCCTTCAGCCGTATACATTAAATTGGATTTACGAATCGGCTTGTCCCCACAACCACACCCTTTACCATGTTTGTGTTCTCGACGGGCGTTCTGCTCCGCGCGATATTCCGGCGTCGAAAAAACCGGTGCGTTCATCGCGGTTTCATTGCGCTGATACGCGAGACGATTTTCTTTTTTCATATCCAAAAATTCGGGCGCCAGCATAATCACCCGCGCGCACAATGTTGCGCAAGTTGGGCAAGCCATTGGCTTGCTGGAATCTTCCATGGAAGCTAATTCGTAAAACAAACCATGTTCAGCGCATTTATAGTCATAAACAGGCATAACTATTCCTCTTTAAATTTTAAATCCCTCCCAGCCTCCCTTTTTCAAAGGGAGGAGCAAAGGCGTCGCACTTTTTAAAATTACGTTTAAGCATCACAAAACACACCGCCCCAACTAAATGGCACAATCTACCCCCCTTTGAAAAAGGGGGGTTAGGGGGGATTTACTTATCCTTCGACAAGGGGATATCCACTCCCGAGGTAACCTTTTTCGTCGGACCTTCAGCGGTAGGATTCACATCGAAATCAAAAATATCCGTCGGCAACCACAAGGTCGCACAGGCGTTCGGAATATCCACCACTCCGGAGATATGCCCCTGCACCGGCGCACAACCCAATATGGCGTAGGCCTGGGCCTTGCTGTAACCAAACTTGGTTAAATAATTAATCGCATTCAAACAGGCTTGGCGATAGGCCACGTGAACATCCAGGTAATGTTGTTCGCCGTATTCATCAACAGAAATACCTTCGAAGATCAGGTAGTCGTCGTATTTCGGCGCGATAGGGCTTGGCTTGAAGATGGGATTTTTAATTCCATATTTCGCCATGCCATCTTTAATTAAATTCACGCGCAAATGAATCCAACCTGCCATCTCAATCGCGCCGCAGAACGTAATTTCACCATCACCCTGGCTGAAGTGCAAATCGCCTACGGACAAACCACCGCCCTTCACATACACAGGAAAATAAATTTTTGAGCCACGCGATAAATCTTTAATGTCGCAGTTTCCACCGTGTTCGCGTGGCGGCACAGTACGTGCACCTTCTGCAGCGGCCGCTTTTGCGGCATCCGGAGTCATCTTGCCCATGTGTGCAGTGTCAGCATAGGGCAGTGTTGCCAATGCGGGAACGCGATCCGGCTCAGTGTCATACAACTCTTTTTCGCGCTTGTTCCACTCCAACAGCATTTCTTTCGAAGGCAAGCAACCAATCAAACCCGGGTGAATCAAACCGGCAAATTCCACATTGGGCACATGGCGGGATTTGGTAAACATGCCGTTAATGTCCCAAATGGATTTTTGCGCTTCGGGGAAGTGTTCCGTTAGGAAGCCACCGCCATTATTTTTGGAGAAAAAACCGTTGAAGCCCCAAAGGCTCTCCTGGAATGCACCAATATCCAAAATATCAACCACCAGTAAATCGCCAGGCTCTGCACCTTCCACACCCACAGGACCGGAAAGAAAATGCACTTGCGACAAATCCACATCGCGCACATCGTCAGCGCTGTCGTCATTTTTAATCTGTCCGCCCGTCCAGTCGTAACATTCAATAATAAAATCTGCACCGGGCTTTACCGTCGCGACCATTGGAATATCCGGATGCCAACGGTTGTGGATCATTTCATTTTCGTAGGGAGATTTTTTTAAATCTATTTTGATAATCGTTTCAGCCATGGTCTGACTCCTGGTATGGGTGTTGGACAATTCGTCACGGAACAGGGTCAGTATCTACGCCAGTGGCCGGCGCCACCATACGACAAATAGCTCGCGCAACTACGTCATTTAACCCATAGACAAAGACCAACCCGCGCAATTGTGCAAAGACTGTGATAGCGCCAAACACCACCGAACCAACCGGTGAAATATTTATCTCAGAAATAGTTGTTAACGAATCACTAACACCATGAGGTACCGATGACATCAACTCGACTACTTAAAATCGCTGGCATAGCAGGTATTTTTTTGAATGTATTTTTGCAGCCGGTCTACGCCGCCGAAAATCAGCGCCCGGAACGCAATGGCAAACAGTTTGGTCCACCGGAAGAGGCGCTACTGGCCTGCAAGGGCCTGGTGGAAAATGACCCCTGCAGCTTTGCCGGGCGCAATGATGAATTGATGAGCGGCACCTGCAGCTTGCCACCGAATGCCGACGCAACCGCCAGCCTGGCCTGCCGCCCCGACAATATGCCTGAACCACCAGAAGGAGGCCCCGATGGGCGCGAACCTCCGCCCGATCGAAATGATTAACGCCGGTAACGAAAGATCACAATACCACTGAATTAATTCAAAAACCGCAGAGAGGAAAAAGGCCAGCGATCGCCCGAGACTTAGCGAAAGCTGGCTGAAGCTGAAGTACTACCGGAGAAAACTGTTAACAATTTACACTGACAAATACGAAGCCACTTTGGCTTCGTTGACTGTCTCACGCAGTTCTTCGTGCACTATCTGCCCCTTCTCGATGACCAGAATGCGATCAGCAATATCCAGAGCAAAACTTAATACCTGCTCGGATACAACAATCGACAACCCACGCTGATCACGAATGGCTTTTAACGTGCGACCCATTTCGCGAATAATCGATGGCTGAATCCCTTCGGTGGGCTCATCCAGAAACAGTAATTTAGGATCGCTCGCCAGCGCACGAGCAATTGCCAGCTGCTGCTGTTGGCCGCCCGATAAGTTACCGCCGCGACGATTGCGCATTTCCAACAGTACCGGAAACATATCGTAGAGCTCTTTCGGCACTGAACGTTTTTTTGTGGTCGTCAATCCGGTTTCAATATTTTCTTTTACCGTCATGCTGGAAAAGATCATCCGCCCTTGCGGGACAAAACCGAAACCATTGGCAACACGCTGAAAACTTTTTAATTGACTAACCTCTTTGCCTTCCAATTTTACGCTACCGCCGGAACTGGGAATAACGCCCATTAATGATTTCATCAGCGTGGTTTTACCCATGCCATTGCGCCCCATCACGGCCACAATTTCGCGCGGTTTAATTTCAAAATTCAAGCCGTGCAATACTTCACTTTGGCCATAGCTTACGCGGTAATCTGATACAGCTAACATAATCAATTCCTCTTCCAAGCCGCTTGAGTGAATTCTCTGACTTAATGGCCTAAATAGACTTCAATCACTTTGGGATCATTCTTGACTTTGTCCACCGAACCTTCGGCGAGAATTTTTCCCTGATGCAATACCGTTACCTTGTCGGCGATTTGCGCCACAAATTGCATATCGTGCTCGATCACAATAACTGATCTGTCTTTGATAATGCTGCGCAGCAATTCTGCCGTTTGTTGGCGTTCACCGACCGACATACCTGCAACAGGTTCATCGAGCATTAATAAGTCCGGGTCTTGCATCAGTAACATACCGATTTCCAACCACTGTTTTTGTCCATGGCTTAGCAACTCGGCTTGTCGATCCAACTGATCACCGAGGAAAATCATATTGGCGACTTCATGGACTTTGTTGATTACCTCTTCATCGCGCTTGAAAGCCAACGCACCAAACACCGAGCGGCCGCGCGGGAAAGAAATTTCCAGGTTTTCAAATACCGTGAGGTCACCGTAAATAGATGGATTCTGGAATTTACGCCCCACACCGGCTTTCACAATTTCATGCTCGCGCAATTTGGTTAATTCGCGATTGCGAAATTTGATCGAGCCATCAGTCGCTTTAGTGCGGCCGCAAATCAAATCCAACACCGTGGTTTTACCCGCGCCATTGGGGCCGATAATTACGCGAATTTCATTCTCATCCACATAGAAAGTTAAATCGTTGACCGCTTTGAAACCGTCAAAGGAAACCGTAAGCCCTTCAACCGCAAGCACAAAGTCTGTATTGCTACTCATGGATGGCTCCTTGTGGAATAACCGGGGTTTCGGTTTTGGTTTCAGCTTTGGTACCGACGGATTTATTCATCGATGGGGTTACCAAAGGCCGGGGTGGTTCTGTGGGTGCCGATACTTTTTTACTAAACAATTTGGCAAAGAATGCATCCACTTTTGGCGCTGCATAAGTGTTGTACAAACCAGCCAAACCGTTAGGGAATGCCATCACTACCGCGATAAACAAACCGCCCATCGCAAACAGCCAAAGTTCGGGGAAACTTTCAGAGAAAGACGTTTTAGCCGCGTTGACAATTAACGCACCGTAAACCGCGCCGATAATCGAAAGACGGCCACCGACCGCACAGAAAATTACCATTTCAATAGAAGGTACAATGCCCACCAGAGTTGGCGACATAAATCCAACTTGCAAAGTAAACATGGCACCGCCGATGGCCGCGAATACACCACCAATACAGAACACAAAGATTTTAAAGTTGGCAACGTCGTACCCGGAGAAACGTACGCGGTCTTCTTTATCGCGCATGGCAACCAGCAAGCGGCCCAACTTACTTTTGCGAATAAATTGCGCCGCAAACAAGCAGACAAACAGCAGCGCGACACAGAGGAAGTAGAAAAAATATTTAGCGCTGTCGGTGCGGATATCAAAGCCGTGAAGCGTGCGCAAATCCGTCATTCCATTCACACCACCGGTATACCCCTGCTGGCCGATAATTAAAATGGTAAGGATTGCGGCGAGTGCTTGTGTAATAATCGCAAAGTAAACACCACCTACCCTGCGTTTAAACATGGCCACACCAATGATGTAACCAAAAATACACGGCAGTAAAATTATCGCGGCCAGCGTAAAACCAAAACTATGGAAGGGCTCCCAGAAAAAGGGCAACTCGGTAAGTTGGTTCCAATCCATAAAATCGGGAATACCGGGGGTGGATTGGATTTTGGTGCTTTCAGGATCGGAGGCTTCCAGTTTCAAAAACATTGCCATGGCGTAACCGCCGAGACCAAAAAACACACCCTGCCCCAAACTTAAAATTCCCCCATAACCCCAGCAAAGTACCAAACCCACGGCGACGAATGCGTAGGTTAAATATTTGCCCACCAGATTGAGGCGGAAAATATCGAGTGAGAGCGGTAATACCACCACCAGAATTAACGCGAGAACCAAAAATCCAAGCGTATCTTTTTTGGGAAAGAGTGATGCAAAACCTTGATAAGACATAATCATCTACTCCTATTAACGACGCACTTTCAAGGTAAACAAACCTTGTGGGCGCAACATCAGAATGAACACCACAAACAGGAGCGTTAGCACTTTGGACATGGAGCCACTCATAAAAAACTCCATCGTCGACTGCGCTTGTGAAATGGTGAATGCCGACGCGATGGTGCCGAGCAAACTGGAAGCGCCACCGAACACGACGACGAGAAAAGTATCAACAATATACAGTTGACCCGAGGTTGGCCCCGTTGAGCCGATCATGGTGAATGCGCTACCGGCCACGCCGGCAATTCCGCAACCCAGTGCAAAGGTAATGCGATCTACTTTGGTGGTATTAATTCCCACCGCACCGGCCATCGCACGGTTCTGCACAACGGCGCGCACTTGTGTTCCCCAGCGCGAGCGATACATTAAGATCGCAACTGCAAGTGAAATACCAATGGCGAGGCTCATTACAAATAAACCGTTAATGGGTAGTTCGATTGAATCGGTTAATTGATAGGAGCCCATCAACCAATCCGGCAAGGTAACGCCCACTTCGCGCGCACCGAACACTGTGCGATACAGCTGCTGCAGAATTAAACTCAGCCCCCAGGTGGCAAGCAAAGTATCGAGCGGCCGATTGTATAAATGGCGAATCATGCCCCATTCGACCAATGCACCCAGTGCAGCGGCCGCGATAAAAGCAAGTACCATGGCGATGATAAAATAAATACTGAACAGGTCAGGCAGGTAGGTAGAAAATACGTGCGAGGTTAAATAAGTGACGTAAGCGCCGAGAATCATAAATTCGCCGTGCGCCATATTAATCACGCCCATTTGGCCGAATATAATTGCGAGCCCCAGGGCCATAAGCACAAACACTGAAAATAGAATCAATCCCGCCACGCCTTGCATCGCAAAGATCGATAACAACTCCGAGGTACTGTATTCAGCAAACATGGCTGTATCCTCATCATCTCGTTTAAAAATTAGCCCGATAAATTTTTTACAATGCAATCACCAGCCAATTGGCTGGTGATTGCATTTTTGTTATTGATAACCTTTCGGGAATGGATCTGGCTCGATCAAATCTTTGGTTTCGAACACTACGTCATATTGACCGTCAGTACGTGCGTGGCCGATACGGGTTTTGGACCAGAGGTGATGGTTCGGGTGAATCTTCACATAACCTTCAGGGGCAGTCGTCAGCTCAATACCAGGCGAAGCAGCGCGCACTTTGTCGATATCAAATGAACCGGCTTTTTCCACTGCCGCTTTCCACAACCATGGACCAAGGTAAGCGGCTTGAGTCACGTCACCGATCACAATGTCTTTACCGTATTTGGCTTTGAATTCAGCAACAAATTTCTTGTTGTTGTCGTTCGGCAGGCTTTGGAAGTATTTCATCGACGCGTAAGCACCGACCATGTTTTCACCACCGATTCCGAGGATTTCGTCTTCCGTTACCGAGATGGTCAACACCAGCGGTTTCTCTTTGGTCATATCAATACCAGCGGCTTTTAATTGTTTGTAGAAGGCCACGTTTGAACCACCCACTACAATCGCGTAAATCACGTCCGGTTTTTTCAGTTTGATTTTGTTGATCACCGAGTTGAATTGCGTGTGACCCAGTGGATAGTACTCTTCACCCACAACACTCAAGCCCAACTTCTCAATGTGCTTGCGCGCAATTTTGTTGGAGGTGCGTGGCCAAATGTAATCTGAGCCCAGCAGATAGAAAGATTTGGCGCCTTTGGTTTTGGTTACCCAATCGATACCCGCAATAATTTGTTGGGTAGCTTCCTGACCGGTGTAAATGACGTTGGGCGATTGCTCCAACCCTTCATAGAAAGTTGGGTAATAGAGCATGCCGTTGTATTGTTCAAAAATTGGCAAGACCGCTTTGCGTGACGCAGAGGTCCAGCAACCAAACACGGCTGCGACCTTGTCGTTCACCAATAATTTTTTTGATTTTTCCGCGAAGGTCGGCCAATCAGAAGCACCGTCTTCCTGAATGTATTCAATTTTGCGCCCGAGCACACCGCCCATCGCGTTGATTTGGTCAATCGCCAATTTTTCTGCTTGCACAGATCCGGTTTCACTGATCGCCATGGTGCCGGTCACCGAGTGGAGAATCCCCACTTTAACGGAAGTATCAGTCACGGCGAGGCCAGTGGTGTTCACATCGGCAGCTTGGGTACCACCTATCGCTAATGAGGCGGCGAGCGTAAGCAGGCATTTCTTCCAAGTGCTGACGGCTTTTGCGGGCCGTCCTGAATGCAGGGTATTGCGCATGGTCATTTTCATGGTCTTTCCTCTAGTCATTAGCAAGTAATTACGATTGGCGAATCCAGAAGCGATTTCACGCTTCCCAATCTAGAGGGATGAGACTTGGCAAACCATTCGATAAATAACTCACCGCACTACGTCATTTAACGCATAGTGAGCGAGTGCGGATTTGCGTATTTTCCAAAAGAATTAATGAGGAAGACCGCATAAATAGCCATGCCAGTAGACAAAGTTGGTACGACGATTGACTAGTGAAGTGCATGAAACTTTAAACGTCAGCATCTGCGCCCTAGCTACCATTCAAGCTTTCACAAAACGCACCAAAAGAAAAATTACACGGAAGATATTGCACACAAAAAGCGCACACATTCATTTATTTTTTAATTAACTAACGAGACGTTCCCGGATGAACAGCTGTTTAACGGGGAGACCATGACCGCCAAGCAACACATTTTTCGCGTGCGGCGAAACTATAACCAGTGGGTGGCGAATCAAACGCTGGAGGACTATGCGTTGCGCTTCACTGCAAAAAGCGCTCGGCGCTGGTCGGCGGCACGCGTGGCGACAACGGCATTGGGGGCGATTTCATTTCTCGCCTTGGAAGCTATTGGTGGTGCGATCACGCTGCACTACGGATTCAACAATGCAGTAGCCGCCATTTGTGCGGTTAGCCTGATTATTTTTCTTACCGCTATTCCAATCAGCTACTACGCGGCCAAATACGGCGTCGATATTGATTTGCTCACCCGCGGCGCAGGCTTCGGTTATATAGGCTCTACCATCACCTCACTGATCTACGCTTCCTTTACTTTTATTTTCTTTGCACTGGAAGCAGCGATTATGGCCATGGCCCTGGATTTATTATTTAAAATCCCGTTAGTCTGGGGATATCTCATCAGCTCAGTGGTGATCATTCCGCTGGTAACTCACGGTATTACCTTTATCAGCCGCTTTCAATTGTGGAGCCAACCTTTGTGGATTGTGCTTCAGCTCTTGCCATTCATTTTTATCATTTACGCTGATGCCAGCGCAGTAGAAAGCTGGACCGAATTTTCGGGCAATTTGCAAAATACGGACGCATCGCAGGGTGTGAGCATTTTATTATTTGGCGCTGCATCCGCCGTGGTGTTTTCACTGATTGCCCAAATCGGTGAACAAGTCGATTTTTTGCGTTTTATGCCGGCACCACAAGCGGACAAAAAATGGTGTTGGTGGGCGGCATTGATTGCTGGCGGGCCGGGTTGGATAGTTATCGGCTCCATTAAAATTCTTGCAGGCTCCTTCCTTGCAGTGCTCGCGTTGAATCACGGTATTGGTATGGCAGAAGCCGCCGATCCCACCCGTATGTATATGGTTGCCTTCAGCTATATCGCGAGTTCGCCCGAAGTCGCGCTTTCAGTCGCGGGCATTTTCGTCATCATCAGTCAGTTAAAAATTAACGTGACCAATGCCTACGCCGGCTCTATTGCCTGGTCGAATTTTTTCTCGCGCTTGACACATAGCCATCCCGGCCGAGTGGTCTGGCTGGTATTTAATGTGGCAATTGCCTTACTGTTGATGGAACTCGGCGTTTATCGCGCATTGGAGCAAACCCTGGGCTACTACGGCATAGTCGCTGTCGCATGGCTCGGTTCGTTAGTGGCGGATCTGGTCATCAATAAACCGCTCGGGTTTAGTCCGCCACATATTGAATTCAAACGTGCACACTTGTACGACATTAATCCGGTTGGCGTTGGCTCCATGCTGATTGCATCAGTGACCGGAATTGCCTGCCACAGTGGTTTGCTCGGCGACATTGCGCGAGCGCTTTCCCACTTTATTGCGTTAGGCGTGGCCTTGTTGTGTGCCCCCTTAATTGCCTGGGCAACCCAAGGGCGCTATTACCTCGCGCGCCCGACCATTAATCTGATGGTAGAAAAAAGCCTCACTGCTGAAAAAAACCATGCAGCAGAAAAAAGCACGCAAGATTCAAAACACGCCTGCCTCCCCTGTTGTATTTGCGAGCATAAATTTGAATTGGAAGATATGACCTATTGCCCTGCCTATGCGGGCCATATCTGTTCACTTTGCTGCTCACTGGATGCGCGCTGCAACGATCATTGCAAACCCGGTGCAAATTACACTGAACAAGTGGGTGAATTTGTTAAACGTTTTTTACCCACTGCAATTACCGAAAATATTAATTCACGCCTTGGCCATTTTTTAATTCTGGTATTAGTGATTAACGGCCTCTCGGCCATTTTGCTGTCGCTGATTTATTTCCAGACACCAATAGATGCACCAGAAACAGCCGCGCTGCTGGAAGCAACGCTCTGGAAAGTATTTTTTCTATTAGTCATTGTCACCGGCGTAGTGAGTTGGCTATTTGTATTGGCCCACGAAAGCCGTGTTGTTGCGCAAGAGGAAACACAACGCCAAACCCGATTATTAATGGAGGAAATCGAAGCACATGAACGCACTGACCGCGCACTGCAAGCAGCCAAAGAAGAAGCAGAAGCGGCGAACCAGGCAAAGAGCCGCTACCTCACGGGCATCAGCCATGAATTGCGTTCACCCCTCAATGCCGTATTGGGTTACGCGCAATTATTGGAAAAAGACCCGAGCATGCCAGCGCATCGACGAGAGGCCTTGAGTGTGATTCGCCGCAGCGGTGAACATCTTGCTGATTTAATTGAAGGACTGCTGGATATTTCAAAAATAGAAGCGGGGCGACTGGATCTGCACCATGATCAGGTGCGAATAAAAGTGCTACTGGAACAATTGGTACATATGTTTCGCTTACAGGCGGAGGCAAAAGGATTGCAATTTATTTACGAATGCAATGATCGCCTGCCCGAGCTGGTGCGCACCGATGAAAAGCGCCTGCGCCAAATTTTGATTAACCTATTATCCAACGCCATTAAATACACGCACAGCGGCAGCGTCACGTTTAAAATTCGCTATCGCAGTCAGGTTGCTGAATTTACCGTGTCGGATTCCGGCGAAGGTATAGCCGCCGAAAATATCGAGCGAATTTTTCGCCCCTTTGAACGTGTGCGTAATCCCGGTTCAACGGCAACAGGCACCGGCCTTGGTTTAACCATCACCCGTTTGTTGGCGGATATTATGGGTGGCGATATTGCCGTCACCAGCACACCGGGCAAAGGCAGTATTTTTAAAGCAAGTTTGATGCTCGCCAGTATTACCAATCCCACGGGTGATTCACTCAACATTCCCGTGCAAACTATTTATGGCTACAAGGGCCCGGTACGCCGCGTGTTATTGGTGGACGATGACATTTCCCATCGCCAGTTAATGCGCGCCCTGCTTGCACCGCTCGGGTTTGATATTGCCGAGTTAGACAATCCGCTCCTCACACTTGAGTGGCTAGTGCAAGAGCACGAAAACGAAACCGCACCGGATTTAATTATGCTGGATGTTTCCATGCCGGGTATGAATGGTTGGCAGCTACTGCAATTACTGCGCGAAAAGCAATTCCAGCAACCCGTTATTATGGTATCTGCGGACGCCAGTGAAGGAAAGGGTTCCGATTTTCCAGATACGGATGTAGCGCCACTTCACAGCGCCTATGTGATTAAACCAGTACGTGTTCCACTGTTGCTGGATCATATCGGTCGCTTGTTAAATCTTGTCTGGTGCTATGAGCAGACTGTGCAAGTAGAACAACCAGAATCTAACGTGATTGCCAGCGATAAATCCTGCACTTTAGTGGATACAGATCTGGATGAATTAGCGCGACTCGCCGCTATCGGTCACAAAAAAGGTTTGATCGAAAAAATCCAACAGTTACAAAACAGCGGTATTTATCCCGCTGCTGCCACAGAATTATTACAACAACTTGCCAGCCACAGCGCTAATTTTCAATTCGAAAAAATACTCGAATTGATTGATAGCTATAGCGCCGCCACTGAGCCTTATTGACCATTGGAAATTCCGGAGACGATTATGATGAGCAGCAGCAATGTAGTACTGGTCGTCGATGATTCACTCGACAGCATTCATATGCTGAATGACGTGTTGGAAGACGCAAAGTTTACGGTTCTGGTTGCGCTGGAAGGTAGCCAGGCACTGACCATCACGCAGAATATTCGGCCAGACATCATCTTACTGGATGCAGTAATGCCCAATATGGATGGTTTTGAAACCTGCAAACGCTTGAAACAAAATCCACAACTCGCCGATGTGCCCATCATTTTTATGACCGGCTTGAGTGATACCGAACACATTGTGATGGGGCTTGGCGCAGGCGGTGTCGACTACATTACCAAACCGATTAAAGCCGACGAATTAATTGCGCGCATGCGCGTCCATCTTGCCAATGCGCGCATCACCCAAAGCGCACGCGCCGCATTGGATTCCGCGGGCCAATATTTGTTAACGCTGGACACCAGCGGCCAGTTATTGTGGGCCACCCCCCAAGTGTATGAGCTATTGAAAACAGGCGGCGCAATCAGCGAATCCACCCAATTGCACAACACCACCAGCAATCAGCTGCGCGATTGGATCAGCCATAAACCGGAAGCAGGCCGGCAGCTTACGCTCACCGGTTTACCCCAGGCGTTTACACTGGAAATCCTGAGTTTGATGGATGGCAAGGAATACTTGTTACGCCTGAATAAAAGCCATGAACCCGAGCAAGATACCCTGGCCTTGAAACAACAGTTTGCAGTCACTGGCCGCGAAGCCGATGTGTTGCTGTGGATTGCCAATGGCAAAACCAACCGCGAAATTGGTCAGATTTTGGAAATGAGCCCGAGAACCGTCAACAAGCACCTGGAGCAGATATTCAAAAAATTGGGGGTAGAGAACCGAACATCGGCCGCCGCGGCCGCACTCAAGTGCCTGAGCAAAGCCTAGACAGATCGGTATGCACACATAAAAACATAACCCAAGGAAATTAAAGCAAGGATGTAAATCCCTTTCGGTTATTGACAACAATGTTACATGTCATCTAAACATACATTAAAAATTGCCATAATTCGTTACACACCGCTACAAAAGGTGACATTAATTAGCTTGTAATTTTCCATACCAGTCGGTATTGTGCCCGCTTACCTAAGATCAACGGGAGTTTTACCTATGGGATTAATCGTTCTCGCTGTATTTATCCTTGCCGCGCTTTATGTACAAAACCGGGGGGTAGTTCAGCACGACAAGTTCACCCGCAAGCTGACTGATCACTCCAATTTCCTTGCACCGATTAACTGTCTCTTTTATTTCTTTTCCAAAGACACCCAATCAGCCTATATCGATGTAGACAAGTTTCCAGAACTGAAAATCCTGCAGGACAACTGGGAGGTGATTCGCGATGAAGCGGTCAACCTGAATAAAGAAGCGCACATCAAAGCCTCTGCCGACCTGGATGATTTGGGCTTTAACTCCTTCTTCCGCACCGGTTGGAAACGCTTTTACCTGAAATGGTATGGCGCTAATTTGAAGTCAGCGGAGCAATTGTGCCCCAAGACGGTCGCGCTGATTAATAGCTTGCCCAATGTAAAAGGAGCGATGTTTACCATGCTGCCGCCTGGTGCCCGCCTCGGTAAACACCGCGACCCCTACGCCGGTTCGCTGCGTTATCACTTGGGATTAGTCACCCCTAATAATGATGACTGCTACATCTCGGTCGATGGGCAGAAGTATTCCTGGCGCGATGGTGAAGCAGTGATGTTTGATGAAACTTTCATCCATTACGCTGAAAACAAAACCGATCAAAACCGCATTATTTTGTTTTTGGATGTAAAACGCCCGGTAGATTTCAAATGGGTCGACTGGATTAACGAGATTTTTTCGCGCCTGGTAGTTGCCGGTGCAGCCACCAAAAATGTGAAGGGCGATAAGGTGGGATTCTTGAATCGCGCGTTTGCTTACTTGTATCAAGTACGTATTCTGGGCAAAAAAATTAAAGCGTTTAACAAGCCGCTTTATTATGTGTTGCAATACAGCTTGTATCTTGCGTTGATTTACTGGATTTTCTTTTAAATCAATCAGGCAAATCAACAAAGAAGGTCGCCCTGCGCGACCTTCTTTATTTTGTTCGCGCCAAATAGCACACAAACAAGAATGAATTACTCTTCAGCAATCGATTTCCAACAATAATCTCGCATTAAGTTATGTGAAGCGACAATTTTTCGCTATGTAATCCAATGTAATAGCGAGGTAGGATTTCACCAACTAGGCTCCAATGAAATCGGCATGCGGCCGGTTTTGTTTATAAAATTTACTCGTGGAGCCGTACAAAAATGAATATAAATTCCGTGTGCCGGTTGTTTGTTATCGCTATAGGATTAAATGCAGGTATCAGTTTGCCCGCATGGTCAGCAGAGGATCAAAACAACTCCACCATTGATGCCTGCGCACTTCCCACTAAACCAGCAGCCACGCAAGAAGAAACAGCCTGGCGATTGTTCGTTGCAATCAACTGTAAAATAAATAATAACCAATTGACATGGGAAACCTGGAAGACCCAAGCCTGCTTGAATAATCCCGATGATTGCCCCACAGAACGTCTACACAGCAGTTTACTTTTGGCAGCAAACACCGGCACCTTGACACCCGACAAACCAAAACGCACCGGTGGTTGTGCAGCAATGACTACCCTGGCTGCAGCCAAAGGAACCGGGCTGGAAAAATTTGTCCCGAAAAATTTATCCGCATCGCCGGTTTTCTGCGAAGAAGTAACCATTAATCCTGACGAGGAGGCCTATGGGAATAGCAAAGGATTGCTGACTGTAAACGGACAAATGAAATATTTGCAATCTGGCGGTGTCATTGATTTTCCAACAGCCGCCGTGGAAGTAAAAGCAGATTGGGTACCCGCATCGTCTTATACTGGTGTGACATTTGATTGCAAAACAAAAAATTCCACTGTCTATCAAGAAATGATTGGTGGCCAATGTTACGCCCTGGTGGGTATACATATCAGCTCAAAATTATATCCAAACTGGCTATGGGCTACCTTTGAACCACAGGATAAACGTACCAATCCAAACCGTTGCAATCCCGCACTTTATAACGCATGCCTCGACCCCTGGGGTTCGAAACCCGCCAAGTCCACCGGTGCCAATACCAAGGCCACAACGGCATTACAAACTTTGTTTAAAGCAGCAGGTAATCGCCTGGATAAATCGTTCCAGAATTACCGGTTGGTCGGTACACAAACACAATATGATCAACCTACTGCAAGCCACGGAAACCTGGGTAATTCATTCGTAGAATTTAATGCGCAAGTTCTTCCACAACAAGCTTCCTGTATTACTTGCCATTCCTATGCCCAACGCAATACCAAAGACGGCTCCACTCCACCAGGAGGAGCGCCAAAAGGATCTGCTAACGTAGGTATACCAACACCACTCCCGGCAGATTTTAAATCATTGGACTTCTCGTGGTTTCTGGGCTTTGGCGTCCCGCAAAAATAACGCTGCGGCACAAGAATAAAACCTATGCAATTCAGGTTAGCTATCTTGGGTAGCTAACCTTTTCTTTTTTAAATAACACAACCGGATTTCACATGATGCTAAACACTTCAACACAATTTCCACAGACCATTAAAATCGGCATCTTAGTATTTCCCGATTTTGAACCCCTCGATGTGTGGGGATTTATCGAAGCATTTTCAATTTCACGCTTTATTGGTACGAACTATTCAGATCCCGCACCCTATCCGTTTCACATTGAATTCATATCCACCGAAGAAAAAACCTGTGCTGCAAATGACAAGCCCCAATCGGTTAGAAGCTATAACGGTCCCCGTGTAACACCGGATTGGTTTCGCAATGACGCATTGGAGCAATCATTTCAACTATTGATGATTCCCGGCGGCCAGGGGGTGCGAACACTCATGAATATGGAAACTGCGAACCCTACTGCGTTTAACGAATTAATGCAGTGGATAAAAACGATGGATCAATTGGTTCCAATCATGACATCCGTATGTACGGGCGCGGCACTATTGGCCCGCGCAGGAGTACTTGATGGCAAACCGGCAGCGACTAACCACCAGGCATTTGCGTGGGTTACGCAATTTGGCCCCAAAGTACATTGGGATAATGTTTCCCGTTGGGTTGATGCAGGGAAATATGTAACCTCTGCCGGAGTTTCAGCTGGAACGGATATGGCCTTCCATTTGGTATCCCGTCTGGCAGGCAGGGCGGTAGCAGAGGCCGCCGCCTTGGGCGCTGAATATGATTGGCACAGGAATCCGGAGGAAGCCATTTTTTATCCGCAGCAGGCTGCAGTTCCATCCGGACAATAACCCGGGCGCTGTTTTATTGAGGGGATGCAGAAATGGATGTCCAAATCTCCTAGAGTTTTTCAGCGATGCCCGTCGGCAAACCATCCAGACTTAACTGATTTCTATCGCGCCAATACTCACGAATACCATCATCACCCTTTTTTACTGCCCATTGGTTTAGCTGTTCGCGCTCCTCTACATAATCAAAGAAAGGAACTGCCATGCCACAGGAGGTTTGCACCAGATCTACCTGCAGATCAAAAATTTGCCGCGCGCCCGGGTTTGCCGGGAAATTCGCATACAACCCGGGCCACTCAGCATCGCTCTGGTGAATCGCCGTAGCGCTACCGTATAAACGCAAAATCATGGGCGCGCCCTCAAAAGCCGCAAACATAACTGTCATGCGCGGGTGTGTTTGCAGATGCGCCGCCGTTTCGTTGCCACTACCTGTCACGTTCAACCAGATCACGCGGTTGCTATCCAGTACTCGCAGTGAATCCATGCCCTTGGGCGAAATATTCACGCGACTGGTATCTGTCGCGGTGCCTACAAAAAAGATTTTCTGCCGCGCGATAAACTCTTTCAGCGGCTCAGTAATTTCGGTGTATTGCTTTCCCACAATCTGTTCTCCTCTAATCCCGTTACCAATACTTCTCAACAAAAACAGTCTTCATATCTGATTCCCGCTTTATCGGTAGCAAAGTGAACCCTCCCACCTTGAACTTACTTTCAATTTGGGACGATTTAATTCGCCAGCCACTTTAGCCTGCTCAAGGTTTGTGCGACAGGCACAACTATCGCCAAGAGTAATATTTGTTCGATAACGCTAACCCAACAATCAGATACAACAACCAGATCCAACAACCCATCCATTTAATAATAAAAGGACGCTTCCATGAAACTGCTACGACATGCCCTATTGCTGGGGGTAGTTGCACTCGCGCCTGCCTGCTCTGCCGCTATTACCAGTTACGGTGCGGGAAACATCAGCGACAGCCCCAACCCTGCGGGCTACAAATGCGCCGTTGACCACGGCAACTGGATTTACAACGCTGGCATCGTCAAACCCGGCGTCAGCAGCTGCAGCCCCATAGGCGCACCCACACCAATCTTTCCACAAAAAGTAGCACCCGCTAACGGCAAACCTACCATGACTCATCGCTGGTGGGGATCAATTTCCTTTATGGGTGAAATGAAAGTGGGCGATCCTAATGGCGCCGGCTACATTACTCCCGATCCAATGACCGCGCGCATTACCGAACGCGGCGTACGCATTTTGGGAATTCCTGGTGGATTACGCACCAGCCCCACCGCAACCCAATATTCAATTCCCGATCCATTTAATGAAGTCTTCGATGGCATTGCGATTGGTAATAGCGACTACAACAACCTCGAAGCCTATTTAAAAGATTACAGCGACGGCTCAGTGACTGTGCAATGGAATAGCGGTAGCACCCCGGTAATGGAAGCCACTTTTGTACACGGCTCTGCCTACGCCTACTTCACGGTATTAAAAGGCAATTTGCAATTGCGTACCAAAGCCGCTGACGGCGGGGAAAAAGGAATTTTCTATCAGCAAGGAAATACGCTCGGCGTGTGGACCAACGTTGCAGGCAACGGCAATTATTTTTTGGTAACCGGTCACGATGCCACTACTTTTAATAATGCCAATACCAACACGGTCGGTATTGCCAACACCAGCAAGCGCGTAACCGTCACACTCTTGCCCACAGCAACGGCACCATCAACAGCAATGATTCAGGATTTTATCCAATACGCGACCCAACCAGTAGATAAAGTCACCATCAATTACAGCGTGAATCGCAGCAATAATAAAGTCACGGTGACTCATCAATACCTGTTTAACAATGTTGCAGTAAATACCATGGCCGGAATGCTGCCCATGGCCTGGAAAAATTCAACTCAAGCAACCAGCCCTTACAAAGTGCGTAGCGCACGCGGCATTACCAAATTTGCAGCCACGAAAAATTTCAGTTACACCATTCCATTTGTTGGTGTACTGCCCTACTTGCCCGAAAATATCGGCGACTACGACAACAACCAGTTAAAAGCCCTGGTGACTGAATTTGTAAATCAAGGTGCATCAAGCTGGAACAGCGCGACTGATACCTACTGGGCCGGAAAAAATTACGGTAAGGTTGCCGAACTGGCCGCTATCGCCCGCTCAATTGGTATGACCGCAGAGGCAGATCAATTAATTAACTGGTTGAAAGCCGAGTTACAGGATTGGTTCCGTGCAAATACCAATGGCGGGTTGGATACCACCAAATATTTTTCTTACGACAGCAACTGGAATACCTTACTCGGTTACGATGAGTCATTTGGTGCACAACAACAATTAAATGATCACCATTTCCACTACGGCTATTTTGTCCGCGCTGCCGCAGAAATTTGCCGCGTAGACGCAACCTGGTGTAACGCTGCTAATTACGGCCCTATGGTGGAATTGTTAATTCGCGATTACGCCGCCGCGCGCGATGATGCCCTGTTCCCCTACCTGCGCAACTTTGATCCGGCCAACGGTTTTTCCTGGGCCTCCGGCCACGCAAATTTTGTGTTGGGCAATAACAACGAATCCACATCGGAAGCCGCTAACGCTTATGGTGCAATGATTTTGTACGGCCAGATCACGCGCAATAAAGCGATTACTGATCGCGGTATTTATTTGCACGCTTCATCGACAGCGGCCTATTGGGAATATTGGAATAACCTGGATCGCTTCCGTGGTTTAACCGGCGACTACGACAACTTTGACGCGGCTTATCCAAAGATGACTACCTCAATTATTTGGGGCAATGGCCATGTATTTTCTACCTGGTTCAGCGGCGCTTACGCACATATTTTAGGAATCCAGGGTTTACCACTCAGCCCGTTAGTATTTCATATCGGTCAGCACGCGGATTATCTCGACCAGTATGTTGATTTGGGTATGACGCAATCCAACAATGGAAAACCCTCCGGCTTAGCGAACGACCAATGGCGCGATGTCTGGTGGAATATTTGGGCAATGACCGATGGGCAAGCTGCCGTTGATGATTTACTCGGCTACGGATTTAATTATATTCCCGAAGCGGGCGAAACCAAAGCGCACACTTACCACTGGGTTTATACCTTAAAACAGTTAGGTCAATTGTCTACCGGTACCGGCGCATTGACTGCAAGCAGTCCAACGGCCGTTGCGTTTAATAAAAACGGCAGCATGACTTACATTGCCTACAACTTTGGCTGCAGTGCGCAATACGTTTTATTTTCTGACGGCATGACACTGAATGTTCCCGCCAATGGTTTCCGTATTAAACGCACGGGTGAAACGCCGGATTCATTGCCGACCAATACCAGTTGCACACCTGCCAGCAGCTCCAGCAAAAGCAGTTTGGCCAGTTCGCAAACCAATAGTGTTACCACATCAATTGCATTGTCATCAAAAGCAAATAGCTCGACCGCCACTTCCACAGCAAACAGTTCAGTAACCACCAGCGCTGCTGTTAATAGTTCATTGGCTGCTTCCAGTGTTGCAACTAATAGCAGTGCGCAAAGCTCAGCAATCAGTAATGAAAGTTATGGTCACACCATTGTAAATAGCAGCACCGTGAAATTCTTTGCCAACAATGCAGCCTGGGCGGACATTCACTTCACGGTGAATGGCGGTGGTCAACAAAATATTCGCATGACGCACAATGCAGATAACTCCAACAGCTATGAGTTAACCGGTGTGCCTGCAGGGGCAAGTATTCGCTACTTCTTTACCATCGCACAAACCATTGGCGCAATGGATACCTCTTGGGTTGAATTTGTAATGAGCGGATCAACCGCTTCATCAAGTTCAACTGCCAGCAGCACTGCAATTAGTTCAACGAATGCCAGCGCATCCAGCACCAGTTCTGTAATTGCATTCAGCCAACACATTGAAGCGGAGTCCTATGCATTTATGGCTGGCGTGCAAACCGAAGCAACGCAAGATATTGGCGGTGGGCAAGATGTAGGCTGGATAGATGCAGGCGACTGGATGGCATTTACCAATATCACTTTCCCGACCAGCGGCACCTATTTGGTTGAATACCGCGTAGCCAGCCCTACAGGCGCAATGCTATCGCTGGATTTAAATGGCGGTTCCATTTTGCTCGGCAACGTCACCATTCCTGCAACCGGCGATTGGCAAAACTGGACCACCATAAGCCAAACCGTCACGCTCAACGCAGGCACATTTAATGTGGGCATTTACGCCCAGCAAAGTGGCTGGAACATTAACTGGTTCCGCATTACCAAACTGTAATTGTTATTTGCATCAACAATAAACCCCATTAAAAAGAGCCGCAAAAAAATAGCGGCTCATAAAAAACTCTTTAGTACAGCACGAAAAAAATATTGTGGCACAGCATGAAAAAACATTGGAGAACAACATGAAAAAATTAATTGCAACGCTCGCACTCAGTCTTGGCGCACTCGCTAGCATGAATAGCCAGGCAGTAATCATCGACGCATCAACAATAATTCCCGATGAAAATATCCTGCTCAATTTCAACGGACTGGACTGGGTATACGCAGGCCCTATTGGTACTGGCGAATGGGGCCCAGGCAACATTGAAACCCCTGAATACCGTGCGAGCGAAGGCTGGCGTTATGCAACCACAGAGGAATGGGCACTGCGCCCGGATTGGAGTGATTTCATTATCGGCAACGCCAGTGTAAATCCTGAATCCGGTTTTAGCGATCATTCGGTTTATCGTTTTGCTGTTGAATACTGGAGCAACTTTAACCACATAGATTTAAATGATGCTGCAGAAGGAAGAATTACCAATGGCTTTGACATAGGTTCATTAGAGGATGTTTACGAAACCTGGTATGTGCGCACTGCTAGTGCTGCAAGCGTACCGGAATCATCATCAATGATTTTATTTAGTTTAGGAATGCTGGGTTTAGTTATGGTGCGTCGCAAAAAAGCCACTCAACAATAAAAGTAACGCCCTAAAGTTGAAAGCCGCAGAAAAGTGCGGCTTTCAACTTTAGGGCATACTTTTACCGATGACCCAGGGATATTTAATTATCACACCCAATGCGATGAGATCATAAACCCCGTGCCAAACCATTACTAACAGCAGGCTACCAGAGAGGTAATACACCAAACCGAATGCCAGGCTCATTATGAGCGTGCTAACGAAGTACGCAAAAGATAAATAATGCAAAAAACCAAACACCAGTGAGGTCACCAGCATTGCGTATCCAATCCCCCAATGACTCATAAGCCAACCCTGCAGGAATGCTCTAAACAACAACTCCTCTCCCACACCGGCGAGCACTGCAATCAGCAGGAAATGCCCCCAGGAATAGCCGGCAAATAACCCGGATACTCGCCGGACATCGTTCAATAATTGCCGGGCGAAGGTTCCACCGAAACGATACAGGAGAACAAACAGTGCGTAGGTCAGGATGGCCAGCAAAGTCCCCGTGCACACAGCCACCCATTCAGTGACGCGAGATTTAAGAAGCGGAACATCCAGCCAATGAATAAGCACTGCCGCGAGCAACACAATCACAAGCTGACTGAGTAGAACAAGACTGAAGCCAGATTTTTTATGATTATTAGCCATACAACACCAAAGACAAACGACTAACAGCCATCATAAAAGCCCACTCATCTGCTGTCAGCAGCCAAGAGGTTATTAGCTTTTTGATTATTTGCGATAAACAGTTCTACAAAAAAACTGCAAAACGTTGAAACAGCGACATTGTGCTATTGCCGCTTACGCAAGCGCAGCTCTGCCTTTTCCTGATCGATAACAAATTCGAACCGCCCTAAAATATCCACCCCCAATAAGCCATCAAAGTGATCGAAATTATCCATGGGCAAGCGAGCGAGCATATGTTTATTAAAGGTGAGGTCGGAAATTTGCAGCGAATCCACCACAAATAAAAAACTTTCCACAGTACCGCTCGCGGTATTGAGTTGAATGGGCTTGGGAGATTTTACAACACTGTAATTGCGATTGATAAAGCTGGAGGTCAAACCACTAATCGATGCGCCTGTGTCCAGCAACAGTTTTACGCTTCTTCCTTCCACTGTGATCGGCACCAAAAACTGTGTACCAAAGCGCACCAGCGAAATCTTGTGTTCCAGCTCATCGGTCTGAGCAGCAATGGCATTATTGGTTAATTGCGCAAGAAACGCTTCGGCACGCGTGCGCGTTTCATCCTGATTTGCCGCCATTAACGCATGGTATTGCGCCTGCTCCTGATCATCCGCTTTTGCATGCATATCTGCGAGCTGCAGATGCAACTCACCATTGTCCGGCGTGAGCTTGATCAAATCATTGAGTTGAGCCATCAACCATTCGCGGCTCGCGCCAAAAATACCGGGATTATTCACCAGACGAAGTAAATATTTGGATAAATAGGCCAATGCATCTTCAGTTTTTTTTGCATCCACTTCACTATCCAGATAGCGAAACCAGATAGTCACTGCCTCTTCATGCTTACCTTGCTTTTCCAGTACTCGCGCGAGCAGCAACAGTGCTTCACTATCGGCGGGATTCCGCTGCAAAATTTCCTTCAGTACGACTACCGCCGCTGGAAAAGCGCTATTGGCAACCAGCTGACGTGCGCGCTCAATAGGTGACAACTCCGCCGCTGTTTGCGCCGAGGATACCGCAGTATTGGTTGGTGACAAGCTCGCAGGAATTTCTTGTGCAGGTAATTGCGGTACAGGCATTTGCCGTACAGACTCTTGTTGAAAGGCCTGTACAGATGGCTCGGTAATTAATGGATCGTCAGACGTATCGCCAACAGTAATAGCATCCACCGTATGACGATACTCATTGGCGTAATAACCCAACCCAAATGCGATTACCGCAATCACAATAGTATTTTTTGCACTCATCATTATTCTAGTAAAAAGTTAATGTGATTATTTTTTAAAAAATTGTGCAATTATTTTTCAAGCTGCCGCTGGATAAAGTTAGCCATCCGCTCTGGCTTGGTAATGGTGGCAAAGCGTTTTATCGGTTTGCCATCCCGACCAATTAAAAACTTGGTGAAATTCCACTTGATGGATTTCCCCAACCAACCCGGCAACTCACTCGTCAACCATTGAAATAATGGATGCGCATTTGCACCATTGACATCCGCTTTGGCAAACATGGGAAAACTTACGCCGTAATTAATCTGACAGGTCTCGGCAATTTGCTCAGCCCCACCCGGTTCCTGATTGCCAAATTGATTGCAAGGAAAACCAAGAATCACAAGCCCTTGATCCTTAAACTGCTGGTAGAGGGCTTCCAGGCCGGCGTATTGCGGTGTGAATCCACATTTACTGGCGGTGTTGACCACCAATACCAGTTGGCCCGCATAATCAGAGAGGTTTTGTGTTTGACCGCTCAGTCGCTCGGCAGTGAAAGAATAGAAAGGGCTCATGCACAACTCCTTTGAAATAAATTAGCATAGCGTTAATACTGGGCCGCTGGCTTATCCAGGGTTTTGATCTGGATATTGCGATAGAAAACTTCCGCACCTTCGGACTGTATCTGTAACTTGCCGCGGGTTAGCGGAACGTATTTTCCATTCACTTTTTCACGCGAATTAAAACCGCGAAATACTTCGTGCCCATTGACTTTGTGAATGAGGGTTTTGCCATCGCTGATGACTTCCATAGTATCCCATTCACCATAGGGCTTTTCGTAAAGACCCAGTTTGAGCACACGCGCCGCTATATCTTTGCGCAAAGGCCCCTTGGGGTCATAGGCATAGAATTTCCAATCACCCTCGTTGGCATCACCGGCATGCACGTCGATGATAACACCATCCAAACTGTGGTAATCACCACTATCGCCTTCCTGTACCTGGAATTCGTGGCTGCGCATCCAGTGATTGCTTTGTGCACCCTGGGGCCCAACAGCAAAATACAAAACCCCGCTATCGCGGCGTGCTTCCAAACGCGGAGCCCATTTTTTCTCGCCCCACTTAACGTCAAATTTCAAATGGAAATTTTCAAACTCAGCGAGGGTAGTAATACCCCCCCACTCTTCACCGGAAACGCGCAACAGGCCATTCACCACCGAGAACACCTTGTTAGGGTCATTGTTCACGCCGCGCGGCTTGTGCTTGGAAACCAGGTTGTAAGCGTTGGTTTCCGGCTGGTAACTCACGTAGGTTTCCCAGCCAGAGAGGTCTTTGCCATTAAACAGGCTTTGCCATTCCCCCGCCCATGCCTGTGTGGTCAGCAGACTGCCCAGCGAAATACCCAGTAGTAGTCGTTGTTTCATATCCAATCCTCGCGGTTCTTGTTGTGGGGCGAAGCCTAGGGGGAGACAGCAAGGGAGTCCATATAGGTGAAAGGACAATTACAGACCTTTACCCAAAAAACCTTAACCCCTACTCATTGCCAATAGCCATTGATTTCAGATCGCTGTTGTTATCTGGTCAATCGCTTGAAATCGTTTCCGACTGATCGATTCAGGCTGGCGGGACGTATAAGAACAACAACGTATTAGCTACATCCATTGCAGGACAAGCTTATGTCTATTTCCGCAAAAGCCATTTTCTTAATGGGCCTGATTACTATGCTCATCTCTTGCTCCAACACCCACCTCAACGACTATAACTCCAATAAACCCGAGTTAAAGCCAGACGTTTTTTTTAACGGGCCACTCACTGCTCACGGTGTGGTAAAAAACAGAAGTGGAAAAGTAACACGCTACTTCAGCGCACAAATAAATGCTTACTGGAAAGACGGCATAGGGACTTTGGAAGAACAATTTCTATTTAATGACGGCGAAATCCAACATAGAACATGGACACTCACACCCACCTCCGAGGGCTACACAGCAACCGCTGGCGACGTGATAGGGCCAGGCTCAGCGCAAACGCGCGGCAATGCGATGCAATTACACTATACGCTGGAAGTGGATTACCAAGGCTCACCCCTGCAGTTACAGGTGGAGGATTGGATGTGGCTGGTAGACAACAGCACGCTGTTAAACGAATCCACGCTACGCAAATGGGGGTTTAAAGTGGGCAGTGTGCAACTTGTTATCCAGAAAGTAAAAGCCAATTAACCGCTGCTCTAAAACCTTATAGTACTAAGTTGATAAATTTTATCGCGCATCTGTTCTGCATTGTCGGTATCCCCCCTGCGTTCATAAATTTCCGCTGCCAACCGATAAAAGCGCTGTTCGCCTTTTTCCTTTTTAAGCGCTTTTTTTAACAGAGACAAGGCATTCTCATCATCGCCTTTGGCGACTAACTCCTCTGCACGCTTAAACATATAATAGGGATTGGCATTGCGGTGCTGACGAACCCGCTGTTGATATTCCTGATGTTTTGCAACATTCCCCAGCTCCTGATACATCCCCGCCAAATTATGCATAATGGTGTAATCGCGCGGGTTAATAGCCAATCCGTGTAAATAAATTGCCTCAGCTTCGGTATAAAATTTGTGGCGGCGATAGAAGCTACCGAAATTACTCCAGATATAGCTGGGCTCCTCGCTCATTAATAACGCCTTGCGCAAATACAAAAATGCCTCGGTAGTTTTGCCTTCTGCCGCCAACTCCATACCGCGATTGGAATAATACTGTGCAGCCACCAGATCCTTGCCGATCACTTTTTGTTTGTAGTGGGGTTTAAAACGGCGCATTTCCAGATCCACTACTATATCGCCCACGTCCGCCGTCTCCATTACTCTTACCCAGGGCAAACTGCGTTTGCGCGGCATAAAGACCTTGGCGTTCACATGCCGCATAAACAAGTAGGTATCACCCGCACGCATATCCCAGGTGGGCGGCAAGATCACCTCATTCACCTCGGCGTTAAGCCCCAAATGGCGCGCCATAGCCACATACATCAAGGTATAACTCAGGCAATTGGCCTGGCGCTGCTCAAATGCCTCTATGCCAGTATTGGTGTAATAGGCACTGTAGGTGACTCCCCGACCGCCAGCGTCGGTAGAGCTCATCAATGCCAGATGCAGCGCCTCGGCTTTGGAATCCTGCAAGCGTACATGGCTGGTGGCCGACTCAGCAAAGGCCTCCATTTCACGGGTTAGGCCAAACAAATCCTCGTCCGGTAACTCGTCGCTCTTATAAGTACGCCCCAGAATCAATTCCCCCGACAACGCCAGAGCCAAAGGGCCTTTATCCGCCAAAGATGATGTTTTTTGCACCACAGAAGAACAGGCACTGAGCAGCAAAATCACCAAAATCAGGGTACCCAGGGACAATTTCATCGGTTTTATCCAAATAAAGGAGCTGAAACTGACTTCTAGTATAGATGTACGAACTCTGATTCGCGCGTCACAAATGTCACGCTAAATCACAGATCTATAAGACAATTTTTCCTAACCACCCGATTGATCGGAAAGGTACATGCGCTTGGGGTGGTCAGGTTTTCTGGCAGAAAAAAAATACTTGCGCGAAAAAAGTGCGTGTTATGCCTGAATTATCAGGGTTCAGCGCACTCACTCCCCGCGAATTCTGGCACCAAAAAAAAGCAGCTGCTTTTTCGGTGTATCAGCAAAGTGCAAACACCCACAAAAACGATTTAATCCTCCGAAAAACCCTGCGCCATAAAAGTGCGTCACTTAACTTGGCATAGTGTTTGAATAAGCCCTATCG